>DGQO01000132.1 GCA_002400445.1 Chitinophagaceae bacterium UBA4412
TATTTGCTAAAGCCCAGGATACATTGCCAATTTCCAGCGCTGCCCTCAGCCCGGAGAGGCAGGCGTCGCCCGGTTCTCCCAATGTTTTGTTTATTATGCTGGATGATTTGCGGGCAGATGATTTGACAGGCTTTGGCGAATCGCTCATTAAGGCACCTAATATTGAAGCATTGTCGGCGCAGGGCGTTCGATTTACGCAGCAATTTGTTGCGGTGCCCACTTGCGGAGCTTCCCGTAACAGCTTACTAACGGGTATGCTGCCACGCCGGCAATCGGAGTTGACAAACGAGGCTTCAACACTCACCCTTTCCGGCAAGCCTGCATCAGGTATACCTGAAACTTTTATAGATAATCTCAGGCGCAATGGTTATTACACCGTGGGCATTGGTAAAATAAGTCATTCTCCCGATGGATATGTTTATCCTTACCTGGCGCCAAAAAGTAATCAATTGGAATTGCCTTATAGTTGGAATGAAATGTTGTTTAACGCCGGCAAATGGGGTACAGGCTGGAATGCTTTTTTTGCTTATGCCAATGGTAGCAATCGGAATACTTTAAAAAACCAGGTAAGGCCCTATGAGAATGCTGCAGTAAATGATGAAGGATATCCCGATGGATTGAGCGCTGACCTGGCTGTAAAGAAACTACAGGAATTAGCCAAAAAAGATCAACCTTTCTTTCTCGCTGTAGGTTTCATTAAGCCCCATCTTCCTTTCAATGCGCCTAAGAAATATTGGGATTTGTATGACGAATCTACAATACCACTCACTCCTTCTCCGGGCATACCAAAAAATGTGAACGAAAGGAGTTTGAATGAAAGTGGAGAATTTAATCAGTATAAACTTGGGGACGAGCAGGCCTCCCTGCAGGCACCGCTTTCTGATGCTTATGCAAGAAAGCTAAAGCACGCTTATTTTGCAGCGGCAAGTTATGCAGATGCGCAAGTAGGTAAAGTACTTGATGAATTAAAGCAATCAGGCCTTGATAAAAACACCATTGTTGTTTTATGGAGTGATCACGGGTGGCACCTGGGCGACGACCTCGTTTGGGGAAAGCACACCCTTTTCGATTGGGCCTTGCGAAGTGTGCTCATTGTAAAACTGCCTGGAGCAAACAGCGGCGTTGCCTGCAATGAGGTCATCAGCTCCGTAGATATATACCCATCGCTGATGGAGTTGTGCAATATACCTATGCCGCACAAAACAGATGGGGTAAGTTTTGTACCCTTCGTAAAAAATGCTTCAAAAAAAGAATGGAAAAACATCGCCTACAGTTATTTCAATAATGGTATTACGATGCGCACGCCAAGGTATCGGTTTACGAAATATTTTAGAAAGGAAGAACCCCAGTTAGAATTGTTCGATCATAAAGCTGATCCTTATGAGCAAAATAATATTGCTGCATCAAATCCACGGCTAGTAAAAAGATTATTAAAGAAATGGAAAAAGGGAAACACCGGCGTATTTGATAAAAAGCGCCCTTAGGAAAAACAGGCTTCGTATATGGAGTATCTGGTGCTCATCTAAAATAAACCTTTCCTTTTCGGTAAAAAAAGATGAACGTTTTATAAGTTTATCAAATAAGAATCCCAAAGGCATCAAAGGATGATAGCTTTACTCTTGCTCACAATCCTTCAATCCCTTTGGGAAGCTGAAAAAATTTAAATAAACCGGTTGATGATGTTTTCTAAATACTCTTGTTTACCGCTGATCATCGCAGGTTCGCCCTGTTCAATAGCATAAGCTCTTAAGTCTTCTAAGGAAAGTTTTCCTTCTTCAAATGCTTTTCCCTTTCCACTGTCAAAAGAGGCATACCTGCTTTTCCGGAAAGCTTTGTAATCAGATTTTGTGAGAATTTCTTCTGCAGCAAGTAATGCACGGGCAAAAGTATCCATGCCGCCGATATGCGCATAAAACAAGTCTTGCAGGTCAGTACTGTTCCGGCGAATTTTTGCGTCAAAATTAATTCCGCCACCGGCAAGTCCGCCGGCTTCTACAACAACAAGCATAGCTTCGGCCAGTTCATTAATGTTGTTGGGAAATTGATCTGTATCCCAGCCATTTTGATAATCGCCACGATTGGCATCCATCGAGCCTAACACGCCAGCGTCTGCAGCCACTTGCAATTCATGCTGAAAAGTGTGCCCTGCCAGCGTAGCATGATTCACTTCAATATTTATTTTAAAATCATTGAGCAAATCGTACTGGCGTAAAAAGCCAATGACGGTTTCGCAGTCATAATCATATTGATGCTTGCTTGGTTCGCAGGGTTTTGGTTCAATAAAAAAAGTGCCTTTAAAACCTTGCTTTCTGGCATAGTCTTTTGCAGTGTGCAGGAAGCGGGCAAGATGTTCTTTCTCCCTTTTCATATCTGTATTGAGCAAGGTCATGTATCCTTCTCTGCCACCCCAGAATACATAGTTTTCTCCACCCAGCGCAATAGTGGCATCCAGGGCTGCTTTCACTTGCGCTGCACCGTGAGTGAGCACATGAAAATCAGGGTTGGTTGCAGCGCCATTCATGTAACGCCGGTTTGAAAACAGGTTCGCTGTTCCCCAGAGTAATTTTATACCGGTTTCTGCCTGCTTCCCTTTAAGGTATGCCGTCATCGTTTGCAGGCGCTGCTCATTTTCTTCAATATTATTACCGTATTCAACCACATCCACATCGTGAAAGCAATAGTAGGGGAGCCCGAGTTTTGTCATAAATTCAAAGGCTGCATCTGCCTTGTCCTTTGCTCTTTCTACAGCACCTGCTTTTTTATCCCATTCAAAAAGATGGGTAGGCTCTCCAAAGGGATCTGCACCGCTACCTGTAAAAGAATGCCAATACGCACATGCAAACCGCATCCAGTCTTTCATCGATTTACCGGCAACCATTTTGTTTTCATCGTACCACCTAAAAGCAAGTGGATTGTGAGAACCAGTACCTTCAAATTGAATTTTAGGCACGTTTTTGAAATATTCTGTTTGTGCTGTTGTTGCTAATGTCATGATCTTATTTTTGTGTTTTCTATAATGCAATTTTGTGCTTTGATGCTGCATTTGTTTCAGCGGTAAAAGCGTTGAGTTTTTCTGTGAGGAGGGCTTTCCAGTTTTGGTACAGGGATTCGTATCTACCTGCCAGTGCACCGCTATCTTTTAAATTGTATTTTTTAGTGGTATTAGCTTTGCGGATGAGATCTTGCACATCTTTCCGCCATGAGTCAGGAGATTGCTCTAAGCTGGGTTGTAAAGCAATACTATTTGTTTCTGTTTCATGGTAAGTAGCCGAAGCAACTGTTTCCTGTGTACAGAAATCTGCAATTAAAAATTTAATGCATGAAACGCTGAGATCTATTTCTGGTAAAAGCATTTTCGTTATCTTTTTTCAAAGGAAAATTGAGGAGGGTGAGACAAAATCACCCTCCGTTATTGATTGCTTATACACCTAAACGATGTTATTTTAAACCCTGGAGTAATTCTCTTTAATCGGGCTTTTTTATCGATCTTATTTTTTTTTAAACAGGCTCTCTACTTCTATAGTCTTTATTGCCTTATTCTTTGTTTATGGATCCCTCTTACATGCCAGCCCAGTTAACCCTGATCGGCATAGAATCTCAAATGATTTTTTTATCCTGTATTTCAGAATATGCCGCGGTCGGTTTGGCATTGTTAGTTGCCATGATATGGCTTTTTACAGATGGCGAACTAATTGCAACCGGTTGCATAAAGACTGGAAAAAATAGTCCAAATTTTTAAGTTGTTTAAAAACCTGAACTCTAACTTGAATTTGCTGATTTATTTAAAATGAGAACAATTTATTGTTTAAATCTCAATATTAGCAAGCCTTCGCAAATAAAATACAGTTTTCTTTTGGTATCCATTGCAATCGCTTCCCTGTATTTCAAAGGCTAAAGTAAGGAATATTTTGAATTCATCAACCGATTGCACAAATTTTTTAAAAATAAATTCTACCTTAGTCCTCTAACATTCTCAGTCGCTTAAAGAATTGCCATGTACAACATTCATATCACTGGGCGTAATGCATTCATTATAATATATGCGCAGGCTTTAAGGATTGTTCTTTCCGGCTGCCTATTCATCGAATCAACAAAAACAACAGCACTTTCCTGTCTATCATCATTCCCGTAAAACCTTAAACCATACAACCTAAACCTTAAACCAGCATTCTATGCTTCCCATTGCGAAAAAATTATCTGTTGCTGAGAAAATTGGCTACAGCCTTGGCGATCTTGCTGCCAACCTGGTATTTCAAACACTCATGACTTACCTGGCTTATTTCTATACCGACATTTATGGCCTCAAGGCTAATGACGCTTCCGCTATCATTCTTATCGTGGGCCTGGTAGCGGCTTTTGGTTTTAATCCTATTCTCGGAGCGCTGGCAGATAGAACAGTTTCCCGCTGGGGTAAATTCCGGCCATGGATATTGTGGACGGCTGTGCCGCTTGGCGTAATAGCGTTGCTCGCTTTTAGTACGCCGCATTTTTCTTATAAAGGCAAACTGATTTATGCGGTGGTTACTTATACCTTACTGCTGCTTTTCTACGCTGCTAATAATCTTCCCTATTCCGCTCTGAGCGGGGTGATTACCGGGGACATGAAAGAGCGCAATAGTTTATCTGCCTATCGTTTTGTAGCGGTGATGTTTGCCCAGTTTTTTGTGCAGGTATTTATGCTTCCTATTATTGAGACCGTGGGCGGCGGCGATAAAGCCATCGGCATCGAAAAGGTAATGACCTGGCTGGCCATCATTGGCACCTTAATGTTGCTCGTTACTTTTTTTACTACAAAAGAGCGGATTGTGCCGAGACCCGAACAAAAATCAAGTATCACTGAAGATTTGGGAGATCTTTTTAAGAACAGACCATGGATAATTATGCTCGTGCTCACCACACTTGTTTTTGTTACCCTGGCGATGAAGGGCGGCTCTTATGTTTATTACTTTAAGAATTTTGTAGACAAGGAAACGCTCACTTCTTTTATCAGCCCTATATTGCAGTTTCTGTCTGGTATTGGTATTAATTTCTTTGGCGAAGATCCGGTGTCAGCGGGCTTCGGACTCTTTAATGCGGGCGGTATTATTTTTATGATCGTGGGTATCACGCTCTCCAAAAAACTGGCAGATAAGTATGGTAAGCGGGATGTATTTGGGGTTGCTTTATTTATATCTACGCTTTTTATCATCCTGTTCTTTTTTCTACCGCCCAGTTCTGTTTCTGTAATGTTCCTGCTGCAAATACTGCATGGATTCTTTTATGGTATTACCATTCCATTGTTATGGGCCATGATTGCTGATGTGGCAGATTACTCCGAATGGAAAAACAACCGGCGTGCAACGGCTATTATTTTTTCTGCCATGATGGTTGGTTTAAAAGGAGGGCTCAGTATTGGTGGTGCCCTCGTTACCTGGATCCTGGGGCTGTATCATTATGTGCCCAATAGTGAAACGGCGCAGGCCGCTTCTGCCATACATGGAACTAAAATGCTGGTAAGTATTTATCCCGCCATTCCTTTCCTCATGGGGGTAGTACTCTTGTTTTTTTACAAGATTAATAAGCGCATGGAAAACACCATCGAAGAAGACCTTGGTAAGAGACGCCAACTTTAAAATATCAACCTGAAAATTATTTATCATGCCAGAAGACAGCATTGATCATATCGATTTTGAAGCATTAAATCAGCGGGCTATTTCCCAGCCGCTTGTTACAGCACTTTATACTGCCGATCCTTCTGCGCATGTCTTTGAAGGACGCATTTATATCTATCCTTCGCATGATGTAGATGCAGGCGATGCCTTTGATGATTTGGGCAGCCATTTTGCCATGGAAGATTATCATGTATTTTCTATGCAAGAACCACAAGGTCCAGTTACGGATCATGGAGTAGGCCTGCACATGCATGATGTTCCATGGGTGTCTAAGCAAATGTGGGCGCCGGATGCGGCTGAAAACGAAGGCAAATATTTCTTATTTTTTCCGGCAAAAGATCATGACGGTATTTTTAGGATTGGTGTGGCCACAAGCGCATCTCCAGCCGGACCTTTTAAACCTGAGGCTCTTCCAATTACAGATAGTTTCTCCATTGACCCGGCAGTTTTTAAAGATGATGACGGCAGCTACTACATGTATTTTGGCGGCATCTGGGGTGGTCAGCTCCAGCGCTGGCGCAGCGGCTGTTTTAATGCAGATGCACCGGATAGTCCGGTAGCACATTTGCCTGCAAACGATGAACCTGCCCTTTGTGCAAAAATGGCCAGACTTACAAGTGATCTTCTGCAATTTGAAACGCTACCCCAGGATATTGTAATTCTTGATGAGCAGCAGAAGCCTTTACTGCAGGGAGATACCAATCGCCGTTTCTTTGAGGCAGCATGGATGCATAAACACAATGGGCTTTATTATTTTACTTACTCTACAGGCGATACGCATTTCATCTGTTATGCTACCGGGCAAACCCCATCCGGCCCATTTACCTATCGTGGACGTATACTCGAGCCTGTAGTGGGCTGGACGACACATCATTCCATTTGCCAATGGAAAGGGCAATGGTACCTGTTTTATCATGACAGCAGCCTGAGCAAGGGGGTTACTCACCTGAGGTCCATAAAGATGACGCCATTGGCGCATAATGAGGATGGAACGATAGCCGTAGTAAAACCCTATGCGGATCACATTTAAATTTTTTAGTCCATGCGGTATTTTGTTTTTGCCTGTTCCATCCTATGCTGCAGCGCTGCTTCAGCACAGGGTTTTAAGCAATTTCCCATGTGGAATACCAGCCTCTCTTTTGAACAAAGGATAAACGATCTCGTGAGCCGGCTTACGCTGGAAGAGAAAGTTGCCCAAATGCTCAATGCAACTCCTGCTATCCCAAGGCTGGGCATACCCGCTTATGATTGGTGGAATGAAGTATTGCATGGTGTGGCAAGAACGCCCTTCAAGGTTACATCTTATCCGCAGGCCATTGCCATGGCAGCTACCTGGGATACCACGGCTTTGAAACTGATGGCTGAATATTCTGCAAAAGAAGGAAGGGCTATTCATAACAAAGCCATTGCCATGGGTCGCACCGGTGATCGCTACCTGGGACTTACTTACTGGACGCCGAACATTAATATCTTCCGTGATCCTCGCTGGGGAAGAGGGCAGGAGACTTATGGAGAAGATCCTTTTCTTACCGCAAACCTCGGTTCCGCTTTCGTACGGGGATTGCAAGGCAACGATCCGAAATACTTGCTGGCTGCGGCCTGCGCAAAGCACTATGCAGTGCACAGCGGTCCGGAACCCAGCAGGCACGCTGATAATTTTAATCCCAGCGCTTACGACNNCGGGCGTGATGTGCGCATACAATGCGGTAGACACGCAGCCTTGCTGTGCAAATGATCAATTGATGAACGATATTTTGAGGCGCCAATGGAAATTTACGGGCTACGTAACCAGCGATTGCTGGGCTATTGACGATTTCTTTCGCTATCACAAAACACATAAAGATTCTAGCGCAGCGGCTGTGGATGCTGTATTACACGGTACTGATATTGAATGCGGCCGCACGGTTTATTTTGCCCTCATACACGCCGTGCAGCAACATTTAATTGAGGAAGCACAACTGGATATTTCGTTAAAGAGATTATTCATGGTGCGTTATCGCTTAGGTATGTTTGACCCGCCGGAAATGGTAGCATTTACACAGGTGCCTGCCAGCACATTAGAAGCGCCGGAGCATAAAGCACTTGCTTTAAAAATGGCAAGAGAAGCCATCGTACTACTCAGGAATGAAAAGGCTACTTTGCCTTTAAAGAAAAGTATAAAAAAGATAGCCGTGGTCGGTCCCAATGCAGACAACCCGATTATGGTGCTGGGTAACTACAATGGAACACCCTCTAAAGTAATATCCTTGCTGCAAGGTATCAGGGAAAAACTCGGGCCCGATGCAGAGGTCGTTTATCAGAAGGCGGTAAATTTTACTACAGATACCATGTTCGTTGTAAGAGATGCCTTCAGGATGGTAAACCAGGATGGGAAGCCAGGCGTACAGGTTGCCTATTTTGCTAATGAAACCTTATCTGGCTCCCCGGTAATTGTACAACAGGAATCATCCATAGATCATGAATGGCCCGAAGGCACTGAGCCGCTACCGGGTTTGCCGGCTACGCATTTTTCTGCAAGATTCACGGCNNAACTGCTGGTGGATTTATGGGAAAAGAACCGCTGGGGTGCAAAACAGTTTAACCTGCCTGTACAAAAGGATTCCGTTTACCGCCTCGTACTGGAATACCGGCAAGCCGAGGGCGATGCAATGATTAAACTCCGGGCAGGGGATTATGTGAAAACAGATTTTGAAGCACTGGCAGCGCAATTAAAAGATGCGGATGCCATTGTATTTGCCGGAGGTATTTCCCCGCAACTGGAAGGAGAAGAAATGCCCGTGAATATGCCTGGCTTTAATGGCGGAGATCGCACGTCTATCTTGCTACCGGAAGTGCAGACAAAATGTATGCAGGCTTTGCAAAAAACGGGAAAACCCCTGGTATTTGTTTTATGCACGGGCAGTGCGATTGCTATGCCCTGGGAGGCGCAAAACATTCCTGCAATTGTAAATGCATGGTATGGCGGGCAAAGTGCCGGTACCGCATTAGCCGATGTGCTTTTTGGGGATGATAACCCCGCCGGGAGATTACCGGTTACCTTTTACAAATCGGATGCAGATTTACCTGCTTTCAGCAACTATAATATGGAAGGGCGCACTTACCGTTATTTTAAGGGAGATGTTTTGTACCCTTTTGGCTTCGGCTTAAGTTATACCAGCTTTACATATTCGAATCTTAAAACGTCTGTTTCCCTTGCAAAGGGTAAAACGGCAAGCGTTTCCGTAACGATTACTAACACAGGAAATCTGCCGGGAGACGAAGTTCTGCAATTGTATGTTTCGCATAACGCAAAGCAACTGCGTGTGCCTCTTCGTTCTCTTAAAGGTTTCAGGCGTATTCATTTAAAAGCGGGCGAAGAACAGGTTGTACATTTTACATTAACTTCTGAGGATTTATCGCTTGTAAACGATCAGGGAAATACTTACTGGCCCAAAGGTAAAATGATACTAAGCGTGGGTGGTGGACAGCCGGGCGTAAAACAAAAAACTTCCGGAAACGTACTGCAACGAACCTTAACCTTACTTTGACTTCCTCTTCCCTAACCGAACAATTGATGAGCATTCATGTTAACTTTAAAAGCATCTTAGAAATTTCAAATACATCCTATTATGGCACATACTAAAGCATACGCAGCATACGATAAAGAAAGCCCGCTTGCACCGTTTGAATTTGATAGAAGAGAGCCCGGGCCACATGATGTGGAAATTGAAATTTTGTTCTGTGGTGTATGCCATAGCGATCTTCACCAGGTAAGAGATGAATGGGGCGGCTCGCTTTACCCTATGGTACCGGGGCACGAAATTGTAGGAAAAGTTACAAGGGTAGGAGGTGCTGTTACTAAATTTAAAGCCGGGGATATGGCAGCCGTGGGTGTAATGATTGATAGTTGCAGAACCTGCAATAGTTGCACCCAGCACATGGAACAATATTGCGAAGAGGGGATGACGGGCACTTATAATAATTACGAGCGGGATAAGAAAACGCTTGCACAGGGTGGCTATGCTTCCATGATTGTAACCGATGAGCGCTGGGTATATACCATCGCTCCAAATCTAGATCCCGCCGGTGCCGCACCCTTGCTTTGTGCCGGCATTACAACCTACTCTCCGCTTAAATTTGCCGGCGTTACAAAGGGCACTAAAGTGGGCGTGATTGGCCTGGGCGGCCTTGGCCACATGGGAGTAAAATTTGCCGTGGCTTTTGGCGCAGATGTTACCTTAATCAGCACAAGTCCATCCAAACAGAAAGATGCAGAACGCCTGGGTGCACACCAGTTTTTATTAAGCACAGATGATGCTTCGATGAAAAAATATGCGGGCCATTTTGATGTACTGCTGGATTGTATTTCTGCACCGCATTCGTATGAAAAATATTTAAACCTGCTGGGTCTGCAGGGAAAATTGATGGTGGTAGGTTTGCCAGCGGAAAACCCCACCGTAAGTCCTTTTGCCCTTATTACAAATCGTCGCACCATTACAGGTTCCATGATTGGTGGCACCGTAGAAACCCAGGAAATGCTGGACTTTTGCGCCGCACATGATATCGTGGCAGATGTAGAGGTGATACCTGTGCAGGATATTCAAAAAGGCTTCGATCGTATGGTGAAAAATGATGTGCGCTATCGTTTTGTGCTGGACATGAAAACACTGTAATCCCAGGTTGCGCAGGCAATGCTCCCCAAAGCACCGCAGTTGAACGGAGCGTCGCCACCATAGGTGCACAAAGTTCTTAAGCCGAAAAACAAAAAACAGGAGTACGCAGGCGGCAGAATCTCTGCGCAGCAGTGGTCCCGCTGTTGCAATACTCCGGCACAAAGCCACGCACGCCGCCTCACCGGGGTATTTGCTGCCATCGGGCGTATGTACCGGGCTTTTTCAGCTTTAACCCATCCGGGTATATTTACACGAAAAATTATTTTATCTTTGGCGCTCTCGTGAAAAAATTCATCGCAGCAATATTAACCCTCATTTATCTCGGTTCTACCACCGGGGCTACGGTGCACATGCATTATTGTATGGGTAAAGTAGAAAGCTGGACCCTCGTGGCGCACGATGAAAAAAACTGCGACAACTGCGGCATGAAACTGGCCACAGAAAAAGACAAGAGCTGCTGCAAAGACGAGAAAAGGTTTTACAAAAATCAAACAGATCAGCAAGCTGCACAAGGTATCATTCTGCTGCAGCAGTTTAGTGCAGCAAGTACCATTCCGCAGGGTTTTGAATTGCCAGCCGCACTTCATGCTAGTTTCCGGAATGGTATACCCCATAGCAATGCACCGCCGGAACGAACCGCATTACCGGTTTACCTTCGCAATTGCGTTTTTCTTCTTTAGACGTCCCACTCTTTTCCATGCCGTTAATGGCATTACGGATTGCTACATGATGTTGTAGCCATTTCCCCATTTTTTGTTATTCCGCTTTTTACAAATCCATGTTTTAAAATAAACTGATTTTTCCTGAGCCAGGGCATTGAGCTTGCAAAAAAGCAGTGACGGGCGGCAGTAAAAAACTTGAATAACAAATATTCTCTTTTACGATTAATACCAATTTATGAAAAGGATATTCTTTTTATTATTTATAGTAATGTTACCGGCCGCTACCTTAATGGCGCAGCAGGTTACAGATAGTTTTTTTGTGGCGGGTAAATGCGATTTATGCAAAGACCGCATTGAGCATGCTGCATCTATTTCAGGTGTAACATCCGCCACCTGGCAGGAAGATAACCAAATGCTTACGGTACAATATGATGCCTCAAAACTGGGCATAGACAAAATAGAAAAAAAGGTAGCTCGTGCCGGTCATGATACAAAGGAGCATGCAGCGCCTGATGCAGTGTATGAAATGCTGCCGGATTGCTGCCATTACCGGGAAGAAGAAGCTCCTGATGGTTTTTACGGAGTGATCTTACAACAATTACCGGGGCAGGCGCCAAAGCCATTGGCAGGTGCTTCTATTGCCTGGCAAGGAGAGAAGAAAGGTTTGTTCACAGATTCTTTAGGTACTTTTTTTATCAAGCAGCCGGGAGAGCAACTGGATATTACCGTGAGCTTTGCCGGTTATACCACGCAGAAAATTTCGCTGGTAAAACACAGCGCCCTGGAAATACTGCTCACTCCAAATACAGATTTGAGCACGGTGATTGTAACCACCAGCAAAACTTCTGTGCGCATCAATACTTTATCTGCCATACGCAGTTATGATATTTCTAAAAAGGAATTGCTCAAGGCGGCTTGTTGCAACCTTAGCGAAAGTTTTGAAACCAACCCCAGTGTAGATGTGAGTTATAATGATGCCGTTACGGGTTCTAAGCAAATACAATTGCTCGGCCTTGCCGGAAACTACACACAGCTTACGGTGGAAAACTTACCCGGCCCACGTGGCCTGGCCACTTCTCTTGGTTTAAACTTTATACCCGGCACATGGATAGAAGGTATCCAGTTAATTAAAGGAACAGGAAGCGTAGTGAATGGTTTTGAAAGTATTGCCGGCCAGATCAATATCGAATTAAAGAAACCCGTAGAGAGCGAAAAATTACTGGCAAATGTTTATACAAATATGTATGGCAAAACTGACCTGAACCTCAACCTGTCTACAAAACTAAACGGCAAGTGGAGTACAAACCTGCTGCTGCATGATGCTTTTGCCAGTAAGCTTGTAGATGAAAACAAAGATGGCTTCCGTGATTTTCCCAATGGCAACTTATTTACCGCAACCAATCGCTGGGCTTATGCAAGTGGGCATGGCCTCTTCACGGAATTTGGGTTTCGGTATTTAAAAGACGAAAAAACCGGTGGTGAAATGACTTTTAGCCCCGGCCGGGATAAAGGCAGCACCAACCATTATGGTTTGCATATCGATATCGATCGTAAGGAAGCTTTCGGAAAATTTGGTTATGTAGATGAAGCCAAACCTTACAAAAGTATCGGCTTGCAGTTGTCCGTATATGATCATCAGCAGGAGGCTTACTACGGCCTGCGGGAATACAATGCACGCCAGAAAAACTTTTATGCAAATTTAATTTATCAGTCCATCATCAGTGATACCCGCCATAAGTTTAAGACCGGACTTAGTTTTCAATCTGATGACTATAAAGAAATGTTTACAGGCACTGCCTATAACCGCACGGAAAATGTGCCCGGCGCTTTTGCCGAATATAATTACAAGCCCAATGATAAATTTGATATGATTGCCGGCATTCGGGTAGATCATCATAACCTGTTCGGCNNGTGCTGGTAAGTTCCAGGCAGGTGCAGATCAACAGTGCTACTACCAGTAACGCTTATGGGCTCAATCCTGAAGTAAGTTGGAATAAAGGCATCAGTATCGATCAGAAGCTTCGCCTCTTTTCCCGCAGCAGCACCCTAAGTTTTGATTTCTTTAGAAACGATTTTGAAAACCAGGTAGTGGTAGATATAGAAGATCCGCGGTATGTGCGCTTTTATAATCTTGCAGGGAAATCTTTTAGCAACAGCTTCCAGGCAGAATGGAGTGCAGAGCCGGTGAAGCAATTTGCGGTTCGGCTGGCCTACCGCTATTTTGATGTAAGGTCAGATTTCAGCGGCAAGCGCCTGCAAAAGCCTTTCACCGCAAAGCATCGGGCATTTGCCAATCTTGGTTATGAAACCGGGTCATGGAAATTTGATTTTACAGCAAGTTATACCGGCAGTAAGCGTATCCCTTCTACCCTTGGTAACCCGGCGATGTACCAGTTGAAAACAAAATCCCCTGGCTATACCATCATGAATATGCAGGTGAATAAGCGCATTGCAGGAGACAAAGGATTTGATCTTTATGCTGGCGTAGAGAATATTGGAAATTTTGTACAGAAGAATCCCATCATTGCTGCCAATGATCCTTTTGGAAATTATTTTGATGCTTCCATGATCTGGGGGCCTATCAATGGTGCGATGGTTTATGCGGGTTTGAGGTTTGCGATTGATTAGGTGCTGGTTGAATAGTTGATCGGATGAATGGTTGATTAGTTGGGGAGAAAATTAGGAATTGGGAATTAGTTGATAAGTTGATTAGTTGAATAGTTTGGGCAGTTGAATGGTTGTTCACGCTGGGTGTTGGAGCTGAAGTTGGGTGTCGTGAGGAACGCATATTGGAATTAATTACCCGGGTTGAAATATCAGAACCACGGAGATAAGTCTTACTGGCCTTTCCGTGGTTCTTTTTGTATTTGCACAAAAATAGTTTAATATAAAGTAAGCTCAAGCAATGGCAAAGTGCCAGGCATGGTGTATGTTACCTGCTAAAAATATTTTTGGACTTCACCAACATATATTTCCTTTTTACATCCCTCCTTAAATTTTCTTAACGCATTTTATTCTGAAGCCCGTCCTTTGAAAACTCCTGATGAACAGGAAGGAGGGGGCTTATGTAATTTTCGGAAGGATCGATAGACTTTGAGCATTTCTAAATCTTTCAGATACAACTAACGTTTGAATAAAAGTATAGCTCCACCTGCAGCTTTACCCTGAAAGGGCAGTATATCCTAAGAAAGGGCATCGCCCTTTCGATACAGAACGCCACTTAAAAGCCCTGAAGGGGCGACATAGCAGCGCATGACTTTAGCAGCTCGCCTCTTTTTTTCTGTTCCTTCATGAGAAGACAAAAAATCATGCGCTTCAGAAAAACAGTTAAAAATTATTCGTTTCGCATGAAAATTTTTTCGGAGACAATTTAATAACCTGACGAGTATCAAGTTTTCGCCATAATGCTCCCGCTGAAGTTTTAATAACTTTGAAGCATTGGTAATAATGCCGCTTCACCATTTTCCCCAAAGTAATGAATGTATATTTTCGTATGCTGTTAAGTGTAGCAGCCCTTAGCTTACTTTCTCTGCATGTATTCTCCCAAAAGAAATCCATCAGCCAGCGTGTTGATTCCGTCTTGAAATTGATGACGCTCGATGAAAAAATCGGGCAGTTAAATCAATATAATGATGATCGTACAACAACTGGTCCCATCACAAAGGATGATACAAAAAGAGCACAGGTGATCAACGGACAGGTTGGCTCATTACTCAACAGCATTGGTACACAGCGCACCCGCTTCTGGCAGGAACTTGCTATGCAAAGTCGCTTAAAAATTCCGCTGATTTTTGGACAGGATGTAATCCATGGTTTTAAAACCACTTTTCCCATTCCCCTGGCAGAAGCCTGCTCCTGGGATTTAGATGCTATGCGCAATGCAGCGCATATTGCTGCCACCGAAGCGAGTGCCAGCGGTATTCACTGGACCTTTGCGCCCATGGTTGATATTGCCCGTGATCCACGCTGGGGACGGGTAATGGAAGGTGCTGGTGAAGATCCATACCTCGGTTCTAAAATTGCCGCCGCAAGGGTACAAGGATTTCAGCAAAACGATCTTTCTTCTACCACCAGCATCATGGCATGTGCAAAACATTTTGCTGCCTATGGTGCCGCTATTGGTGGGCGGGATTATAATTCTGTGGATATGAGTGATCGCATGCTTTGGGAAGTTTATCTGCCGCCATTTAAAGCGGCTGCAGATGCTGGTGTAGCCACTTTTATGAATTCATTCAATGACCTCAATGGCGTGCCTGCCACAGGTAATAAATATTTGCAGAGAGATATCCTCAAAGGCCAATGGGGCTTCAAAGGATTTGTAGTAAGTGATTGGGGTTCTGTGGGAGAAATGATCGCTCATGGTAATGTGGCCAATGGTTATGAAGCAGCGCTAAGCGCTATTACTGCAGGCAGCGATATGGATATGGAAAGCCGCTGTTATAAAAATAACCTGGCACAATTGGTAAAGGATAAGAAAGTACCCGTATCACTGATAGATGATGCGGTGAAGAGAATCCTTACCAAAAAATTTGAGCTTGGGCTTTTTGACGATCCCTTCAGATATTGTAATGCAGAAAGGGAAACCGCAGCACTCAATAATCCTGCACATCCAAAAGCAGCAAGAGATGTTGCTGCAAAAAGTATTGTGTTGCTTAAAAATGAAAATAATCTTTTGCCACTGTCTAAAAATGTAAAGTCTGTAGCATTCATTGGCCCATTGGTAAAAGCACTGAAAGAAAACAAAGGCTTTTGGGATGTGGAAGTTCCGGGCATTGATTCAAATTTTATTGTGAGCCAGTGGGAAGGATTGCAAAATAAAATCGGAAGTACCGCAAAGCTCCTGTATGCAAAAGGTTGCGAGATTGAAGGCACTGATACTTCTGGTTTTGCAGAAGCAGTTGAAGTAGCCCTGCAGGCAGAGGTAATCATTCTTAGTATTGGAGAAAAAAGAGACATGAGCGGAGAAGCCAAGAGCCGCAGCAATATTGGTATCCCCGGTGTGCAGGAAGATTTATTGAAGGCATTGCTTGCTACCGGTAAGCCTGTTGTGGTGTTGATCAACGCAGGTCGTCCGCTGGTTTTTGAATATACGGCAGAACATGCGCCTGCAATTTTATATACCTGGTGGCTGGGTAGTGAAGCCGGAAATGCCATTGCTGATGTGGTCTTTGGCGATTATAATCCATCTGCAAAACTCGTGATGAGTTTTCCACGAACTGTGGGGCAGGTTCCTATTTATTACAGTCACTTCAATACCGGCCGGCCAGTTAAAGAGGATAATAACACGCACTACAAGTCGGCTTATCTTGATGTGCAGAACAGCGCTAAATTTCCTTTTGGTTACGGTCTGAGTTATACTACGTTTGCGTATAGCAACCTGCAATGGAGCAGCAAAAAAATGAACGCTTCTTCAAAAATTGAATTGCAGTTCACCCTCACCAATACAGGCAAGCTGGCTGGTGAAGAAGTGGTTCAGTTATATCTTCGGGATCGTGTGGGCAGCATAGTGCGGCCGGTAAAAGAATTGAAAGATTTTGCAAAAGTGAAGCTGGAAGCAGGCGCCTCTGCCATCATAAAATTCAGCATTGATAAAGAAAAACTTTCTTTTTACAATCAACAATTGAAGTGGGTGGCAGAACCCGGTATATTTGACCTCATGATTGGTGCATCTTCAAGCGATATTCGTCTTCAAGACAGTTTTGAACTCTTAAAATAAAAGAATGAAAAAAGTATTATTTGCCCTGATGGCGCTTTTTATAGCGGAGTTATCCCAGGCGGAATTGCATTTGCCCAGGATCTTTGGCGACAATATGGTTTTGCAGCGTAACGTAAAAATTCCCATATGGGGCACAGCCTCCGCCGGCGAAAAGGTATTGGTGAGGTTTCATCAGCAAGTAAAAACGGTGCAGGCAGATGCCGCCGGCAAATGGACGGTGTGGCTATCTCCGGAGAAAGCGGGCGGCCCTTATGTGCTGCAGGTTTCAGCGTCTTCAACGATTAAATTCAGCAATGTTTTGGTGGGCGAAGTCTGGCTTTGCAGCGGGCAATCCAATATGGAATTGGTGGTGGCTACTGCGCAAAATGCTACCGCTGAAATTGCCGCTGCCCATCTGCCCCAAATCCGTCATATTAAAATTGAAAAAGAAATCAATACACTCCCTCAGCAGGATTTTGCCTCCGGCAATTGGCAGGTGTGCAGCCCTAATACGGTGGGAAATTTTACTGCCGTTGGTTATTATTTTGCAAAACAAATATATCAGCAACTCAAAGTGCCTGTAGGCTTAATTCACTCTTCCTGGGGTGGTACCAATATAGAAACCTGGATAAGCAGGGAAGCTTTTGAAAACAGCGAAGAATTTAAAACCATGATTGCCGGAATGCCGGTACTCAACCTTGATTCCATGGCAGCAGTGAGGCAGGAAGCTGTAATCCGCAATATTGAAAAACTCCAGGGTGCTCCACTTGCAAAAGAAAACAGTGCGGCATTCAAAGATGCAAATTTCAACGATAGCAAATGGCCCGAAATG
>DGQO01000094.1:0-7623 GCA_002400445.1 Chitinophagaceae bacterium UBA4412
AGATGCGTTACTGTTTTGAACAGGGGCACAAATAATAAAAGGCTTATTCCTGCAATAAGAATATTGCGGCCAGCCTGCTTTTCTTCGGATGTGCGAATTTCTGAAGGCTCTTTATCAAAAGATTTGCCCCGCATTTTATAACCAATAATCAGTGTGGGCAATACGGCTACGGCAAGGCTGGGCAAGAACAATTGCTTGATGATATTGAGCGCAGTAATCTGACCACCAATCCACAACATTGTTGTGGTAACGTCACCCAGGGGAGACCAGGCGCCGCCGGCATTTGCAGCGATGATGATCATGCCTGCAAACCAGTATCGATCTGTTTTGTTGGTGAGCAGTTTTCCGCACAGTGAAGTCATCACAATAGCTGTAGTAAGATTATCCAGAAGGGCAGATATGAAAAAAGTGAGCACTGCAATAATATAAAGCAGTGTCTTTGTTTTTCGGGTACTGATGCGATCTGTGATAGCTTCAAAACCATTGTGCGAATCGATCAATTCTACGATCGTCATGGCACCCAGTAAGAAAAATAGAATCGAAGCAATTTCACCGAGATGATGAAGTAAAGATTGGTTTACGGTATCAGGATTTGCTTCCTGGAAAATATATATTGTCCAGCAAATGACACCGGTAATAAGGGCGCTGGCCGCTTTATTTAACTTTAAAGGATGNNCTTACTTTCAACCAGTTCTCAATCTTATTCCGATCTACGGTAGAAATATTTCCTTTTATTTCCAGGAGTACCAGGAACGTCGGTTGCATTTTAGCACTATCACTAAAGACAGTTGTAGGTTCTATGATACCATTTTGAATAGAAGGATATTGCACTTTCAATTCCTCGAATACCTGGGCGCTGGCTTTTTTAATATTGGCAATGCTATCTAATTTAGCGATCATTATTTTTTCCTGCCTGTCTTTAGCTTCCAGCACTTTGTTCAGTTTTTCCGTCTGTTCGTCTGGCTTTGTATCCTTGGCCAGGTATGCAAAACCCTGGTTGATAATGAGCTTTGTTCCTTTCAATTCATATTTTGGCAACTGATCCTGCACCCGCTGAATTTCTGTAGAGTCAATACTGTCTCCACCAAAAACCAATTCAATGACTTTTTCTTTTGCATCAATTTTTTTGTTGAGCAGGTAATCGTTGGTAAAGTGTGCTTCTGCTGCAACAAAATTATTGGCAGATTTTATAAACTTGGTTTGCTGCACCAGGTCGTAGCCAAAGTAAATGCTGGGAAGAAGCGTAATAAGTACAACAAGCCAAACTACCCGCCGGGCCATTTTTTCAGCCCGTTCATTTTTCAGGCTCTTATAAGGGAAGTGCAATAACCGCACAATGATAAATGTGGCTAATGCAATAAATACGGTATTGATCAGATACAAATAAAATGCACCCACGAAAAACCGGAGTTGTAAAGTGGCCAGGCCGTAGCCTGCCGTACACAATGGAGGCATAAGGGCCGTAGCAATGGCCACGCCTGGAATTACGTTTCCCTTTAGTTTGCTCGAGGTGGCAATGATACCGGCGAAACCGCCAAACAAAGCAATCAGTACATCGTAAATATTGGGAGAAGTGCGGGCAAGTATTTCTGAGTGCGCATCGTCTAATGGTGAAATAAAGAAAAACAGCGTAGAGGTAGTGAGGGCCACGCCGGTGGCTATTAAATAATTATTGAGCGACTGTTTTAATAATTGCAAATCATTAATTCCCATGCCCAGCCCCACGCCCATGATAGGGCCCATCAATGGAGATATGAGCATTGCGCCAATAATAACGGCTGCTGAGTTGATGTTTAACCCCAGGGAAGCTACAAAAATGGCAAAGATGAGTACCCAGAGATTGGTCCCACGGAAAACAATACCACTTTCGATGTTTTCAACAACGGTCTCCAGCTTTTCCTTCTCGCTGCTCAGTTTAAACTTATCAAGTAGTGTAAACAATACTGTATTTTTATTTAGTTGCAAATATATGTGATTGAGCAAGAAGCAGCCCGCATTCGCACGGATGGAGCAGGTTCAAAAAAATGCCTCGTATTGATTACAAATCTTTCCCATATTTCAAATTTTTCTCTGCCCATAGAATACTTTATCTTTCGCTGCTATGGGAAACATTTCTGTTGAGATATTACTGCTTATTCTCAGTTCCGTGGTGGTAGTTTCCTATCTCTTTTCTATTCTTTCCAGGCTGGTAAAAATCCCTTCGGTATTGCTCCTGATGGCAGCTGGTATTGTCCTGCGTATTATTGCAGAGCAGGAGCAATGGAATTTTGTACTCCCCGTAAAGGTTGTTGAATTTCTTGGCGTTACCGGGCTTGTAATGATAATCCTTGAGGCCGGCCTTGATCTCAAACTCACTTCTTCCAAAAAAGTGGTGATACGGGATTCTTTCCTTGCTGCCATCGTTATCCTTGCCGTATCCATTGCGGGCATCACTGCGGGCTTGTATTACTGGCTACATGAACCCGTGCTAAAATGCCTGATTTATGCAACGCCACTTTCCATCATGAGCAGTTCTATCGTGATACCAAGCCTGCATGCAGTAACCAAAGAGAAGAAAGAATTTCTTACTTATGAGGCCTCATTTTCAGATATTCTTGGCATTTTGATTTTTAATTTTCTCGTTGCGGGAGAAACGTTTTCTTTTCTTTCATTGGGTTCCCTCGCCCTTAACATTATCGTGTCTGTTGGGCTGTCGCTTATTTTTTCCTTTCTGTTATTATTTATCCTGGCCAAAAGCAAATTGAACATTCGTTTCTTTTTGGTTTTTGCGCTGCTGGTTTTCTTATACGTGAGTGGCAAGCTACTCAAGCTTCCTTCTCTCATTATCATCCTGGTGTTTGGTATGCTTATCAATAACTTCAACCTTGTAAGTATAAAGCGGATTCAGGATTATTTTCCGCAAGCGGAAGTTGAAAATATTACGACTTTATTGCACTCTATTACCGCAGAAAGTTCTTTCCTCATTCGCACTTTTTTCTTTGTACTATTCGGCTTTTCTATCAATCTTAAAGTTGCGTTACAAAATGAAGTAATGGTTGTGGGAAGCATACTGGTGGCGGTATTACTCATCACCCGTTTTTTATACCTGCGCTTTTTCCTTAAGGAACAGGTTTATCCAGAAGTGTTTTTTATTCCCCGTGGGCTCATCACCATTCTGTTGTTTTATAAAATTCCTGAAGCCATGCAGTTGCAGCAATTTAGTGAGGGCATTCTCTTTTTTGTTATCATGCTTTCTGGCCTGATTATGACGCTGGGTATGATGTTCTATAGGCAAACTGCTTCTCGCATTGTAGAAGACGACTAGCCTCGGTTTGGTAAACGCCTTCTTGTTACGTACCTTTGCAATCAATAAAAAGGGTTTTGCTACTGCGCAAAACCAATATTGGCCATGTGCCATTCCCATCTTTACTACCGGGAAATTTCAACCAAAATTTATTGCTGATAACCTGGTCTGGCTTGTGCTTGCAAAAGCATATGCAGGACATTTTTTTAATAGATAAAAGAGTTTTATGAATGTTTTAGAGCGTGTTTTTTATGGTAATACTTTGCTGGACTGGATCATTGCGTTTGGTATCATTGCGGTGGCATTCACCATCCTCAAATTGCTAAAGCGACCTGTGCTTAAGCGTATCAAGCGTTTTACAGAAAGAACCAGTAATAGCTTAGACGATTTTCTTTACCTGGCTATTGAAACTACTGTGGTGCCTTTTTTTTATTATCTCGCCATATTTGTAGCGCTCCATTATTTAAACTTTAATACAAAAGTGTCGCAGGTACTCAAAGTGGCCATTTTGTTTGTGGGAACTTATTTTATCCTGCGATTAATCTCTTCTTTTTTCAGCTATGTGGTTTATAGATTTTTAGACAAAGGAGGAACGAGTGAAGGCAAGCAAAAACAGGCCCGTGGTTTAATTATGATGATCAAAGCGGTTATCTGGATTTTGGGATTTGTATTTCTCCTGAATAACCTGGGTTACGATGTTACCACGATCATCACCGGCCTTGGAATCGGAGGTATTGCGATTGCGCTTGCAGCACAGGCTATTCTTGGAGACTTGTTTAGTTATTTTGTGATATTCTTTGACCGTCCCTTTGAGATCGGCGATTTTTTAACCGTAGGAGATAAGGCTGGTACCATCGAATATATTGGTATTAAAACCACCCGTATGAAAGCTATCAGCGGGGAGCAGATTGTATTTTCAAATAAGGATCTTACAGATTCCCGTATTCATAATTTTAAGCGGATGCTTACCCGGAGGGTCGTTTTTAAAATTGGTGTAACCTACCAGACTACTGCTCAGCAGTTGAAACAAATCCCTGGAATCATCAGGGGAATTATTGAGCCACTTGATAAGGTTACTTTCGATCGTAGTCATTTTTCTGCGCTAGGTCCATATAGTCTTGATTTTGAAACGGTGTACCTGGTAGAAGGTCCGGATTATAATGAATACATGAATATTCAACAGCGTATTTATCTTGAAATTTTCCAGGCTTTTGAGCAGGAGGGAATTGAATTTGCTTATCCTACTCAAACCCTGCTTGCAGGTAATGCTTTTGTGCGGGAGCGGGAACCCGCTGATCAATAGTAAGATTTTGAAATACCCGTTCTAAGTAAAAAGGGAAGTCTTAGATATCCCATTCTCCATTTACTTCAAGTTCATTTTCCTTACTTTTATCGTATGCAACAACTTATAGAATGTGTGCCCAATTTCAGTGAAGGAAATGACCTTTTGCTGATTAAACAAATTACAGACTGCATTGAAACGGTAGATGGCGTAAAGCTGCTGAATGTAGATCCTGGTAAAGCTACTAACAGGACAGTGGTTACTTTTGTAGGTTCTCCTGAAGCTGTGGTAGAAGCGGCTTTCCTTGCCATTCAAAAAGCTGGGGAGCTGATTGATATGCGCAGGCATAAGGGCGAGCATCCCCGCATGGGAGCTACTGATGTATGCCCGCTTATACCCATTGCGGGCATCAGCCTGGAAGAAACTGCGGCATGGGCACGACGGCTTGCTAAACGGGTGGGAGAGGAACTCAATTTGCCCGTGTACCTGTACGAAGCCGCACAACCGGATAAGGGGCGAAGTAATCTTTCCGTAATTCGTGCCGGAGAATATGAAGGGTTTGCACAGAAAATTTTGCTGCCAGAATGGAAGCCTGATTATGGCCCGGCGATCTTTGATGAGAAGCGGGGAGCTACCGTTATCGGTGCGAGGGATTTTTTGATTGCGTATAATGTCAACCTGAATACCACTTCAACACGTAGGGCAAATGCCGTGGCTTTTGACGTGCGGGAGGCAGGTAGAAACGTGGAAGAAAATGGCGTAAAAGTAAATAAGCCCGGCAGTCTCAAATCTGTAAAAGCGATCGGGTGGTTTATTAAAGAATATGGTATTGCACAAATCTCCATGAACCTCACAAATCTTGCCGTAACTCCGCTGCATGTTGCTTTCGATGAAGTGTGCAAGAGTGCACATGCCCGTGGCTTGAGGGTCACAGGGTCTGAATTAGTGGGCGTGGTGCCTTTGCAAACGATGCTGGATGCGGGAAAATATTTTTTAACCAGGCAACAGCGCAGTACGGGTGTGAGCGAAGAAGAATTGATAAGGATAGCTATTCGCTCATTAGGCCTTAATGAATTGTCAACCTTTGTGCCTGAAGAACGGATCATAGAATATAGGTTGAGTGATGCAGCCTCCCAAAAACTTATTGGATTATCGCTGCAAAATTTTGCAGATGAAACCGCAAGCGAAAGTCCTGCGCCAGGTGGCGGATCTATAGCTGCTTACGCCGGGGCTTTGGGTGCTGCACTCACAAGCATGGTGGCAAATCTTTCTGCGCATAAAAAAGGCTGGGATGATAGGTGGGCAGAATTTAGTGATGTGGCAGACAGGGCGCAGCAATGCAAGGCTCAGTTGCTTAAGCTTGTGGATGCAGACACCGCTGCATTTAATAAAATTATGGATGCCTTTAGTCTTCCTAAGCAATCTGCAGAAGAAAAACAGTTGCGGAGTAAAGCTATACAGACGGCTACTAAACATGCCATTGAAATACCGCTACAGGTGATGCAAGCCGCTGCACTGGCCATGCCGCTTGCCAAGGCAATGGTGCAGCAGGGCAATCCAAATAGCGTAAGTGATGCAGGCGTAGCTGCACTCTGCATTCGTGCAGCCGTGATGGGTGCTTTTATGAATGTGCGGATTAACGCCGCTGGCTACAAAGATGCAGGGTTTGTACAGGAGGTGCTGGCAAAAGGAAAGGCAATTGAAGACAGTATACAAAATGAAGAGGCAGAAATTTTGCAATTGGTAAGTGAAAAAATCAGTGCGTAAAGCAAGGCGGTGCTGACGAATTTTAAAATAAAAGATGGAAATGAAACTTACTATTAAGGATAAGAACGTAAAAATAAATAATGGAAAAACGAATCATATCGCATACCACGCTTGAAATTGCACCTATAAATTTTGGTGGTAACGTATTTGGCTGGACGTTGGATGAACAACAATCGTTTGACATCCTGGATGCCTTTACAGATGCGGGTTTTAATTTTATTGATAGTGCAGATACTTATCCCTGGTGGGTGAATGGCACGGGTGGCACAAGTGAGGAAATCATTGGCAAATGGATGAAAAAGAAACGCAACCGACAAAAAATGGTTATTGCTACCAAGGTGGGCTCACATAATAAAGTACATGATTATGACATTAGTCGTAAGCATATTTTAAAGAGTGTAGATGAATCCTTGCAGAGGCTGCAAACGGATGTGATCGATTTGTATTACACCCACTTTGACGACAAGAAGACACCGGTGGAAGAAACAATGGCCACTTATGATGAGATTGTAAAGGCTGGTAAAGTTCGCTATGTAGCTGTATCTAATCTTTCCCCGGAGCGATTGCAGGCCTCCTTTGATATTTGCGCAAAGGAAGGCTTCACAAAATATGTAGCGCTACAACCTCATTACAACCTGGTAGAACGTAATACCTTTGAAACACAGTACCTGCCATTGGTTAAGGAATATGGCTTAAGTGTATTTCCATACTGGTCTCTGGCAGCGGGGTTTCTTACCGGAAAATATCGCACGCAGGATGATTTGTCTAAAAGTGCAAGAGGAGCAGGAATTGCCAAATACCTCAATGAGAAAGGCTTGTCTGTGTTATCTGCCCTGGATACGGTGTGCAAGAAACATCATTCATCGCAGGCTACCGTGGCGCTGGCCTGGCTGCTTGCACAGCCGCAGGTGACGGCACCCATTGTGAGTGCTACAAGCCGAAAGCAACTAGATACTATTATTGCTGCTCCGCAACTTCGATTGGATGCTGAAGATATGCGCTTGTTGAATCAAGCCAGCATGCCTGCGGAATAAGGCAAAGCAGTTTCCACTATTCCGTAACGCTAAGCTGGTTCTCTGTTCAATGTCTTCATTGCTGAGTTCATTGCAAATGTTGAAATCATACGCCCGATGGCAGCGGATACCCCGGTGAGGCATGTAGCGAGGCTTGTGCCGGAGTAGCAGCGTACAGCGGGGCAAATGCCGGATAGAGAAAATATTGCCGGCGTTCCAATAGTCTTCTCTAAAATTTTAAACTCAAAACACATGGACGTTTTACATGAGGGGGATAA
>DGQO01000094.1:7634-12049 GCA_002400445.1 Chitinophagaceae bacterium UBA4412
TTAGCTGCGGTGCAATTTGCCCGTAGAGAAAAGGCACGCATCATTCCCATCTGCTCATATGCAAAAAAAGTACTGGAAAGAACCGATGAGTATGCTGATGTGCTAAAATAGGAACGCAGATCCGCTAATTGGGAAATTTCTTTCATTTGTCTGATTCCTAGGTCGGATAAGTGATGATGCAGTTAACACTAATTTTTTGTTCGCATAATTCCACAGTTGTCTACTGCGTTGTACGGAGAAGCTGCCGATGCCCGATACTTGTACTATCTAAAGTCGTATTGGTATTATCCAGATAAGTTCCACGGAAAATTTTTAGCATTTATAAGCCCAACGTGGCATCATTTTTTCGTTGACATAGTTAACTTAATCAATACACACTTATTAATCAATACACACTTAACTATGAAACTTATTTCTAATTTCAGAAGGCTGGCTTTTTTGGCGGCAGGTATAGTAGCCAGTAGCCTTATTTTAATTTCTTGTTCAAAGGATAATGGAGATATCGTAAGACAACCCGTTGCGGGTTTAATGGCATATAATCTTGCGAGTGACCGGTCGCCGGTTGGCTTCAGTATTTCCGGAAATGCCTTTGGTAATGCACCGCTTTATTACACCAATTTTACCGGAGGATACCTGCCTATTTATACAGGTACGAGAGAACTCAGGTCTTTTGATTTTAATACCGGATCTACGCTTGCTATTTCTAACGGTAGTTTTAGAGATAGTGGTTATTACTCTGTTTTCTTAATGGGCATGGGTGGCAAGTATACTAACGTAGTAACGGAAGATCGCCTGGATACGCTTACTGCTCAAAGCGGTAAATCCTGGGTTCGCTTTGTAAATGCTATTCCAGATAGTACCTCAACTCCCGTTGTAAATGTAAATGCCGGAGAGTATATGCACGCTGCAGGTTACAGGACAGTAACTGGATTTACAGCCATCAATTCGGGCAACGTAGATCTGATTTTAAACAATGAGATTACTACCCCTTTGACCCGAAGTATTACGCTTGAGCAAAACAAGGTGTACACAGTAATGTTTATTGGCAATCCTGCTGCAATTGATACCACGCTTAAGCCGCAAATCAGGTTTGTGCAGAACGGTACAGTTACCCCTTAATATTTTTGAATAAAGAAGAAAATGAAGCGCCTGCTATGAAACAGGCGTTTTTTTATAAGTAACGGGAACGAATTATATTGATGTGGTGATACATATGGCCAATGAGTGTGAATCCAATAGCGTTCACTGAAATCATTTTATGGCCTGCTGTGCCAGTACGCATCAGTTGTTGCTCGTTAAAGCTGTTGAACATCATTTCTGTGCTGCGTCGTAGGTGTTCAAATTCATCTTTGAGAAGATTCCAGTTTCGATCCCAGGCTTCGCTTTGCCTGGCATATTCATTCTCATCAAAAGCCGGAAGATTTTCTTTTTCTCCTCTTGCAATGCAGAGCGCCCGGTAAGAGAAAATTCGTTCAGCATCTATAATATGTTGAAATAGTTCTTTGAGTGTCCACTTGCCCGGAGCATATGCATGATCGGCCTTGTCTTCAGGGATTTTTTCCAGCAGGCTGTTGATAGCGGCCCGTTGTGCAAAGAAGGCGCTCATTATTTCGTGCTCTGGTACCAGTGCAATATAATCAGCTACCGCAAGAGGAAAATCGATTTTGGAGGGGCGTGGCATGGCGGAAGTTTTAGCGTATTAAAAAAGCCGCTTCCTGGATTGGGAAACGGCTTTAAAGATATATCAAGCTATTGTGTTATCCTACTTTGCTTTTCTTAATGGTTGCCTTTGGCATCTTAGGTTTAGTAACCGGGGCACTCATAGTGCTGGCGTATTTAACTGCTTCGTAGGCATTTACAATACCACCGCTTTTAGAGATGTCAGACATTAATGCTTTTTCATTTGTGCCTGGTATGCGCACGCTGTCTTTAGGAGCCTGCGTTGTTTTTTCAATGGCAGTTTTTACCTGCTGTGCCGTGAGGTTAGGGTAGTGCTGCCAGATGAATGCGGCCACACCAGCCACTAGTGGGCAAGCCATACTTGTGCCACTTGCATTACCATAAGTATTGCCTCCGGGAATAGTAGAGTAGATGCCCACACCAGGTGCGAACACATCGACGCTGCTTTTTCCATAATTGCTGAAAGAAGCGGTAAATCCACCATTTTTATCGTTGCCACTTGCACCTACGGTAATTACGTTTGATGCCTGGCCAGAACCGTCGGCATAGGTATCATTTGGAAAGCTTTCTGTGGAATCCACATTCTTGGCAGCGTTACCTGCGGCTTGTACCAGTAGTACGCCTTTACTTTCTGCATATTTAAATGCATCATCAACCCATTCTTTTTCTGGAGAGAAATCTTTTCCAAAGCTCATGCTGATAATCTTTGCACCGTTATCCACCGCATAGCGGATAGCAAGGGCAATATCTTTATCATGCTCATCACCATCAGGCACAGCACGCACCATCATGATATTTACATTGCTTGCAACGCCATCCATACCTAAACCATTATTGCGCACAGCGGCAATGATGCCACTACAATGTGTGCCATGGAAAGGGGTGGAAGCCATGATATCATTATTGCCATAATAGCGATCGTTGATGTCATTTTCGTTATCTTTTACAATTTCCTGGCGGTAAGGTTCTGGTTCTTTTGTAGCAGATTCTGCTTTACGCATCTCGCCAGAAAGTTCATCCAATAATTGTACGTTTGAGATTTCGTAGCTGTTATTTGCTTTCGAAATCTGCAGGATGAAAGATTTGATCATTTTAGCTTCTGCACTTGCAGGTGAAAATTCTTTTAAATCATTTCCATCATACTCTGCTTTTCCGATTTCTTTTTGCATAGCGGAATCAGCCTTAAGCATTTTTGGTAAAAGCTGGTTAAGGTAGGCGGTTTGCGCCGGGTTCACTTCTCCTGCAGTTGCTTTTTTTGCAGCAAGAAAAGTTTTGTATTCTTTTTTGTCCGCAGCACTGAGTGAATCAACGTCTATTTTTTTTCCTTCCCATTTTCCCTTGAGCGAATGGTACACACGGGCACCTTCATAGCTGTCTACTTTTACATTTCTACCATCTTTACCACCAATGAAATTCCAGCCATGTACGTCATCTACATAACCATTTTTATCATCGTCAATACCGTTTCCAGGGATCTCTCCGGGGTTAGTCCACAGGATGGGTTTTAAATCTTCGTGGAGGGTATCAATACCGCTGTCTATAACCGCTACGGTAATTTTTTTGGCTTTTACATTTTTTGCCTGAACAAAGGCATAAGCTTTTTCGATACTTACGCCCGGGAATCCAGTAGTGGTTTGGTCAAGGAGGTGCCAGTTTTTAGGGATGGGATCTTTCTCTTTAGCTGTAGTTCCCTGCGCCATAGCTGAGCCGGAAATGAGCAAAGCTCCGAGGAGAATTTTAAAATAATTTTTGAGCATGTGTATGTTTTATGATGTGATTGCGAAAATAATTTGTTTTACCAGGCATAACCAGCCGTTCATAATTATTTGGCGAAAATTTAAAGATCAAAACGGATTCCCTGCGCCAGGGGTAGTTTATCTGTATAATTTATAGTGTTGGTTTGCCTGCGCATGTAGATTTTCCAGGCATCGCTACCACTTTCCCGGCCGCCGCCCGTTTCTTTTTCACCACCAAAAGCACCGCCTATTTCGGCGCCGGACGTGCCTATATTTACGTTGGCAATGCCACAATCGCTACCGGCTACACTCAGGAATTTTTCTGCTTCGAGCAAGTTCCGGGTTATTACGGCCGAGGAAAGACCTTGTGGAACGCCATTTTGTAAAGCAATAGCTTCATCAAAAGTTTTGTATTTCATAATATACAGGATCGGGGCAAAAGTTTCATGCTGCACAATTTCGTAATGATTTTTTACCTCGGCAATGCAAGGCTTTACATAGCAGCCACTTTCGTAACCTTTTCCTTTGAGTACAGCACCATCAGCTATAAAAATACCGCCCTCTGCTTTGCATTTTTCTATGGCAGCTTTGTACATATTCACTGCGTCTTTATCTATGAGTGGGCCCACATGATTTTTTTCATTTAACGGATTGCCAATGCGCAATTGCCCGTAAGCATTTACGAGCATTTGTTTCACCTTGCCATAAATTTTTTCATGGATGATGAGGCGGCGGGTGGTTGTGCATCGCTGCCCGGCCGTGCCCACTGCACCAAAAACTGCCGCAATAAGCGCTATGGAAAGATCTGCTTCCTTAGAAATAATGATGGCATTATTGCCGCCCAGTTCCAGCAGGCTCTTACCTAAGCGTGCGCCCACCGCGGCACCTACGGCCTTGCCCATCCGTGTACTGCCGGTGGCAGAGAGGAGCGGAATGCGGTTATCATTGCTCATCCATTCCCCTACATCTCGTCCGCCAATGATGAGATTGCTCACGCCC
>DGQO01000030.1 GCA_002400445.1 Chitinophagaceae bacterium UBA4412
TATTACAACAGGCAACCAATCAAAAAGGTCGTCCCGATTTATTCTCGGGGCGATTTTTTTTTCATTCATGCAGATTATTTTTTTTATTTAAATATATTCCCTTTAGATTTGTGTCCACAATGAAAAAGAATAACACATTCACCGGCTTTACTTTTTTCTTCTATTATTTTAGTAGCGGGCCGGGCGTATGTGTATCATAAATAAAAAAAGATATACCATGATGTCCCGGCTCTAAAAGCCGGGATTTTTTGTGCAATGAAAGCAACAACTACAGCATCCACTAAGGGTATTGCCATCCAGGGATATGAGGGCAGTTTCCATCAGCAAGCAGTAAAAGAATTTTTTAAGGCGGATCTGCCGGTGCTTTGCTGCGCCAGTTTCAGGGAACTGATTAAAAAGGCAGCAGATAAAAAAGAAACGACAGCCGCAGTGATGGCTATCGAAAATTCCATTGCTGGCAGCATCCTTCCTAATTACAATTTACTACAGTCTTCCGATCTCAAAATTGTAGGTGAAATTTATCTCCATATCAGGCAGCATCTCATGGTACATCCCGGTGTAACCATGGAAGATATACGGGAAGTGCATTCACATCCGATGGCTCTTCAGCAATGTCATCCTTTCCTGGATAAGCACGAATGGAAACTGGTGGAAACAGAAGACACGGCTTTAAGCGCAAAATTATTGCGCACTAAAAAAAGCAAGCACACGGCAGCAATTGCGAGTAAACTTGCTGCAGACCTTTTTCAATTGGACATCATCGCTCCCAATATTCATACAGAAAAAAATAACTACACCCGCTTCCTGGTTTTGCAGCGGCAGGCAGAAGCCCAGGATGTGCTGGATGCAAACAAAGCTTCAGTCACTTTCAGTACAGATCATACCCGGGGTAGTTTAGCAAGGGTGCTGGGTATTATTGCAAATGAAGGGGTAAATCTTAGTAAGCTCCAATCTTTCCCTATTCCTGGTAGCAACTGGCTTTATTCTTTTCATGCAGATATGGAGTTTGAAAATTTAGATCAGTTTAATACCGTGATTAACAATATTAAAGAACATACTACCGGGTTAAAAACTTACGGTATTTATCGCTCAGGTTACTTAAAATAAAATTGTATATGCAGATAGCAGACAGGTTAAACACGGTGAATGAATACTATTTCTCGCAAAAGCTGCGGCAGATAGATGAAATGAATAAACAAGGTAAAAACGTACTGAACCTTGGTATTGGAAGTCCGGATATGCCTCCACATCCCGCAGTGGTGAAGGCCTTGCATGAACATTCCAGCCTTGCGGGAACACATGCTTACCAGAGTTATAAGGGAAGCCCGGTGCTTAGAAGAGCCATTGCAGCCTGGTATGATCAATGGTATGCTGTGCANNCTTGATGCAGATAAAGAAATTTTACCCCTGATGGGAAGCAAGGAAGGCATCATGCATATTTGTATGACATACCTTAATGCCGGCGATAAAGTTCTCGTACCTAACCCTGGTTATCCAACTTATCGCTCTGCTGTGGAAATAGCCGGCGGCGAAGTGCTGGACTATTCGCTTTCTGCAGAAAATGGATGGATGCCAGATTTTAAACAGATTGAAGAAGCTGGCTTGCAGCNNGGTAAAAATGATGTTCGTTTCTTACCCGCATATGCCCACAGGTGCATTGCCACAAGCAGGCACTTTTGAAGCATTGATTGCATTTGCCAGGAAACACCAGATCCTCCTCGTGCACGATAACCCTTACAGTTTTATTTTAAATGCGCATCCGCAAAGTATTCTTTCTGCGCCAGGTGCTATGGAAGTGGCTATTGAATTGAACTCATTGAGTAAAAGCCATAATATGGCAGGATGGCGGATAGGTATGATGGTGGGCAACCAGCAGCGAATAAATGAAGTGATTCGTTTTATGAGCAATATGCAAAGTGGAATGTTTTTACCCTTGCAAATGGCGGCCGCTACAGCGCTGGGTTTAGGTCAGGATTGGCATGATCAACTGAATGCAATGTATAGAGAGCGCCAGCAAAAAGCATTTGAATTACTCCGAATGCTGCATTGCGGGTTTGATGAGCAACAAGCAGGTTTGTTCGTTTGGGCATCTGTACCGCAAACTGTGCAGGACGGTTTTGCACTAAGTGACCAGGTGCTGGAAGCCGCAAACGTATTCCTCACGCCGGGTGGTATTTTCGGTAGCCAGGGAAACGGCTATGTACGCATCAGTTTATGTTCAACCAAAGAAAAATTTACCGAAGCAATNNGCAAATAATCAACTAGCATGACAGCCGATTCTCCCGCATTTTCTTTAAACACAGTAGCCATCGTCGGTATCGGTCTGATAGGTGGTTCCATGGCACTTGCACTCAAGGAAAGGCAAATTGCTCAGAAAATTATTGCAGTAGATAGTAACCCGACACACCTCAAATCTGCACTTGAACTTGAACTTGTTGATGAAGTTGGAGATCTGGATGCGGCAATTTCTGCTGCCTCTCTCATTATTTTGTGTGTTCCTGTGAATGAGGGTTTGAAGCTGCTACCTAAAATTTTATCCAAGATAGACAGGCAAGTGCTGATGGACGTAGGCTCCACAAAA
>DGQO01000143.1 GCA_002400445.1 Chitinophagaceae bacterium UBA4412
TTAAAACCAATGCAAAAGTTTTCATGCTGCTGAGCTTGAATGAACCAGAACCTGGCATTAACCTCAAATGTGATCCTGAGCGGGCCATTGCCTTGCGGGACGAATACCCGGATGCTATCCTNNAAATAATATGCGCTCAAATATTCTCATCATTTTACTGGTACTCATTATTGCCGCAGCTTTTTATTTCCTGGGTAAGCGCAACGGGGCGGGGCAAACGAGAACCGACATTGTGGAGAATGTAACACTGGTAAAAGAAATTGCACAGTTAGCTTCCTTGCAGGTGAATGGCGTTAGCCGCATTAAGGTGAGTAACAAAGGCGATAACAGCGGCATCTGGGATCGCTTTCGCAATTATTTTACAGAGAATACACTTCAACTCTCCATTCCTTATGAAGCAAAGTACGGCGTGGATATGAGCAACCAGCAATTGACGATTGATACAAAGGCCGGCACGGCTACCGTGCATTTGCCCGCAGTTAAACTCATGAGTATGCAACTTCGTCTTGATAAAATGGAAAGCATGACGCAGACGGGCATCTTTAGCAGCGCCAGCATTGAGGATGCGGTAAAGGCTCAAAAAAACCTCTACACAACGGTAGAGGCTACATTAGTTCATCATGAAGAATTTATAAAACTGGCAGAAGAAAACATCAGCAATACCCTGAACAAATATTACACTCCTCTTGGCTTCAAAGTGAAATGTGTGTTTGGCCGCACTGCCGAAAACACTCGTATGCCCTGACCTACTTTTTAAAATAACTACTCACCACCAGCTCTTTGCTGCCTTCGGTGTAAGTATAAAATCCTTCGCCGCTTTTTACACCAAAGTTTCCGGCAGTAACCATATTTACCAGCAATGGGCAAGGGGCATATTTTGGATTGCCAAAACCATTCTGCAATACCCGCATAATGCTCAGGCAGGTATCCAGCCCAATGAAATCTGCCAGTTGCAATGGGCCCATCGGGTGGGCCATTCCCAGTTTTATCACCGTATCAATTTCTTCCACGCCTGCCACGCCTTCATAAAGGCTGTAAATGGCTTCATTAATCATCGGCATTAAAATCCTGTTGGCAATAAATCCGGGATAGTCATTTACCACGCAAGGGATCTTGCCCAGTTCTTTGGTAAGTGCAATTACCCTTTCTGTAACCACTTTGCTGGTGGAGTATCCATTGATGATTTCTACCAACTTCATCACGGGTACGGGATTCATAAAATGCATGCCAATTACATCCTGCGGCCGATGTGTAAAACGGGCAAGTTGTGTAATCGAAATAGAAGAAGTGTTCGTAGCCAAAATGCAACCTTTAGGGGCATTGATATCCATCTCCTTAAAAATATCTTTCTTCAATTCCAGGTCTTCTGTGGTAGCTTCCACTACAAGCATGGCCTTGCCCACACCTTCTGCAAAGTCGCTGGTAAAAATTATATTTTGCAGCGTACTTATTTTTTGTTCCGGCGTAATCAGCGACTTAGCTACCTGCCGGTCAAGATTTTTTGCAATGATCGTTTCTGCTCTCTTTAACTGAGAAGGATTAGGATCTACCACATGCACGGCATAACCTGCCTGTGCAAATACATGAGCAATACCATTGCCCATGGTGCCTGCGCCAATTACGGCAATTTGTCTGTTGTCCATTGATTCGTCTGATTTAGGTTAATCAATATTATTTTATAATTCTTTCATTCTTTTTTTTGCGCTCGTTTCACAGGTGCCACGCTTTGCCCTGCACAAGATTTGCAGTTTTCTTGTTTATTTAAAAGCATTAAAACCTGTTACATCCATGCCTGTAATCAGTAAATGAATATCGTGCGTGCCTTCGTAAGTGATCACACTTTCCAGGTTCATCATGTGCCGCATCACGGGGTATTCTCCTGTAATGCCCATGCCTCCCAGCATTTGCCTGGCGTCCCGGCAAATATTTGTGGCCACTTCACAGGCATTTCTTTTGGCCATACTCACTTGTTGCGGCGTTACTTTTCCTTCACTCATCAGCACACCCAGGCGCCAGTTTAGCAATTGGGCTTTTGTAATTTCTGTGAGCATTTCTGCCAGCTTTTTTTGTTGCAACTGAAAGCCGCCAATTGGTTTTCCAAACTGCACCCGCTCTTTGCTGTATTCCAAAGCGGTATGATAGCAATCCATGGCAGCCCCAATAGCCCCCCATGCAATGCCATATCTCGCCTTGGTTAAGCAACCCAGCGGCCCTTTCAATCCCTTTACATTTGGAAAAATATTTTCTTTGGGTACTTTCACATTGTCAAAAACCAACTCGCCGGTAGCACTGGCCCGCAGGCTCCATTTGCCATGTGTAGTAGGCGTGGTAAAACCTTCCATGCCCCGCTCCACAACAAGCCCACGTATAATACCAGCTTCATCTTTTGCCCACACCACGGCTACTTGCGCAAACGGTGCATTGCTTATCCACATCTTGGCACCATTCAATATCACATGATCGCCGGCATCCGTAATGGTGGTGAGCATGCCAGCCGGATCGCTGCCATGATTAGGTTCTGTGAGGCCAAAACAACCCAGCCATTCGCCACTTGCCAGCTTTGGTAAATATTTATTGCGTTGCTCCTCGCTGCCATATTGATAAATCGGAAACATCACCAGGCTGCCCTGCACACTTGCGGTGCTGCGCACGCCGCTATCGCCACGCTCCAGTTCCTGCATCATCAATCCGTAAGCAATATAATCAAGGCCGCCGCCGCCATATTGCTCGGGAATAGTTGGTCCAAAACAGCCCAGGTCTCCCAGTTGTTTTACAATGTGCTGGGGAAATTCTGCCCGCTGCGCAAAGTCTTCAATGATGGGCGAAATTTCTTTTTTTACATAATTGCGCACTGCATCCCTGATGAGCTTATGTTCTTCCGTAAGCAATTCATCCAGGTTAAAATAGTCAGGAGATACAAAGTTGTCTGTTCTTGCAGCCATGATTTTTTTGTTTGATTAATTGGGGCGCCGGCATTATCGCAATGCCCGGCATTGTTGTGTCATGCTGTCGCTTCGGCCTGCATCCCGACATCTATCGTCGGGACTCACTTGTACGTTGGGTACATTTTTCAGCTTTTACATTAGCGGAGAATGGCAGCAGCACAAAGATAAATCATCTGCCTTGGCTGCCCCCGAATCCTTTGCAATTATTCAATCTTTTACTGGAAATTTATGGAGAACTTTAAACTTAACCCGGTTATCATCGTTCTATGCTCTTATGAGAAAATACACTTTCGTTTTTATATTGCTCTGCGCCGCCTGTGGTTGCAGCAAATCTCCCGATCCTGTGCCGCAGCCACCGCAGGTAAGTCCTTATTTTCCGCCACTTACCGGCGATATCTGGAATACGGAAACGGCCGCCTCGCTGGGATGGAATGAAGCTAAGCTGCAGGAAGCCTTTGATTTTGCAGGAACAAAAAAAACATATGGACTCATCATCCTGCACAAAGGCCGCATAGTAAAAGAACAATACTGGAACAATTGGACGAAAGACACCCGCTACTACATTGCAAGTGCCGGCAAAAGTGTAACGGCTTTTATTGCAGGTATGGCGCAGCAGCAAGGCATTATTAATATCAACTCAAAAGTGTCTCAATACCTTGGCCCCGGTTGGACTTCTCTACCCCTGGCTAAGGAAAACCTCATCACGGTAAAGCATCAGCTCAGCATGACAACCGGCCTTGATGATGCAGTGCCGGATGTAGATTGTACAGAACCTGCCTGCCTTGTGTATAAAGCAGATGCGGGCACACGCTGGGCCTATCACAATGCGCCTTATCACCTGCTGCATGATGTAATGGCACAGGCAAGTGGCAAAACCTGGCAACAGTACAGTAAAGAAAAATTGTTTGATAAAATTGGTATGCCTTTATCCTTCTGGCTAAATCATATCATGTATTGCACTACCCGGGAAGCAGCCCGCTTCGGGCTGCTCATTTTGGCTAAAGGCAAATGGGATGGAACTACACTCCTGGCGGATACGGACTATTTTAATGCGATGGTAAACAGTTCACAGAATTTAAATTTAAGTTATGGCTACTTATGGTGGCTCAATGGTAAGGCATCTTCGATGGTGCCCACTACGCAGGTGGTATTTCCGGGGGCAATGGTGCCGGCAGCACCTGTAGATATGATTTCAGCATTAGGAAAAGACGATAAGAAAATTTACGTGGTTCCCAGTCTTGATCTTGTGGTAGTGCGCCTGGGNNATGAAATATACTTATCTCGCCCTGGGTGACAGCTACACAGTAGGGGAGCAGGTTTCCCTGCCGGAGAGTTTTCCTTACCAGGCGGTGCAGCTTTTTCGCAAAGCAGGGCATTCTTTTTTTGCGCCGGAAATTGTGGCCAAAACCGGCGAAACAACAGATGAATTAATCTACAGAATAGCATCCACCACATTACTGCCATCATACGACCTGGTAACGCTGCTCATTGGTGTAAACAATCAATACCGTGGCCGCAGTGCAGAAAATTTCAGGCCTGAATTTGTACAGCTAATGAAGATTGCCATTGCCTTTGCCGGAAATGAAAGTAGCAGGGTAGTTGTGCTCAGTATCCCGGATTGGAGTGTTACCCCCTTTGCTTCCGGTAAAGACCAGTCAGCCATTGCCGTGGCCATTGATGCATATAATACCATCTGCAAAGAAGAATCGCAACGGGCTTGCTGCCATTATCTAGACATAACAACAGGCCAGAGAAAAGACGGTGATAGTAAAGAGTTCGTAGCCGCAGATGGCCTGCATCCCAGCGGGCTTGAGTATGCAAAATGGGCGAGAGGATTGGTTGATATGGTGAAGTTGAGAAAGTAAATATTTAAGATGTGGCAACAGTTAGGCATAACTATCGCCTTTACCAGTTAAGAAATCGAGGCAGACTTTTCGCACACCCACACACTTCTATTCCGCTGGAGTTCTTGAAGGCCGGGCCTCAGAAAAATTCTCTAATAGAGTTTGGTTTACAGCCTTTCAAAGGTTGTAAACCCTGTCGTTAAAGTTCTTTTCTTGTAAGCTGCGAACTTAGTTCGATCACCAGCATAGCTTTTCGGAACCTTGTAGATTGTTTGTAAAAATCCCGAAGGGATGAAATAATTATAGCCCGAGGTATTTGATATTTTTAAAACCCAGGAGGGGTGACATTTGCTTTAGCCCGTAAGCGATGCGAATAAATTTTTTAGTTTTTTTTTCTGCAGCCCATGATTTTTTCTCAAAGATCCCGACGAATGAAGGAGTACGTTCATCAAGGAAAAGAAAAAAAGTATGTTACCCGGTTACTATGCAAAAATCTCGAACACAAGATTATAGACTCTATAGGGGCCGAAAATATTATAGAGCAAAAAAAAAGCCATCCTTGACATTTTAAGAGATTTAATTTATAATTGTAGTACGAAAAATCTCCACTCATGAAGAAAGTTTTTACCCCCCCCCCAGAATTTATTTCTTTCTTTTCTAACGATACTTTCGTTGTTGCTCTTTGAAACTGCGTGCAGAAAAATAGATACATCTACTTCTCCGGATGTAAACCAGGGGAGTGCAGCAGAAAACAGATTTTTTAATACCCATAGAACGACCGACCCCACCGAAAAGAAATTGATGGAGTATCTGCGTCACCAAAATAACAAATTACATTTTGTAGAACAGACCGCTATGCAAATTGGATTTCCACGGTGGGATAAAATTATGGCCTTTCCCAAGCAGCATACATCTTCAGCCAACCTGCTGGATAATCAAAGCGACTCAGTGTATTATATACCATTTGTACGGGACAGCCAAAACTATGTGAATGCAACTTTAAGGGTTTCTGTTGCGGGATCAGATACATCCTTTTCTTACCTGTGCGACTGGCAATATTCCACAGCAACGGATAGCTCTACTGGCACAATTGGCAATGCTGAAAAGTTCGCTGTTTTTTTTATGCGTATGGATAAAGAGGTGTTCAATTATCAGCGTTTTATTTTAAAAGACAGCAGCCTTTTTAAGGATGGGCGGAGTATTGTAAAGAACATTCGGTTTGATACGGTAGATGCTTCAATCTCCAACTTGAACAGCTATGAGCTTATGTGTGTAATGACGGCTGTAACCCGGTGGGAAGCATGCCCGCCAGGCAGTGCCTCAGCTGTTTTAGTACCAGGCTGTGAATACACGTATTGGTACCAGGTATGCTGGTGGGAATGGGCAGGTGACCTGCCAGACAATGGGGGAGGACTGGGTGGCGGTGGAAGCACCGGTGGTGGCACTCCGCCGCCCTGTGGCGGGCCAGTAGGTTTTGCTGCAAAGGGCAACGGAAATACCAGCCAATACAATGAACCTTGCGGCCCAGGTTGGGAGCCGGAGCCGATAGAGGATGAGCCACCTCTCGTTCCGTATGTTTGTAGCTATGAACTAACCCAATATGAACAAACATTATTTAATCAGCTTAACGCTGAGGACGCTTTCTCAGATCAGGAGTTTCAAATCTCAGACTGTAAAGGCACCAAAAGAACAGGAAATATTAATTTCCAGGGCACAAAAGAACATTGGCTTATACAGTTGGACTACCTATACACAAATCCGACCTATGGCGAAAGTGAATTTGCAATTCCTGGCAGTAGCGCAGCCGGGAACAAAGGATATGCAGACATTGCTAATACACTAAACGGAAATATTTTTGAAATTAAACCAGATAATGATAATGGGCTAATTTCAGGAACAACGGAAGTAAACCGTTATGTCGATAAAGCCAACCTTCATTGCACAGGCGTGTTGCCATTTGGTGTAGCTTTTAATAAAGGAAATACTTACACTGCTCGCAATATCCCAACAAGCATACCTAATAGGTATTTAACAGCCCGCCTTGCAGCGCCTGGCGTAATTGGGTACGAATATAATACCCTAACGAATCCCATACCGGCGCCAGTAACGGTTCCTGTCACTGTAATTGATAAGTTTAGACATCTAATAGATCGGCTCAGGGGAAATCTTTCGCAGGCAGATAAAATTATCGCCGAATATATGCAGCAGAACCCTGATCTGGTGAATTATATAAAATCCGCCGCAGTAGGGGCGGGGGTCGCCGTTGTGGTAGGAACTATTTTGGAAGATTTTCTAACCTTAGGAGGAGGCATTGCAGACGATTTGCCATGCTTCATTCTGGCGTATAGAATTGTAAGATTTGCCTGGGCATTATGATAAAAACAAAGATGAAACCAAGATTTTTTACTTGTGAATACGCACTTAAAGATAGATGGGTAGAATACGGTGTTTACTTTAGTGAGAAATTTTGTCGCTTTTTTTCAGAGAAAATGGAGACTATCATGCAGCGTGAGACGGGGTTATCCGCAAGTAATAAATTTAGTCTTTCTAGCTTTAGGCAGAATAATGACTTACCCATGTATGAGAGGGGAATGGTTTCTGTGATCAGAACAAAAATTTCCATTTTGCCAGAATTTTACGATAATATCAATTTCTGCTGGAAGTCCAAGAGTGGGAAGATAGTTAACACAACGGACGATGACTTTGATGAAAGTGATATAGAGTGTTGGATAGAGGGATTGAAACCGCTACTGTATTGGAAGCAGTTAAATAAGGAAGAAAAAAATCATCCCTTTAACGTTAGGAACTTGCCTTACCAATTAATTGTGCTGGGCTTTGGGACACACATGGGCATCGAAGTTGAGGTCTCTGACGATCTGGTAAGCCCACAACTAATCCAATCCATTACGAATCTGGCCGAAAAGCATAACCGTGCCTCAGAACTTAAAGAAAGATCATCAGGCGTTGTACACAACCTTTCTGCTACTCTTGGAAAAGGCATTATAAATTTTCGGATAGATAATGGCTCGGCAGGGGTCATGTTCATAAAAAAGATTCTGAGAGAACTCGCAAAGTTTCCCGCAGTTTCTAAAATTGTGTTGGATCATTAGGTTTGAAGCGGGTCGCTTTTTTAAACAACTAATTTAAAGAATCAAAAGGGTAGTTTATTCTAAACAGATCCGATTTTTACGGGTGCCGGGCAATGCCTCAGAGTGACACGGTCATGTATAGACTATTTGCCATCAACCCATTAAAATTCTTACGGTGGGAAGAATATATTTTTTTTTCTTTTCATCAAGGAAAAGAAAAAGATAAGAACTTATAATCTCATGCGCTGCTATGTCGCCCCTTCAGGTCTTGTACGATGTGTTCCGTATCGAAAGGGTGTTGCCCTTTCTTAGGATATATTGTCCTTTCAGGGCAAAGTTTAATGCGGGGATCTCGATTTTTATTAAGCGTTTGAGTCTCCTGAGGCTCTTGATCTTTTTGTTATCTTCATCAATGAAAAGAAAAAAAAGATGCGATTGAATAAAGCTCACTCAGGTAAGAATCCCTGATGCCACAGTTTGCAAAAGCTGAATGGTTGTCAAAACCTTGAAGCCTTCGTATCGAAGATTAAATTACCGCTTCACTTCATTTTCCCTGAAACGATCGTGGATAATTTTTAGCGCCGCATCATCTAACGAACTTGTTTTGCGCAGCACATCAATAAATGCCTGCACCTCATCTTCTTTAGCAGGGCAACCGATATTATCGCCTTTTTCAAACGAAGCCTCACCTTTCGTTCTCAGGTAACAATCG
>DGQO01000080.1 GCA_002400445.1 Chitinophagaceae bacterium UBA4412
AAAAATGTATTTAATGCTAATGGCTGGGCCATGCGTATGCAAGCTAGCTGCATGGATGTAGAAGTGACCGAAAATAACTTTACCGGAAACAGTTTTGATGTGGGTACCAATGGCTCACTGGTGCTCAATAATTTTGATGGCAATTATTGGGATAAATATGAAGGCTACGATATTAACCGGGATGGAAGGGGCGATGTTCCCTACAGACCGGTAAGTTTATACAGTGTAATCCTTGAACAGAATCCACCGGCAATTATTCTGTTTCATAGTTTTCTTACAACCTTAATGGACAAAACAGAGAAAGTATTACCGAGCCTCACACCAGAAAACCTGGTAGACAATAAACCATTAATGAAACCACTACCCTTATGATTATTGCGAATAATATCAATAAATGTTTTGGAAAATTGCAGGTGCTCAAAGACGTGAGCCTTACCTGCAACAAGGGCGAATGCATTGCCTTACTAGGCCCAAATGGAAGTGGAAAAACAACTTTCATTAAAGCCATCCTGGGCATGGTAGTATGCAGCAGCGGCTTTATTACGTTTAATGGCAAGAACATTAAACACGATTACAAGTACCGGGAAAAAATAGGCTATATGCCGCAGATAGGACGCTATCCTGATAACATGACGATAGGCCAGGTAATTGCCCTAATGAAGGATGTACGCAACCATACAGGACCTTTGGATGAAGAACTCATAGAGAAATTTGAAATAGATAAACTCTCTAAAAAGCGCATGCGTACGCTGAGCGGTGGTACAAGGCAAAAAGTGAGCGCTTGTCTTGCTTTCCTTTTTAACCCCGATGTACTTATCCTGGACGAACCCACCGCAGGCCTCGACCCCCTGAGCTCAATGATTTTAAAAGATAAAATTATTGCAGAGAAAAGTAAGGGTAAGCTCATCCTTATCACTTCGCATGTACTAAGCGAACTGGACGATCTCGTTACTGAGGTTATTTTCCTCAATGAAGGAAACCTGGTGTTTCACCGGGAGATTGAAGAACTCAAAGAAAATACCGGTGAGCATAAACTTGCCCGTGCTATTGCTTTCGCCATGCAAAACAAATAACTATCGTGAATAAAAAAATAATTAAATATGTGATTACTGATATTGTGCGTAACAAGATCGTGCTCGCTTATACGGCTTTTCTCCTGCTGCTGTCTTTTGGTATTTTTTTAATGGAAAACAATAGCAGTAAGGGTTTGCTAAGCTTACTCAATATCATCCTCATCATCGTGCCGCTGGTAAGTATGTTGTTCCCGGCCATTTACGTTTATAACAGTGGAGAGTTTTTAGAGCTATTGGTAAGCCAGCCACTGCCTCGCAAAGTAATTTGGCGCAGCTTGTTTGCCGGTTTAGCTATCTCACTTGCTATGGCATTTTTTATAGGAGTGGGCGTTCCCATTCTCTTGTTTGAGCAGACAGATACCGGCNNTTACGATGCTCATCACGGGTATGTTTCTTTCGGTAATTTTTACAGCGATTGCATCATTGGTAGCCGTTATCGTGAGGGATAAAGCAAAAGGGATTGGCGCAGCCATTCTCATCTGGTTGTTTTTTTCGGTGCTGTTTGATGCCATTGTACTCTTCATTCTCTTTCAATACGCAGATTACCCGCTGGAGAAACCGATGATTGGGATAAGCACGCTTAACCCAATAACGCTGGCGAGGATTGTGGTTTTACTTAAGATGGATGTATCAGCCTTGATGGGTTACACCGGGGCCGTATTTAAAGACTTTTTTGGAAGTGTAACAGGCCAATTGGTGAGTGTAGCATTTTTGGTACTGTGGGCTGCAGTTCCGGCATGGCTGGCCAACAGAAAGTTTAGCAAAAAAGATCTCTGATCTCAACCAATCTATTGCTGCAGGTCTATAAAATATTTAACTAAAGTGATGCTGTGGAATATGTCAGACCATTTTAATCGTAGCCCTGGAACGATCTTGCAAAAATTGCGATCATGAACAAAAAAGATATTGAGAACCGGGCTGATGTAGAATGCCTGGTGCAAAAATTTTATGCGGCGGTAAGAGATGACGCCACGCTGGCGCCTTTTTTTGCGGCAGTGAATTGGGATACGCACTTGCCCCGCATGTTTGATTTTTGGGAAAACGTACTTTTTTATAGTGGTGGATTCCAGGGTAACCCNNGAATGGCTGGTGTTATTTAAAAAAGTATTGGATACCCATTTCGAAGGCCCAAAAGCAGCGCTTGCAATGCAGCGTGCCATCAGTATCGGCACTGTGATACAGCTTAAAATCTATAAACCGTCCCCTCAAGCTTAATGCACCCACCCGCTACAATCCCGCAACTTCTGCACATAAAAAAGTTTCAAAATTTTGTAGCGTTCTTTCCATCGCCGGTAAGCGAAACCTGGTTTGAACAAGCCAAATCCTGAAACTGCCGGTACATATGAACTATAAAAATTACAAAGTAATCACCTCTCGTAACAACTTGCCTTTCTCATTAAAATAAAGGTATTTCTTTTCCACATCATTCTTCTCTGACTTAAGCCGGTACTGGATTACACTGCCGGGCAGATAAATAATTTTGGAGTCGCTCACGGTACGATCAGCATATTTGCTTTTAGCCAATCCGTCTTTTACCACTTCTGGCAGGCTATCAAACGCCACAGCTTTGGAAGTACTTTTCCAGATCCCTTTGTTGTTGTACTCGGCATTCATTTCTTCTCCGTTTAATTCAAAATTCACGTTTGCCCGAATTACATCATTACTCCAGGTCACATTTGTAGCTCCCCGGTATTGCTTTTCAAAATTGTCTTTTGCGATTTGCGATACAGATGTAATCTGTGCAAAGCCACCTTGTACAGTCATGGCAAATAAAACTGCTACTGTTACCCGGATAAATTTCATCATAATATTTTTGAATTAGTTAATACCTCTTTTATAAAAATAGTGCCAACAAGAACGCATATCCTCATTGGCACTCCATATTAGCAATCTTTTACCAGCTATTCCAGGTTGTAAATTTCGATGATTTCTGCAAGCATGCTTTCAAAATCAATATTCAAATCAATGAGCTTACCTGTTTGAATGTCAAACACCCAACCATGCACTTTTAACCCACGTTCTCTAAATGCTTTTTGTACTGCTGCAGTTTTAATGAGGTTCATGCATTGCTCCTGCACATTTAATTCTACAAGCCGGTTATATCTTTCGGACTCGTCTGAGATGCTGTTCAGCTCGTATTTGTGGTGCCGGTATACATCCCGGATATTGCGCAGCCAGGGATTAAGAATGCCCAAATCTTTAGCCTGCATCGCCGCTTTTACGCCACCGCAGAAATAATGCCCGCATACAATCACATGGTTTACTTTTAAAATACTTACAGCGTAGTTAACTACAGACATCATATTCAGGTCAATACTCACCACCATATTGGCAATGTTTCGGTGCACGAACACTTCTCCCGGTTGCAGCCCCATAAGCTCTTCGGCTGCTACCCGGCTATCTGAACAACCGATGTACAAAATCTCGGGCTCCTGGCCACGGGCAAGGTTTTCAAAATAATCAGGATCTTTTTTTAAACGACTGGCAATCCATGCTTCATTATTGGTAAAAACTTTATCCAGGTTCATATTGAGCGGTTATTGATTGAGTCGTAAAGTTATTGAGATTATGGATTGGTTTGTGGCCAGATCGGTGCGTGCAAAAAGGCGTTAACCCTTTCCAAAAGTTTGCACCCCGTTATTGCCGGGTTAGCCAATCTCTTTATCTTGCCGCCAATCAAAAAATGATAGATGAAGCAATTTTCCCTTGCCTTAAATATCCTCTTGGTTTTGGCCGTAGGATTTTTATATTTTAAAGTGTATAGCAAGCCCACACCCGTAAAAACATCCGTTGTGGCCACGCCATCAAATAACGCCGCCGCAGTTGGAGTTCCTATTGCCTTTGTAGATCTGGACTCTCTAAACGAGAAAATCTCCTTTATAAAGAACAAACGTAAGGAACTGGAAACAGAGCAGCGGGCCATTGAAACGGAATGGGAAAGTGGTTATCGCAACCTTGAAAACCAAAAGAATGGTTTTGTAAAAAAACATGGCAATGCTATTACGCAGCAAATGGCCGAAGAATTTCAAACGCAATTAATGCAGCAGCAACAGCGTATTGATGAAAAGAAACAAAGTCTCACCCAGCGTCTTTCAGAGAAAAGCTATCGCACTATGGATGAAATACAAAAGCAATTGAAAGATTTCCTGGCAGAATATAACAAACAAAAGAATTACACGTACATTCTTACTACTGGTACCGGCCTTGATTATATGGTATATAAGGACTCCAGCCTCAACATAACAGCGGATGTGGTGAGTGGTATGAATGATCGTCTTAAAAAAGATAAAAAATAATTTACGGATTTACTATCTTGAACCCGGCCTTACTGGCCGGGTTTTTTATTTCATCAACCAAAACGATATGCAGGAAACCACACATCACTTTAAACCAACACTGTCCCTATTAGATGCTACGATGATTGTAGCGGGCTCCATGATTGGCTCAGGTATTTTTATTGTAACGGCAGACATTACCCGCAATGTAGGTAGCGCCGGATGGCTTATTGCGGGATGGCTTATCACCGGCTTTATGACGCTTATTGCGGCCATCAGTTATGGTGAGCTAAGTGCTATGTTTCCTAAAGCTGGCGGCCATTACGTGTAC
>DGQO01000014.1 GCA_002400445.1 Chitinophagaceae bacterium UBA4412
TGTCCATTCTTTACCATGGCCTCTGCCTCAGACTTTGAGAAAGTACTTAAGGTATTATCTTCCATCAAAAAGAAATCAAGTTCCTCTTTCTTGTCACTAATCCCCACGTTTAGGTTAATATCACGTGGACGCTGCCGTTTAAATGCATTAATGAGCATTGGGTTAGCCTCAATATTGATTCCCGTGCTCCCCGTGTTGTAAAAAAGGGCAGTATTGCTAAGGCGAAGTGGATCGTTTGCACCTATATCCAGGTACGTGGGATTCTTAATGCCTCGGAGGTTAAAGATATATCGCACCAATAAGTCTTCGGCACACTGGGCATAAGATTTCCGATACTTAGGGTAAACAAGGTTTTTTAAAGCAGTTATCATATTACAGTTTCAGCAGAGAATAAAATATCACACCAGGCCAGGGTATTCATACTATAATTCAAGTTGTACAAGTTGTTTACTTTATAACCGAAGGAATGCATCAAAGCGACGATTTCCCCAAAAAGNNATACAAATATTTTATTTGCCTGAGGGAAAGCATTTGTTGCGCACCCTGCAGCACCGCCAGGCTATTGCCCTGAGTATCTATTTTTAAAAAATCTATCTGCGAAATTGAATTTGTAGCGCAGAACTCATCAATGGTACACAACTGAACCGTAGTGGCTGCCTTAGTGTCTGTGAGCAAAGCAATATCAGCATTTGCTTCAGCACTCTGCAAAAGAGAATTCGTTTCTGCAAAAGCATTAAGGTTAAAGACTGCGGAACCAGAACAGTTGGATAACGCAACATTATTTAAATGTACCGCCGGTACATTGCTGAACTTTACCTGAAGTTTTTTGAAAGCATCCGGAGAAGGTTCGAAGCAAAAAACCTGTGCTGCAGGAGATAATTCAAGAATTTTCTCTGCGAATTGCCCATGAAATGCACCCACATCAAAGCATATCCGAAATGAGGCTTTCTCTCTTTTCAGGTGCTCAAATATGGTGGGTACTGGTGTTCCGTACTTCCTGGCAATCCTGCTTATTAAATTTCTTATCATAGAACAAAAGGCTATGTGCGCTATTCATATCAATATCAAAGAGTACAACTGATTATGTATAATTTCGCAAAAATAGCCTAAAAGATTATTTACTCCCCGCAATGTCTCAAATAAGAAAAAGAAGCCTGAAAGCTGCAACCTGGATTTATGTGGGCTTTCTTATTGGAGCATTAAACACTTACCTGCTCACCCATAAGAATTGGTTTGAACCTGACCAGTATGGCCTTACGCAAAGCCTGGTGCAAATTGGTTTGCTGGTATTTGCATTTTCCACTTTAGGCGTTACCAGCTACCTGTACAAATTTTTCCCTTACTACCAGGATAACCTCAAGGCCTCCGAGAATGATATTTTGGGCCTTGCCCTGCGGGTTGCTATTGGAGGCTTTGTGCTCACTGCGGCGGTGGCCTTCTTTTTCCAACCGCTCATTATTCAAAAGTTTAGTACGAACTCCCGGCTTCTCGTAGAATATTTTTACTGGACCATTCCACTCGGCTTCTTCATTCTTTTGTTCAACGTACTGGAAGCCTATTCCTACGGCTTTCACAAAGGAGTGCTTACAAGCCTGCTCAAAGAAACCATACTCAGGGTATACACCCTTATCGTGATCCTGCTCAAATTGAATGATGTCATCAGTTTTAAAACCTTCATTTATCTTTTTTGCCTGCAGTACGCCGTTATTACAATTATCCTCGCAGTGCATTTACATCTCAAAAAGCAGCTTTGGTTAAACTTACGTTTTAGCAGGGTGACGATAAAATTTCGAAAAAAAATATTTTCGATGATGTTGCTCACCTATATGGTGATCATTGTGGGAACCCTCAGGATAAGCATCGATGCGCTTGTGCTTGCATCCAAAGTAAGTTTGACCGCTGTAGGTATTTTTGGATTTGCTGCCTATATGGTTGCATTATTACAAGCGCCATTCAGGAGCCTGGTAGCAGTGAGCCTGCCCATTCTTTCGAGAGCATGGAAACAAAAAGATCATAAAGAGATTGCCAGGATTTACAAAAGATCTTCCATCAATCTGCTTAGTTTCTCTTTGCTCGTCTTCTTTTGTATATGGCTCAATTTTTCGCAGGCCATTGCTTTCTTTGGGATTAATCCAGATTATCTCGAAGCAAGATGGGTTTTCTTTATACTTGGCATTGTAACCATTATCGAAATGGGAACGGGTGTAAACAGCCAGATTATTGGCACCTCCACTTATTTTCGTTTTGAGTTGTGGACAAGCCTGCTGCTCACGATGATGATTATTCCACTCAGTTATTTTCTTACGGTAAAGATGGGCATTATTGGTCCTGCGCTGGCTAACCTGGTATCGTTTTCCGTATATAATTTTATCCGCTTCCTTTTCCTCTGGAAAAAATTTGCCATGCAACCCTTCTCTCAAAAGACGCTGGAAGCCATATTCGCAGCAGTGGGTATTTATTTTGTAGTCTATTTTTTATTTGCAGAAATGCCCGGCCTGCCTGGTCTTTTTGTTCGCACTGTCGTATTCGCTACAGGATTTATGGCAGTTGCCTATTTTAGAAATATTTCTCCGGATATAAAGCCTGTGGTATATGC
>DGQO01000012.1:0-7026 GCA_002400445.1 Chitinophagaceae bacterium UBA4412
AAAGAAGATTGCTACCAGTTTCATGCAGCGGTAAAGCAACACGTGCTGCCACTGGTGAATAAAATATACCAGCATAAAAAAGAGAAACTTGGGCTGGATACGCTGCGCCCCTGGGATATGGATGCAGAGCCAAAAGGAACCTTGCCTTTACGACCCTTTACCAATGGNNGGACAGTGCCTGAGCAGGATGAAAACGATGCAGCACCTGGACCTGGAAAGCCGCAAGGGAAAAGCACCCGGTGGCTATAATTGCCCGCTGGCAGAAAGTGGCGCTCCATTTATTTTTATGAATGCTGCGGGGCAAATGGGCGATGTAACCACCATGCTCCATGAAGGTGGCCATGCGGTGCATTCCTTCCTGGCACATCCGCTGGAACTGAGTGGTTTTAAAGAATATCCCATGGAAATTGCAGAAGTGGCCAGCATGGCCATGGAACTTTTTACCATGGATTATTGGGATACTTTTTTTGAAAATACGGATGATCTCCGCCGGGCAAAAGAGCACCAACTAGAAAGAGTGATTACTATTTTTCCCTGGATTGCTATCATTGATAAATTTCAACATTGGATTTATGAACACCCTCAGCATACACACGAGGAACGTACTGCCGCCTGGGTAGCTACCTTAGCAGAATTTCAGGATGATGTAGTTGACTATTCTGGCCTGGAAAGCTACAGGAGTAATGCCTGGCAGCGGCAGTTACATTTGTTTGAAGTGCCCTTCTATTACATTGAGTACGGCATTGCGCAGCTTGGCGCCATTGGCATGTGGATGCAATACAAACAAAACCCACAACAAGCCCTGGATAATTATTGCACAGCATTGGCTTTAGGCGCTACAAAAACATTGCCCGAACTGTACAAAACGGCCGGTCTTGACTTTGACTTTTCTCCAGCTAAAATAAAATCATTAATGGACTTTGTAGATAGAGAGATGGAGAAATTGTAGCCCGAAAGGAAATATAAAATCTATGTAAAAGGTTGGCAGGTTGCCAGCTTTTTTTATTGGCAATCCTTACACACGCCTGTAACCACCATGGCAGATTGAGACGGCTTGAAACCACCTGGTAATTTTACACCGGGCACCGTTACATCATCAAGACAAATGGTTCGATCGCACTGGGTGCATATAAAATGAACGTGGTTATCGTGGTGATGTCCCTGGGCACAACTCTGCCGGCAGAGTGCATATAGTATAGAATTATCGGTGGTAGGTATTTGATGAATAATGCCTTTTTCTACAAAAGTTTGCAAGGTGCGATACACCGTTACCCGGTCAAAAGCCGTATGGGTGTTGCGTTCTATATCTGCATGGGCAAGGGCACCGTCTGATTCAAGGAAAAGTTCCAGGATCTTTTTACGGCTTTCCGTAATGCTCATGCCATTCCGTTTTAGAATATCAGCCTGTGTGTCCATAAAAAGTTTTTTAAGAAGGATTATTGCTGAAACCCGTCATAAACCGCTTAGGTGCTACAGTTTCTTTCAACAGTCCTTTAATGTCTTTCATTAATTTTTGCACTTCATCTTCCTTAAGACCATCATAGATGCCCCGCACCCGCCGATACTTGTCTACCAGTGCAAAAAACTGCGTATGAATGAATTCATCTTCTATGCGTTGAGTGCTGTCTGGCTTGCCATTATCAATCATGTAACCCACACGAGCCATATCGTATAATTCTTTTTTACTCCCAGTTACAAAATTCCAGTTGGGATTTTTAGCGCCCGTACCTGCTCCCTGTGTATTAACGGTAAAAGTACCATCCGTTCTTTTTATTAATTGTCCATTAATCATTTTTTGCTCGTAAGCTTTTAGCAAAGGGAGGCTATCAACTTCCGGCATGCAGGTGTGAGACACAATCATGAAATTGGGTTCGTTTTTATACGTGTCAAAAACCCTTCGCATATTCGCATTCATCTTTGGGCAGATGCCTTTGCATGTGGTAAAGAAATATTCTGCCACATATACTTTCCCATCTGTATCCGCCTGGGTGATGAATTTTCCATCCTGGTTTTCAAATTTAAATGCGGGCACTTCTGCGTTGATTACGGCGAGTTGAGACGCCGAAAAATCGTAATCTTTAAAAATGAACAGGTAGAATACGGAGAGTAATACCGCAAAAAAACCGATGTAAATCCAAATCTTATTTTTCATATCAAACAAAGCCATTTAGCGTACGGGCAAAGGTACAGCTATAACAAACGCCTTCCCTTTCACGTTGAAGTTTTTGCAACATTATTGCAAAAAACTTACCTTTGCTTTTCAAATGCGTTTAAAATTGAACTGGGATAGTTTTGGAATTGCCACCTCGCTGGCTTGTGCTATACATTGTGCTATTCTTCCCATAATCGTTTCTACGCTTCCCTTATTTGGTGTAAACATTATTCACAATCCTGCTTTTGAGTGGGGAATGATTGCACTGGCTTTTAGCGTGGGAACATATGCTTTATACCACGGCTATAAGGGACATCATCAATCTTTTTTTCCTATTGTGATGTTTAGTGTAGGGGTGCTGTTCTTAGTTCTCAAACAAATTTTTCACGATTACGAGGTCTGGCTGCTCATTCCTGCTGTGCTCTTCATTGTGAGCGCACACTATTATAACTACCGCCTGTGCCATCGGAGTAAATGCGCCTCACCACATCATCAGCATTAAAAACTATTTTTAGGTTTCAAATAATGGTTATGCGCCTTCTTCTTCTTGGTTTCCTGCTGTCTTTTACATTTGCCACAAGCGGGCAGCGTACGGATAGTCTCCTTATTTTAAAACAAATGCAACTTCAGCAAGATGCCTGGAACAAAGGAGATTTAAAAACATATATGAGTACCTACTGGAAGAGCGATTCCCTGATGTTTATCGGGAAAACCGGGGTTACTTATGGATGGGAAAATACACTGCGCAATTATGAAAGGGGCTACCCGGATACTTCGGCAATGGGCAAACTTCAATTCAATTTGTTGAAAGTAAAAAAGCTAAGCAAAACTTATTTCTTTATCCTGGGCAAATGGCATCTTACCAGGTCGGTGGGAGATATTGGCGGACATTTTACGTTGCTTTTCAAACGCATAAAAGGTAAATGGCTGATCGTTTCAGATCATAGTAGCTAGAGCGAATCACCATTTCCAACTTCTCTTGATGCGCAGGAAGAGCCACACAAAAGAAGCAACGGAAATTAAAAAATAGAGGCCGTTTTTCCATGAAAAACCATGCTCAGGAAAAGCATATTTCCAATAGATACCCACTAAAAGATTACCGATCATCCACAGCAGCAAAAGGGCAATGCTATTGGCAATGCGTATAAAAAATTGCCTTGTTTCATCTTCCATACCCATATGCTAAAGTTCGGCTTATTGTATTAATAAATTTCTGAAAGCCGTGCTGTCTCCATTAAACACGTTGAAGTCTACAAATGCGTTAATCCCGTTTACACGGCCGGCCTCGCTATGCTGCCAAAAATGCCAGTCTCGTTTTATCCTTGGCCTTTCTGGGGCAAAATAATGAGCTACCCACAATGGGTAATCATCAAATCTGCCGGCCAAAAAAGTTTCGTAAAAAACCACGTTCGTATAAATAATAGGTTTTACCCCATAGGCCTTTTCCACTATAGTGAGCCAGTCTGCCGCACGCTGCTGCAGTTGCGCTGCAGAAGTACCATCTACCCGTTCAATATCGAGTACGGGAGGCAGATCCCCCTTTTCCAGTGTTACATTCTCTATAAAATATTCTGCCTGTGCTTTGCCGCTCCTGCTGGCTACAAAAAAATGGTATGCGCCACGTGGGAGTCCCGCTCTTTTTGCTTGCAGCCAATTTCTTTGAAACTGTGGATCAAGGATATTAATACCCTGTGTAGCTTTCATAAATGCAAAACCAATCTTCACTTCTGCCACCTGCATTTCTTTTACCAGCCTCCATCCAATTGTTTTCTGATACTTGCTCACGTCAATACCATGGATCTTGTACCGGGCAGGTAAATCAATACCAAAAGCGGAATAATGCTTAACAGAAGGACGATTGTAAAGCCGATTAAATAAGTAAGTGGCCGCACCAATAGCGACCACTACAATACAAAATATGATGAGAATTCTGCGACGTTGCTTTTTCCTTTTTACAGACATGAATACGGCCTAATTAATTGCAGTAAAACTAACACTTAGCGCAACACCTGCTTTACAATCTTTTTATCCCCGGCTAGTGCCGTAAGGCTATACAAGCCGCTGGCCCATGCTGTTGCATCCACCGTAATAATTTCCGCACCAGCAGTCAATGGAACCATCTTTTGAAAAACACGCTGCCCTTGTGCATTGGTTATGCGCAGTTGTAGCTGGCTCGCATTAAAGTCGTGCAGAAAAACCTGGAAGGTCCCACGCACGGGGTTCGGACTTATTTCAACCAATCCCTCGCCCGTGTTTGATAAGTTTTTTTTAATGCTGCTGTTATTTTTTGAAATGATCCAGTATTCGGGATCAATCAAAACAGTATCCGGTTCAAACCCGATACTGCGAATAAATTCCTGGTTGTTATTCGTATTGTTCACGATGATGGTGGCTTGCTGCGTGGCATTTTTAAACTGCAGGGCAATGGGCATTTCAAAAAAAGAAACTGATGGATGTGAAGTTACCTGGCTCAACGAAAACCGCACGTGGCTACTGCCCATCATGTTCCATTTGAGGGTATATGAAGGATAGCCCTGCCCTTCGTACCATTGCTTAAAAAAGGTAGTAAGGTCTTTGCCGCTTTCTGCTTCGAGGCGTTTTTTGAGTGATGCAGTACTTGTAAAACCGTATGCCAGGGCGGGATCATCCAGGTATTTGCGAATCGCCGGAAAAAACACCTCATCGCCCAGTATGAAACGAAGCATGTAAATGAGGTATGCAGCTTTGTTATAAGACAGCCGATTGTCAAAGATGCGAGCCACATTGGTAGTATCATCTACTTTAACCGAACCACCCGGCAATGAGGTAACATCATCTAAATATATTTTTCGGTAAGCAGACGCATTGGCCGGGTATTTATGTTCATTAAACATGAGGGCAAGGTGCGTAGCAAATCCTTCATTTAACCATACCTCCTGCCAACTGCGGGTGGTGAGTTTATCACCAAACCATTGGTGCCCCAGCTCATGCGCCATCAGGGTAACGGAAGGCGTTACGATAAATGTAGCGGTTTGATGCTCCATACCCCCACCCCAGCCAAATTGCACATGCCCATACTTTTCCCTGATAAAGGGATATTCGCCAAATTTCTCCTGGAAAAATTGCATAGCCTGGAGAACAGGTGCCGTGTTTGCCTGGAATAATGCCAGGCTCTCGGGGTAACAATAAGTTTGCACGGGAAGGCTTATTGCACCGAGCTGAACAGTGTTATTAAAAACAACATAATTGGTTACGGCAAAACAAACCAGGTAGCTGGCAATGGGATAACGATGTTTCCAATGGGTGATCATTTTATTACCCGGCAAGCTGATTTCTGATTGAAGCAAACCATTACTTGCCGCTTTATAAATGTTTGGATGCACAATAAAAATATCAATGGAATCGGCTTTATCATCCAGCCCATTTTTGCAGGGCCACCAGTCCCTTGAACCATATGGTTCACTCAGCGTCCAGAGTACGGGCGTGCCGTTGTGAATGCTTTGAACAAAGGAACCAAATCCTGTACTTGGCGGCTCGCCTTTATAGTAAATTGTAACAGAATCAAGCACGCCAGCCATTAAAGCCACCGGAAAATTAATTTGAAGGCTGTTGGTATTTTGAGAAAAGGAAAGCGTATTGCTGCGTTGTTTCACGCTATCTGCAGCAAGGGGTGCCATAAGATCGAGCGTGATATCAGTGCCGGCGGCAGTCATCGTAAAATACATCGTAACCTCGCCCCTGATGTATCGCACAGCGGGATCTACCTCCCAGCGGCAACGATAATATTTCACATCAAAATTTGCTGAGGCAAAACTCAGTTCCGCTCCATGAATAAGGCGCTGATGACCCTTAGCTTCCATTGCAGCAATACCGTCTGGATTGATGGATTGGGCAAAAGCTACGTTGCTCATCATGAAGAAAATAAACAGGTATTTCATAGACTTTGTATAACGTAAAATCCGGAAAATTGTGCGGAACATTTTCTGCCACTGCCCATGTAAGTCATGTTCTGTAAGCAGATCTCTTCTATAGCTGTTGGTCTGATTCTAACGATGCCATTTTATGACTTCTTAAACAGCACATTGAAACATTATGATCTAAGACTCAAAGTTAAAGTTGTTCCGAAATTAATTCCAGAAAACCGGACATTAAATGCTGCCTTCTTCCCTCCACCTCATATTGAATACCTAGGGGAGAAGGCCTAAACGCCTGGCCATAAGTTACATTGTAAATAAACAAGCGTACAAATATGTTTTTCTCAGACCTTGTTCTACCCAAAACCTGGTGGATTTGTGCGGGGTTTTTTAACATTATTATTGGCAATAAGCAGCGGCCAACTGCGTTAAAGACTGTACTTTTCCGCCAATCGCATTCTGGCGTTCCATTTTTTTATACTTCCAATATCAAAGAAAACGATGAAGGTAATATCCCTGAAAAACTTTTGTTTTGTTCTATTATTATGTATTTTTTCTGGCAGTGCCTGGGCAAATGAAAGTGACTCCATAAAGCCGCTGCGCCTTGCAAGTGCAGAAACCGCTACCACAAAAACTGTACTCCTGAAAGCGGCCAATGTAGAATATCCGGAAATTTTTGAGGAACACCAGGACTACTTTAAAGAATATGTAGAAAAATTCTCCACCAATCGCCGGGATTATTTGCTCCGCATGTACAACAAAAGCAAAAGCTATTTCCCAAAGGTTATTCCCATTTTAGAAAAATACAATGTACCCTCAGAGTTTGCTGTATTGATGGTGCTAGAAAGTGCTTTCAATGGCAACGCAACATCACGGGCAGGTGCGGTGGGCTACTGGCAATTTATGGATGATGTGGCTAAGGAATATAACCTGCGGGTGAGTAAAAAAGCCGTTATCGTAAAAGGCAAACGAAAGTCTCAC
>DGQO01000012.1:7047-9988 GCA_002400445.1 Chitinophagaceae bacterium UBA4412
TGCAAAGAACAGGAAAAGACAATCCCACATTTTGGGATATCAAAGACAAGTTGCCTGCAGAAACAAAGTCTTATGTGATGAATTTTATTACGCTCAATGTTATATTTCACAATTATGAAAATTTCCTGGCCAATAATCTTTGCTTTTCAGATATATATGTTTCGCCATCCTTGATGAACCAGCCTCAGATAGACTAGGCACCAGTTGCGATTATGGGTAAAAAATGTATTCTAAAAATCCCACACTGTTCTATCCCGTATTTTTGCAACCATGCCCCGGGTAAACATACATGATACACTTAATTTATTTAGCAAGCTTACGCCGCTCCGTGTTTGGAATGCGGTCAAAGTTTTAAGCAGTTATTACCTAAGCCTATTGCGCAAAAAGCCTGTGCAGTGGGGTATGCCCATTTCCATTTCATTTGAACCCACCACGAGTTGCAATTTGCGCTGCCCCGAGTGCCCCAGCGGATTACGTGCATTTACCCGCCCCACCGGAATGCTGCAAAAGGATTTTTTTACCCAAACCATTGACGAAATTTACAAAGAACTGCTTTACCTTATTTTCTATTTCCAGGGAGAGCCTTACCTGAATACCAGCTTTTTGGAGATGGTTAAATACGCATCATCAAAAGGAATTTATACGGCTACCAGTACCAATGCACATTACCTTACAGATGAGGTGGCAAAAAAAACGGTAGAGAGCGGGCTGGATCGCTTAATCATTTCTATTGACGGTACCACGCAGGAAAGTTATCAGTCTTATCGTGTGGGCGGAAACCTGGAAAAAGTAATTGCCGGCGCCAAAAATATTGTAAAGTGGAAGAAGACTTTAAACAGCAAAACACCCTTCGTGTTCTTCCAGTTTCTCGTGGTAAAGCATAATGAACACCAGATTGAAGAAATTAAACAACTGGCCAAAGAAATTGGTGTAGATGAAGTGCGTTTCAAATCAGCACAAGTATATGATTACGAAAATGACCCCAACCAACTGATTCCTTCAATTGATAGATATAGCCGCTACCGGAAAAATAAAGCTGGAGAAACCGTTCCAAAAAACAAAATGGCTAATCGTTGCTGGAAACTCTGGCATGCAAATGTAATCACCTGGGATGGTCTCGTAGTGCCCTGTTGTTTTGATAAAGATGCAATGCATCAACTCGGAAATCTTAAGCAAGAGTCCTTTCGGAGTGTTTGGCAAAATCCCAATTATAAACAGTTTCGCTCGGAGCTGATGATGGGAAGAAAAAACATAGATATTTGTGCTAACTGCAGTGAAGGCGTTTCGGTGTGGCGTTAGGCAGTAACTTTCTCTTTTTTAAAAAACAGGTTTAATAATGGATAATACTTTTAACGACCGCCTGCGGCAACTCGTCCTTCTTGTGCTCATCATTTTGCTAGGATATTTGCTGGTAGATAATCTTGCGGGGTTTTTGCCAGGAATACTCGGTGGTGTCACTGTTTATATCATTAGCCGCGGCTTATATTTTCGTTGTGTTTATAAAAGGGGCTGGAAGAAAGGGTGGACGGCAATGCTCTTCATCATTGTTTGCCTTATTATCATTGCAATTCCCATTTTTGCAAGTATAGAACTCATCGTCCCCAAGATACGGGAGATGGTGAGCAACCAGGAGCAGATCGTACAGAAGATTACTGTGTTTTCAGATAAGATTTCATCCTATACTGGTTTCCAGTTGTTCTCCGCAGAAAACACAAAGGCCATCTCTCTTAAAATATCTTCATTTATCCCCGGTATTTTAAATAGCACAGCCAATATTACCACCAACCTGATCATGCTATTCTTTCTTTTGTATTATTTACTGGTGAGCGGAACAGATATAGAACGTTACCTACACAAAGCCATACCGCTTAAAAGACATAATGTAAAAGAACTGGCAGCCGAAACTAAGATGATGATTCGGGCCAATGCGATTGGTATCCCTGTTATTTGCGTAGTGCAGGGGTTGTTTGCCACATTAGGTTACTGGATTTTTGGTGTGCAAGATTGGGGTTTATGGGGTTTTCTCACGGGAGTATTTGCATTTTTCCCCTTGGTAGGTACTATGATCGTATGGGTGCCCATCGTTGTTTTTATGCTTGCCTCCAATATCACCTGGCCAGCCGTTGGCCTGGGCATTTACAGTATAATCGTTACCGGCAATGTGGACTATATCACTCGCCTGGGTTTATTAAAAAAGATGGGTAATGTGCATCCGATGATTACGGTATTGGGTGTGATAGCTGGTTTAAATTTATTTGGCTTTATAGGCCTCATCTTTGGTCCGCTGCTGGTGAGCTATTTTATTATCCTGGTAAAAATTTATATCAATGAATTTGCAGCTTCAAATGAAATTGAGGCCAGCCCAGTTGATGCGGATGCCAGCACAATCAAATGAGTACAGCAATAGCCCCGGTTTTATGGTTTACCTTTGCCGCACATTTAAAGGCCAACTTCTGGCGAATAATATGGGAATAGAAACAGATATCAACCAACCAGGTTTTCGAAATGAATACCAGAAAGCAACGGTTAATTTTATTTACACTTTCAATTGGATGAGTGAGCGGATGAAACTGGTATTTGACCGGGAATCCATTACGCCCCAGCAGTTTAATATTCTGCGCATTCTGCGGGGAGCAGGTAAGCCTCTTTCTACCTTGCAGATACGGCAGCGGATGCTCGATAAGATGAGCGATACGAGCCGGATTGTAGATAGGTTACTTTTAAAAGAACTGGTAAAAAAGACCACTTGCCCCAGCGATAAAAGATTGGTAGATGTAACCATTACTGAAAAAGGTAAGCGCTTGCTGGAAAAATTGGATACGTACAACCAGGAGATGGATGCCGTATTGGGCAACCTCTCTGAAACGGAAGCACGCACATTGAACAAATTATTAGATAAACTGAGAGATTCCAAATAATATGAAGAAGGGCAGGCTGAGCA
>DGQO01000263.1:0-4253 GCA_002400445.1 Chitinophagaceae bacterium UBA4412
TCCTCACGCACCGAAATTTTCACTTGTCCTAAGAATGTCGGATATAACTGCTAAGGGCCTGCAGATAAATCATCCCCTGCATCATCAAGATGATAAGACTATCTCATTTATCCCATGTAATGCTTGGGCATTTTAAAAGAATCAACACCTGATTCGTAAAACAAAGCAGAAGAAAAATGATAAACTTCTGGATTATTGCACCGGTGCTTATTTTTCATCAAGGAAATAATTTCATTCTCCATACTCTTTTTTCAATTTCCTATCCAGCACAAAAGTGCCGAAGGGTAGAAGTGAAGCCACAAAAGCTACGGCTGTTTTTTTAAAACTCCATTTGTATTCTATCCACACTTTGAGCAAGAGCACGCCAAATAATACAAAGAGCACACCATGCGCCCAACCGGTATATTTTACAGCATGTGGAAAATCGGCCAGGTACTTCAGCGGCATGGCTATGCCTAAAAGAATTAGATAAGAAATACCTTCCAATACGCCTACGAAACGAAAATGGCGCATGCTGGAAGGCGCTGTGTTTTTCACGTTTTTCATGGGCGCAATTTAGCGTATCATTTGCAGCCTGGCAGAGATATCACTTGTTAAAGCTTACGAAAACTGGTATTTATTTCTTTTTGAAACTAAGAAGAGGGATAGAGAGTTTTGCACTCATATCTTCCGTTTTGCTGCCTTTTAAAAAGAGCCTGTCCCAGAGGGTGCGTTCCCGGGTAAACATGGCAAGGCAAGAAGGCCGCTTGCGTTGCAAATATATTTTCAACTGGCTCACCAGGCTTGTTTCAATATTTGCTTTTTTTACAATCAATTTTGTTTGAGGATAGCCTGCTTCTGCAATCGTTTTATGCGCCTTTTCTATTTTAGTGTTGTCTGGATCTAAACCATAATCCAGGTAAAGTAAATTCAATACGGCATTGTTTGCTTTTACAAAAGGAAGCAGCGTGTTCAGTTCTGCCGCTGTATTCTCCAGGTCTGAGGCATAGAGCACTTCATCCATGCCTTTAAATTTATATCCTTCAGGAATGGCCAGTACCGGGATGTTACTTTTTGAAATCATGACAGAAGTATTGCTTCCAAAGAAAAACTTGGTGATACCGCTGGCACCATGGGTACCCATTACAATGAGGCCTACCTCGTATTTTTCAGCTATGGCCAGTGTCTTCTCCACTACCAGGGGATTGTAGGCCACCACACATTTTGTTGTTTCGGCCACGGGGCTAAAATCAATACTTTTATAAGCTTTTCTTACCTGCTCTTCCACTTTTTCCATTTTGTTTTGCTCGTCTTCCTTGAGCAGGGCAGTCATTTGTTCCTGGCTTCCGGCAGCGCTCAGGGCATAGGCAGAAATCTGTGAACAATGAAACACCACAAGCGGGCGCTGCATCTGGCGGCTGAGTAAAATGGCATACCGGAGAGCCGAGTAGGCATTTTTAGAAAAGTCTGTAGGTACAAGAATCGCATTCATGGCAAAATTTTTTTAGGTGAAACCTGCTGCTCATTACACGGGGATAGACAGCAAGGGGATATCAGTATGGTAACTCATTTTACGGGTCATACTTCGGCTGAAAATACTTTCTAAAAAATTTCTTTTATGTGTAATCATCACCAGCATTTCTGTTGGATTTTCTGCAATGTAATTGGTGATGGCATCTTCAAAGTTATGTCCATACACCGGTGCAGGTACAATGTTCAGCTCAGGGAAGTCGTGCTGCATATTCCGGCAAAAGAGGTCGATGTCTTTTTTATGTTGCAAATAATCTACTGCCCCTGCCCTGTCTTCATTCGTAAATATGGTCACGTTCAGTGTAGCACCGAGTAGCCGGGCGAGTTCAATAATGGGTAATAATGTAGAGGGCTGCTCGTCAAAATGATTTACGGCCAGGAGTATATTTTTAGGTATTTCCCATTCATATAACAACGGAATGGCAAGTATGGGAACAGGTAAATGACTGATAAGCTTTGCCGTGATGCTGCCGAATAATTTTTCCTTTATCGCTGCATTGCCCAGTGTGCCCATCACTACTAAATCTGCATTATTTTCTTTGGCAGCCTCTTCAATGGCATCTGTAACAAACCCATTGTATAACTGCTTATCTACCTTTTGGCCAGAAATCTCCCGGGTAACCTGCACCAGTATATTTAGTTTTTCATTGGCTGCATCAATGATGTCTTTATCAAATGCTTCCGGCAGAATTACATTTTCGTTCATGGAAGCGTGTGTAAGATCCGTCACATGCATAATCACAATGTTGGCACCCGCCATTTGCGCCAGTTGGGCAGCATAATCAAGTGCTTTGGTAGCATTGGGAGAAAAGTCGGTAGGAACAAGAATCGTTTTCATGATCATTTATTTACCGTTTAAAGTTAAAGCCAATTGCCTGATAATTGGCTGACACATATCAATCGTTTACCTGATACAAGTAGATTTAAATGATGAACGTCAGGGCTTTTTTTGCGGCATGTCATTTTCTGCAGCCGGGCATCTGGATATTTTTGTAAAAATTCCCCGCTTATTATCCCCGAGACGAAAATAATTACTGAATGTTACCACTGTGGCGATCCCTGCCCGGAGCCTGTAAGCCAGGATGGGCATGTATTCTGCTGCACCGGCTGCAAGCAGGTGTACCTGTTGCTCAATGAGAATAACCTCTGCGGTTATTATGATATCGATCAAAACCCGGGCATTAAAGCCAAAGGAAAATTTGTGAGTAGCCGCTTTGCTTACCTGGATGATGAAAGCATGATAGATAAGCTTGTTCAGTTCAGGAGTGAGAGCAGGATAAACATCAGTTTTAGATTACCGCAAATGCATTGTGCGTCCTGCGTTTTTTTGCTCGAAAATTTGCATCGGATCGAAGCTGGCATTATCAGTTCGCAGGTTCACTTTGAACGCAAAGAGGTTTTTGTAAGTTTCAATCCCGGGCAGATCAGTTTGCGCAAAGTGGTAGAATTGCTAGCCTTTATTGGTTACGAACCAGACCTGAGTTTAAACGACGCCAGCCCTGTGCGCAAGAAAAAGTTTAATGTGCACCGCATTGCCGAACTCGGCGTGGCCGGATTTTGCTTTAGCAATATCATGATGCTTAGTTTTCCCGAGTATTTTTCTGGTGGAGAAATAGGGCAGGCCGGCTTAAAGGAAACTTTTACCTGGCTCATATTTGCGCTTTCCCTTCCCGTGCTGTTTTATAGCGGCCGTAACTTTTTTATTTCTGGTTTTAAAGGGCTGAGGCAGGGTATACTAAATATTGATGCGCCCATTGCCCTTGCCCTCATCATGGCCTTTGGCCGTAGCTACTACGAAATTGTTACCGGCACTGGCCCTGGTTATTTAGATTCCGCTACCGGTATTGTCTTTTTCATGCTCGTGGGCCGCTGGTTCCAGGAAAAAACTTATGATGCTATTTCTTTTGACAGGCAGTATAAGTCTTATTTCCCCCTGGGTGTTACGGTATTGCGCAATGCGCAGGAATTGAGCATCCCGGTTACACAATTGCAAAAAGGCGAGTGTATCGTTATTCGGCATGAAGAACTGATACCTGCTGATGCCGTTTTGCTGGAAGGCAATGCCAGCATAGACTACAGCTTTGTAAGTGGAGAAAATGTTCCGGTGAGCCGTGAAGTGGGGGAAACCATATTTGCAGGCGGCAAGCAAAAGGGCGGCGCCATAACCCTCAAAGTAGTGAAGGAACCTTCACAGAGTTATATCACCCAGTTATGGAATAGTGATGTTTTTGGAAAAGGCAAGCACCGGGAGCAATCCTTTATTCATCCCTGGGCCAAATATTTTACGATAGTATTGCTCAGCATCGCAGCATTGGCAGCAATTTATTGGTGGCGTACAGATCCTTCAAAGATTTTACCTGTAGTAACGGCCGTGCTCATCATTGCTTGCCCTTGTTCGCTGTTGCTTTCCGCCACGTTTACGTTTGGTANNCGATGGGTAAGGTGCAGGACATTGTGTTTGATAAAACCGGCACGATCACACAAACCGGGCAGGCACTGGTTACCTACCAGGGAAAAACATTATCTGCAGAAGAGGAAGATTTAGTATATGCTACTGCCCGTCATTCTTCCCATACTTTAAGCAGTTCACTGGCGGGTTTCCTGCGCAGTGATGTGCGCAGGCCGGTAGAAGCGCCTGCTTATTTTGCTGAAACCCCCGGCAAAGGCATTTTTGCAGATGTGCAAGGCGCTAAAGTAAAACTGGGCGCTGCTTCTTTTGTAAATGCTGAAGAAGTAAAGCAGCA
>DGQO01000263.1:4266-17651 GCA_002400445.1 Chitinophagaceae bacterium UBA4412
GGAGACAATGATGCAGAGAAACAGAATTTGCAGCAGATTTTTTGTTCCCGTGTGCCACTTCGCTTTAATGTGACGCCACAGGATAAGCTGGAGTATATTAAATCATTGCAGGAAACCGGTAGAAATATATTAATGGTGGGCGATGGATTAAATGATGCAGGCGCACTGATGCAGGCTAATACTGGTATTGCGGTAAGTGATGATGCGGCAAGGTTTTCACCCGCCTGCGATGCCATCATGGACGGGAGCGTACTAAAGCGCTTGTCCTGCTTCTTAAGTTATGCCCGGGCGGGCAAGCAGATTGTGCTGGCTGCCTTTATTTTATCCATTTTGTATAATGTAGTGGGTATTACGTTTGCCGTGCAGGGGCTATTATCGCCCATGGTAGCGGCCATTCTGATGCCGGCCAGCAGCATAAGTATTGTTTTGTTTGCTACAATGCTCACGTCCTGGGTGGCCAGGCGCAAGGGTCTTTAGGTAAGATGATGAAAATCATTATCCATTGTGTGAATTGTCAGATCTCTGTCAAAAGGGGCAAGGTATTTTCGCTTCTAAAAAACCAAAAATAAATGAGTGCATTGTTTGTATTGATCGGCATTAGCCTCCTGGTAGCGGGCAGTTTCCTGGCCGCTTTTATCTGGAGTGTGAGCAGTGGTCAATATGACGATGACTATACTCCATCGATCAGGATGCTTTTTGATGAGCCCAAGCCGGCATCCTCTGAAGAATCAAAAAACTAAAACAACGATAAACAAATGCAGGTAGAGAAATTTTATTACGACAACAAAACGGTGAAAAACTTTGCTTACGCCACAGTGGTGTGGGGGGCAGTAGGAATGTTGGTGGGCTTGTATGCAGCCTTGCAACTTGTTTTTCCGGTATTGAATGTTACAGAGTACGGAACCTTTGGCCGCCTCCGTCCCTTACATACCAATGCCGTAATTTTTGCCTTTGTGGGCAATGGAATTTTCATGGGTGTTTATTATTCCTTGCAGCGCTTGCTCAAAACAAGAATGTGGAGCGATAAGCTGAGTGCCATTCACTTTTGGGGATGGCAGGCAATTATTGTTGCCGCTGCTGTTACTTTACCGCTCGGCCTTACCAATAGCGGGGAATATGCTGAGCTCATCTGGCCCATAGACGTGGCCATCACCATTATTTGGGTGGTATTCGGTTGGAATATGTTTGCCACTATCCTGGTGCGCCGGGAAAGTCACCTGTATGTAGCCATCTGGTTTTATATTGCCACGTTTGTAACCGTGGCGGTATTGCATATCGTTCGCTCTATTGAGTTGCCTTATAGCCTGCTCCATAGTTATAGCTGGTACGCTGGTGTGCAGGATGCACTGGTGCAGTGGTGGTATGGTCACAATGCTGTGGCATTTTTCCTTACTACACCTTATCTCGGCCTCATGTATTACTTTATGCCGAAGGCAGCAAACCGGCCAATTTATTCTTACCGGCTTTCCATCATTCACTTTTGGTCGCTTATCTTCCTATATATATGGGCTGGTCCACACCACCTGCTTTACACCGCCCTTCCAAACTGGGCACAGAGTCTTGGTGTGGTTTTCAGTATGATGCTCATCTTCCCTAGCTGGGGTGGTATGATCAATGGATTGCTCACCCTTCGTGGTGCCTGGGACAGGGTGCGGGATGATGTAATTCTTAAATTTATGGTAGTGGCCGTAACGGCTTATGGTATGAGCACTTTTGAAGGCCCGATGCTTTCATTGAAGAGTGTAAGTGCTGTTGCGCACTACACGGACTGGATTATTGCTCACGTGCACGTGGGTGCCCTTGGCTGGAACGGTATGCTCACTTTTGGTGTGCTTTACTGGCTGATGCCCCGCATTTTTGGCACAAGTCTCTATTCAAAAAAATTAGCCAACAACCACTTCTGGCTTGGTACGCTGGGTATCATATTTTATGCAGTGCCCTTGTATTGGGCTGGCTTTACCCAAAGCAGCATGTGGAAAGAGTTTACCGACGCAGGACAACTGCAATACACTTTCCTGGAAACCGTAACCTACCTCAAGCCCTTCTACCTGATGCGTGCAATAGGTGGTACTTTATACCTTACCGGTGTGCTCATCATGTGCTACAACCTTTACAAAACCGTGAAGGCTGGTAAACTGGTGGCTGATGAAGCTGCGGAAGCTGCACCATTGCAGAAGAACGTAAGCCATGCAGGCGAGCATTGGCATCGCTGGATGGAGCGCAAGCCTATTCAATTCATGGTAGCAAGTCTTATTGTAATCCTTATTGGTGGTGCTATTGAAATTATTCCAACGTTTCTTATCAAATCTAATGTGCCCACCATCAGTAGTGTAAAACCTTATACACCGCTTGAGTTACAGGGCAGGGATATTTATGTGAGAGAAGGTTGTTATTTGTGTCACTCACAAATGATTCGTCCATTCCGGAGTGAAACGGAACGCTACGGAGAATATTCCAAAGCAGGCGAATTTGTATATGACCATCCATTCCAGTGGGGAAGCAAGCGTACCGGTCCAGACCTTGCCAGAGAAGGAGCAGGAAATCTAAGGAAATCTGATGGCTGGCATTTCCGGCACTTTAGGGAGCCCGCTTCTATAAGTGAAGGTTCAATTATGCCGCCCTATCCATTCCTGCTTACAAATGATTTGGATACATCCCTTACTGTTGCAAAGATTAATGCGATGCGCACGCTTGGAGTACCTTATGCTAAAGGTTTTGAGCACCAGGCCAATGCACTGCTCATGGAACAGGCACAGGGAATTGCCGCTAACCTGCAGGCAGATAGCATAAGGGTAGCNNCGATGTTTAAATTCATACAGCAATACGCTGAAAAAATGGAGCACGTTTCCATATTTCCTATAATATCCCTGCTCATCTTTTTTATCTTCTTTGCCGGGCTGCTTTGGTGGGTGTTTAAGATGGATAAAAAAACAGTGCAGTTGCTATCTAATATTCCATTAGAAAATGATGGAGAAATCAATAACTAACGAATCAATAAAAAATAAGTTTATGCGAATTCAAAAAACGCTTTTTCTAATGTTTATGCTCTTGTTCTCGGGAGTGGCCGGGGTATTGGCGCAGGATGCAGCAGTACCGGTTACGGAAGTAAAGTCTCCCAATAACTTGCTGGCCATTTTACTGGTGGTAATAGCCATTGTTTTTGCGCTGGTAATATTTGCCATGGGGCAGGTCTTGCTCCAATTGATTAAGCAGGTAATGCAATACAGAGGTGCAGCAAAAAATACCCTGGTTCTTGTTATCGCTTCAGGCCTGATGTTCTTAAGTAATGGAGCTGCTGCGCAGAATGCAGCGGCAGAAGCTTCAGTAAAAACGATTCCCAATTATGGCGGCCTGGATGCAACGGCTTTCTGGATTTTTGTTTTCGTGATTGGCATTGAAATTCTGGCCATTCTTTTCCTGCTGGTATTTATACGTCGTATGCAGGCAGAACTTGTACCCCCATCGGTAAAACCCCAAAGCAGCAGTTCGCTTGCTGCCTGGTGGAGCAAGATTGACAAACGCTTTTTTACCAAAGCTGTACCCGTTGAAAAAGAGGCAGACGTGTTGCTCGATCATGAATATGACGGCATAAGAGAATTGGATAATTCCCTCCCACCATGGTGGAAATGGGGCTTCATTTTTACCTGCATTTTTGCGGTGGTCTATTTAGTAAACTTCCATGTGCTGGGTTATGGAAAAAATCCAACAGAAGAGTATGCTGCAGAAAATAAAGCAGCCGAACAAAAGATGGAAGCATACAACGCAAAGAATAAAAACAGGATTGATGAGAGTAATATCGTAATGGCAGATGCTGCAGGAATTGCAGAGGCAAAGTCGATTTATAGCACTACATGTATCGCTTGCCACGGTGCAGCGGGCGAAGGTGGTGTAGGACCAAACCTCACAGACGATTATTGGTTGCATAAAGGTTCGCTCACTGACATCTACCATAGTATCAAAGTGGGTTATCCTGATAAAGGAATGCAGAGTTGGGAAAAGCAATACTCACCCAAGCAGATGAGTGAGCTTGCCAGTTATATAAAAACCCTGCACGGTACGAACCCACCAAATGCAAAAGCACCTCAAGGCGATTTGTTTACCGACGGAACCGCTTCGAGTGCACCCGCAGCAACACCCGCAACAGACAGTGCTGCAAAAAAATAATTTTTGGAGAATAGTAATACATGAAAGAAGAAACCAGTACAACGCTAACGCAGGAAGCCTTTCGGGACTCGGTAGCCACGATAACAAAAGAAGGTAAACGCAACTTCATCCATCCCAAAAAACCAAAGGGACGGATGTATAACCTGCGTACCATCGCTTCTATCGTGTACCTGGTTATTTTCTTTACGCTGCCGTTTATCAAAGTGCACGGAGAACCACTGCTTATGTTTAACGTGCTGGATCGCAAATTCATCATTTTTGGTATGATCTTCTGGCCGCAGGATTTTTTCATCTTCGGAATAGGGATGATCACATTCATTGTGTTTGTAATCCTCTTTACCGTAGTGTTTGGCCGCATCTTTTGCGGCTGGGCCTGCCCGCAAACTATTTTTATGGAAATGGTTTTCAGGAAAATTGAATACCTCATTGATGGAGATGCTACACAGCAAAAGCTACTGGCTGCTATGCCATGGAATGGCACTAAGATTGGAAAAAGGGGTTTAAAATTCCTGGTGTTTTTTGCACTGAGTTTTTTAATTGCCAATTTTTTCCTGGCCTACCTCATTAGCATGGACCAATTGCTGTTTTATGTGACTCATCCGGCAGAGAACATTGGTACACTGATTTCTCTGCTGGGTTTCACTACTGTTTTCTTTTTTGTGTTCTGGTGGTTTAGGGAGCAGGCCTGTATTGTAGTTTGTCCTTATGGAAGACTGCAAGGCGTTTTGCTCGATAAAAATTCTATCGTGGTAGCTTACGACTATAAGCGTGGCGAACCGCGGGGGAGACTCACTAAAGAAAAGAAAACGGCCTGGGAAGCCGTGGGACAGCCGCCGGTAAACTTAATGCACACTGCTACTCTAGCGCAAGTGGTGGTAGCCGAACAATCCCCTTTGGTTCCCACATTCCATGCAGAGGCTGGTGGCGATTGTATTGATTGTTTTGCCTGTGTGAGGGTATGCCCCACTGGCATCGACATCCGGAATGGAACACAATTAGAATGCGTGAATTGTACCGCTTGTATTGATGCCTGCGATGCCATCATGGTAAGCGTGAACAAACCTACGGGGCTTATTCGTTACGCATCGGAAAACAGTATCCGGGAACGGGTACAATTGCATTTTACAAAACGTATTCAGGCGTATACCGCTGTACTGAGTTTACTTATTGCATTACTGGTTTTTTTGCTGGTGAGCAGAACGGATCTTGATGCTACGCTCATGCGCACTTCTGGTATGACCTATACCACGATGCCAGATGGCCGCCTGGCTAATTTGTACAACCTTAAACTGGCCAACAAAACACATCTTGATATACCGGTTACTTTAAAGCTGGAAAATATGGATGGCGAAATCACTTTGATAAACAACGCTGCTACTTTGATAAAAAAAGAATCATATGCGCAGCTACAATTCTTTGTAAAAATAGACAGGAACAAAATTAAAGGCTGGAAGACGCCACTTAAGATAGGACTATACGACGCACAAAAAAGAATAAAAACGATTACGGCCAATTTCATGGGCCCGGAAGTGTATGATTAAAACTTTTAAAATTAAAAAAGATGAGTTGGGGTTATAAAATTTTGTTGCTGTATAGTGTTTTCGTAATTGGCATTGTGTACATGGTTTTTAAATCCAGCGCCCAGAACGTGGACCTGGTGACACCCGATTATTACGAACAGGAATTACAATACCAGTCTACTATTGATGCGACAAATCTGGCAAATGCGCTGAGTGAGAAGTTGAAATGCACTGCAGACGAACAAGCACTTACCATTGTGTTTCCAAAGGAAATGCAGGATGTGCAAAAGCACACTTCGGTATGGTTGTATTGTATTGCGAATAAGAAAAAAGACATCAGGCAGGAAGTGACCACTGCCGATGCTACAGTTACAGTGCCTTTGCGACCAGATAATAAGGGCATGTATGATGTGAAGGTTACGTGGAAGGCAAACGGAAAAGACTATTATTTCGAAGAAAAACTCTTCCTGCAATGATGGCATTTTATCTCACTGCCTTAGTGCTGGGCGCTGTGGGCAGCATGCACTGCATAGGCATGTGCGGTCCATTGGCACTTTCATTGCCAGTGGTGGCTACGCATCCTCTTGGTAGAATGTATTACACCCTGCTCTATAATATGGGTAGGGTAGTTACTTACGCTGCCCTGGGCGCCTTGCTCGGACTGCTGGGTGCTTCATTTGCGCTTGCGGGATTTCAGCAAGCGTTAAGTATAACTGTTGGCGTGCTTATCATCTTGTATTTGTTGTGGCCCAAAAGTAAAGCCTTGCTGGCAGGCAGCGGTGTTGTGCAGTCATTTTTTGAAGTGCTTCGAAAGCGACTGGGAGAATTGTTTTTTAAGAAAAACTATCGCTCCGTATTTTTTATTGGCCTGCTCAATGGATTGTTGCCTTGCGGACTTGTTTACATGGCCATTGCAGGAGCGGTAACCACGGCCTCTGTAAAAGACAGCAGTTTATTTATGGCCTTTTTTGGCCTGGGTACTTTGCCCGTAATGTGGAGCGTAGCTTTCTTTGGGAGCTTCGCTGGTGTTAAAGCCCGGGCCGGCATCAGGAAGGCATATCCATACCTGATGTTTTTAATGGCTTGCCTGCTCATCATTCGTGGTATGGGTTTGGGTATTCCTTATTTAAGTCCTGACCTGCATGCAGGGGGAAGTATGAACAGTGGCGCAGTAGAGTGCCATTAGCAAAAATGAAAAAAATGAATTGGAAATTTGGATATAAATCCGGAGCTGAAATAAAACACATGACTACGTTTAAAAATACAGAAGCCGATCAATTTCTGCACGAAGTGCAAACCTGGGGGCGTGCACTGGATTTTTACAAGCAGGAAAATGCGTACCTCAAAACCCGGCTTTCCCAGGTGGTGGATCATAACCACGATAGATTGTTCCTTGCCTCAGCGGAGCATTTTAATAACAGATTTGTATTTGTAGATGAATATATTGCTGAACTGATGCAGGATGTTCGCATGCAATCAGACCTCATAAAGAAATCACTTTCCGGAGAAAAATCCCAGGATAAGGTAATGCTTACGCTGCACAAAAAACTGAGGGGCGAAATGGAAAAGTTTGAAAAAGACCTTTACCAGCTCCGATCAGAATTCAACAAAAAACTGGTGTCGTATTTCGAGATTAATTAAACATCTCGGCAAGGCTCTTCTCATTTAAAATGGTGATTTTACTGCCATTAATTTCAATAAGCTTTTCTGCTTTGAAATCACTCAGCGTTCTTATCAGCGATTCGGTAGCTGTGCCGGCAATATTGGCCAGGTCTTCCCTCGAAAGTTGAATGCTAAAATTTTCTTCACCCGGCTTCTTGTATTTATTAAGTAACACAGTAAGTGCATTGGCTACACGCTTGCGTAAAGAATTGTAAGCAATATCGAGCATCTGCCGTTCTTTCTCCCGGATGTTTTTTGCCATTAGTTGGATGATCTTGCGGGTGGCTTCTGCATTATGAAACAAAAGTTTTTCAAAACTTTCAATAGGTATTTCTGCAATGATGGTATCATCAATAGCCTCTGCAGATTCTTTATATAAGCCGCCTTCGAGCAAGGCGGTATAGCCAAGAAAATCTCCTTCCGAATATAAACCAATGGTAAGCCCCTTACCGTCATCATTGCTGATGTAGGTTTTAACTTTGCCAGATTTTACGTAGAATAATTTTTGCGGATGATTGCCCCGGCTATAAATTACCTGTTTTTTCTTGTAATGATTTTCCGGGCGATTTTCTGTGATATTTTCCAGCGCATTACTGCCTTCAAATTCCAGCAGCATTTCTTTCATACCGTGATCGTCTGGCGTAAAATTCTTTTGCAGGAGACTTACTTTTTTTAAGCGGCTATCAATTGCATTGAGCAACTCAATATCAGTAAAGGGTTTTGTAATGTAATCATCAGCACCCATTTCCATGCCTCTTCTAAAATCTCCCCGCTCAGATTTTGCCGTTAAAAAAATAAATGGAATAGCAGCAAGTTCAGGGTTTTTGTTCAGTAGGTGCAGCACACCGTAGCCGTCTAGTACCGGCATCATAATATCACAAATGATGAGGTCTGGCTTTTCACTCATAGCGAGTTCTACCCCTGTTTTTCCATTTTCTGCAACGCTTACCCTATAGTTGGCCAGCTCCAGTATCTCAGCAGTATTTTCCCTGATTTCATGATTATCTTCTATAAGTAAGATGTAATGCTTCATTGATTATGCGTTATGAGGAGATATTTGAAATGCTAAAAGAAATTTAGTTCCATGTTCTAGTTTACTTTCGAAAGTGATGCTACCGTTAAGCAACTCCACGTATTTGCTTACGATGTGCAACCCCAATCCCGTGCCCTGTATATTAGTCACATTGCTTGCTCTGAAAAAGCGCTCAAATAAATGGGCCTGGTCCTCGGCAGAAATTCCAATACCGTTGTCTGCAATTTGCAACTTAAAATAATCTCTGCCAGCTTCTGAATGTAATTCTATTACGCCATCTTCCTGCGAAAATTTAATAGCATTACTCAGCAGGTTAAAAATGATATTGCGTAGCAATGTTGCGTCCAGGTCAATCCATTCTTCTCCTTTGTGGTCATATACTATTTTTTGCCTGGGCTTTGCGTTTGCCTGCATCTCATGACAAAGATTATCCAGGAATTCCCGCACGTTAAAAATAGTATTGCGCACTTCAATCCGGCCATCCTCAATTTTCCCGATACTCAGGAACTCATTTAAAATATCGGTGAGGTTGTTCACCGAATTTTTAATACGCAAAATATGTTTATTTCTTTTATCCTGTTCGGCACTCTCTGTATATTTTGCTAAAAGAGATGCTGAAGACAGTATCGTACTCAGCGGTGTTCGGAATTCATGGGAAGCCATTGAAACAAACCGGCTCTTCATGTCGCCCAGTTCTTTCTCTTTACTCAGGGCTTTAGTCAATTCGTCCCGGCTGGCCTCAATTTGCTCCAATGCCTGCTGCAGTTGGCTTGTACGCAAATCTACTTTCTCTTCCAGGGCATTATTGAGTTCTTCAATTTTTCGGTTGTTTTCTTCGAGCATTTCTTTTTGCTCCAGCATCCGGTCGTCATTCTGTTTGCGCAGGGTGGTATCTACTACGAATGCAATTACAAACTTGCCCTTGCTGCTTTCGTAATTACTCAGGCTTACTTCCACAGGAAATTCTGCGCCATCTTTTTTTAACCCAAAAAGTTCCCTACCCACACCCATCATTCTTCTGCCGGGATTTTCTATATAATGATCCCGGTGAGCGTGATGCGCTGTATTGTATCGCCTCGGAATCAGGATCTCAATGGGTTTGCCCAGCAATTCTTCTACTTCATTATAGCCAAATTGCGTAAGCAAAAACTGGTTTACTATTTGGATTCTTGCTTTATCGTCCGTAACCACGATACCCATGGAAGCAAACTCAAACAGGGCTTCAAACCGATCCTTCTCGTCCTGCAATTGAATATCCTTATGGGGCATGGGCGCTTTTGTTTAAAAGTTGCTAAGATATACTTGCTCCGGCAAAAAATCAATTAAAAGCGCAAATATCGGTTTCTCCATTCTAAACAGGGTTAGTCACAATTTTTACACAAACCATGAACCAGCCAATTGGCCATAGTTAATATAGTATTTTTACTGCATAAATTATCACCTATGCTATTTCTCTCCCGCAAATTTCTTCCTTTTTTATTGCTGCTCGCTTTTGGATTTGGGACTGTAAAAGGTCAAACGAATTTCATTATGAAATTTAAGCGCTCGGAAGTGTATTCAGGCATAGAAGTAGGATCTAAGGGAGTGAAGATGAGCGTGCTCGAAGTGGCTAAAAATGCTCAGCAAACCAATAGTTTTAATACGCTAAAGGATTCTGCTATTAATACAGATATCATCAGTTTTACAGCTTCCACTTTTACTGCTACACTCGATGCACTTACCTTTTTATACCTGCGCAGCAGGAATGAGTACAAAATTTCACCGGAAAATATTTTTACCGTATTCAGCAGCGGAGTAGTGGTTCAGGCAGAAAAAGCAGGTAAAATTGATTTTATTAAAACGCTGGCAGACTCTTTTAAAATCCGGATTAATGAACCCGGCAGGCAGGTGCCGCTGGTAGATGTTACAGAAGAAGCCCGTTTGTCGCATCTAGGCATTGTGCCTGCGGCAAAAAGATTCAACACGTTTTTAATTGATATCGGCAGCGGAAACACGAAAGGAGGCTATTTTCCTAACGGCAATACAACGGACATCCGGCTTTTTGATGTTTCTTGGGGTACTAAAAGTGTAACGAACAGTGCTGAAAAGAGACTTGGCGAAGATATTAGCCTGGCAAATTTTCAACGGCAGTTATACCGTGTGCTTGAAGGAGCAGCCAACAACGAAATTGTATATGCCGTAAACCTGAGCAACGGTTATAATATGAATGACAATATTGCTTTTAGCGGTGGTATTGCCTGGAGTGTAGCTACGCTTATAGCACCTGAACTTATGGATAACCCGGTAGTGCCGGTTACTTATGACGATGTTGAAAAATTTTACCATCGGCTTTATGAAAACTTTAGTGCCTATCATGAAAAAGTACTTTCTGCAAAAGTGGAGACTGCCGATGAAAAATCTGCAGTGGAAAGGGAGGTGAGCAGGGTGCACAAAGTATTCGATCAGCGTTCGCTCCTTGCCGGTACGGGGCTACTCCTCAGGATCATGCGGCAGTTTGAAGGCATTGCTGAAAGAAAACAGTTTTACCTGGTAAAGAACGGGCAGGTAGGTTGGATATCTGCATATGTAGATCAGCATATTTCAAAATAAACAGTGCCTGCCGCTTTATGAAAGAAAACAGGATCTCTCTTCTTTTGTTGCTCTCTTTATCACTCCTCCTGCTGGCATTTGTGGGCCTATTTATTTGGGGCTTTTCCTTTTACCGCCAGCAAATTAAAGATCCCATGAGCAGTACGATCATTGTAAAAGATTCATCTGCAATTGCCACAGGTATCCGGGATTCTTTACAAAAATTGTACTCCGGCACCATCGGGCGAATGAATGAGGAAATGAGTTTTACCCGCAGGAATGTAGATTCTTTCCAGGTTAGTTTTGATGCCCGCCTTGCGGAATTCAACAAATTAAAACTAGAGATATCGGAAATTCTGGATAACCGTAATTCCAGCACAGGTGACCTGGCAACAGCCCGCAGAAAGATTGAAGAGCTTCAGCAACGGATAGGAGAATGGCAGAACAGGTACAATGCCATAACCCAGGAAAATAAGCGGTTACAGCAGTTGCTGGCCCAGATGAAAAATGAACCATCGGCTGGAAATTCTCCCCGCTCAGGTGGGCAAATCACAAGTGCTGCTGCTAATAACGTTTCCTCTGCAGCCCCGAGCCTTAGCGATCTTCACTTTAAAGCCATAAGAAATGCAGAAGAAGGTGGTAGGGAAACTTCCAGGGCAATAGAAACAGACAAATTGATGGGTTCGCTTGCCTGGAAATGTGCAGGCGCATCAGCGGCCGATGAAATTTATGTGGTAGTGCTACAACCAGATGGTTCGGTAATGAAACAATCCGCCTGGGATATGGGCATGTTTGAAACCTCCAAAGGCCGAAAAATGTACTCCCTTAAACTTCGTTTTGACAATGTAGCCGGCGAAACCCGCAAGCTTCAATTTTCCCTGCCGGGAGAAAACTATCAAAAAGGCAATTACATTCTCCAGGTGTACCATAACGGCAAGATGGTAGCACAGTCTGCTCAGCAATTATCCTAGCAATTATTCGTGCAAATCATCCTGCATTCACTTTTAAATGATGAATCGTACAAAAATTACCTGCTTACAATGGTATGACAACAGTCGGATGGAAAAATGACAATCGTCATTTGCAGTTTTGCTATGCAGGTGCATCTTTGTGCAAGAAAAATATCCAATCCAATATCCAGTTCATTTTCTAATGAACATTAAATCCAAAAACGGTACTTGTGTATACAGTGCGATGTATATATGATGCGTTCGGACTAAACTACGAGGGAAAACCAAAATAAAGGGAAAGGCCGGTGTGAGTAGCGCTGGCTTTTTTCATTGTGTTCCCCGGGCATCATTTGTTTCTTCAATTCCTGCATATACGTATTACCTCTTTTGTTCAAATGATGGAAACATCAAAATTGGCCCATAATTTTGTGTCCCGGCTTGAATACTGTAAAGCTGATTTTTTGATTGAGTAAAAGCAAAAAGATAAAACGCTACAGCACATGAACAACCAACATCATTACAAAGCCTCTATTACCTGGACGGGCAATAAGGGCGAAGGAACCAAAGGCTACAAATCTTACGACCGCAGTCACACACTTCATATTGCCCAAAAACCTGAATTGTTGCTTTCTTCAGATTCTGCTTTTAGAGGCGATCCGGAAAAATACAATCCAGAGGAACTTTTCCTTGCTTCTGTGGCGAGTTGTCACATGTTGTGGTACCTGCATCTTTGCGCAGAGCAAGGTGTAGTCGTAACAAATTACGTGGACCTGGCTACCGGTATTATGGCAGAAGATCCTAAGCATGGTGGAAAATTCACGGAGGTGATGCTGCATCCTCATGTGACTGTAGCAGATTCTTCAATGATTCAGAAAGCTACCGAGCTGCACAAAGAGGCACATGAAAATTGCTACATTGCTAATTCCTGCAATTTTCCGGTGCTGCATCACCCGGTATGCAAGGTGGAGCTGAGCAAAGCATAATTCAACAAGGCTTTTTATTTTTTCCTGCTAAAAATGATCATACTGTCATCGGCCAGGTAGAGATATAGTTTACCGTCGGTAAAAAAATAGTCAACGGTTTGCTCGCTTAGCCTGGGCAAAAGCTGGAAGCCATTCTTATTTGCACATAACATTTTTGTGCTGGCCAGGGAGGAAAAACGAATTTTATTTCCCAATAATTCAAAATCTCCTGCCACGGTATTGCAGCCATCATGACCGCTCAGTTTTGCGGTTGAAAGATCGAAGCTCAATTGCGGAGCGCCTTTTGAAAACTGTGAAGCAAGAACAATCTCGTTATTTGTTTTCTCTAAAATCCAGGTACCCGCAATCTCTTTGTTAAACAGGTATTGGCCGCAGCCTTCATAGGTTTTTCCATTTGCTATCACTTTCACTTTTTTGTTGTAAGTGATGCCGCTTAGCGCATCAAGGCAGGCTTCGTTATAGAGTATAATTTCAATATTGCCCCCTGTGGCCACGCTCCTGAAAC
>DGQO01000236.1:0-19380 GCA_002400445.1 Chitinophagaceae bacterium UBA4412
GGACTGCCGATGTTTTTCAAGTAGTCGCTCAGCGAATGCATCCATACAGTTGTGTTTTTTCAGTTATTGTATCATGCACGCACCTACGGTTACGTTGCTCGTTTCGTCAATGAGTATTGCACCACCATTTACCCTTAGCATTTTATAAGAATCGTAAGGCACAGGAGTGGATGTTTTTATTTTTGCTTTGATGATATCGTTGAGCTTCACGGTCTCAATACCTTCCTCTTTTTCCAGCGTATTCACATCAAGCTTGTATTCTATTTCCTTCACTACTGCCTTTACAACTTTGCTGTTGATTTGTAATAAATATTTATTGCCTGGCTGCAAAGGCGTTGAGCCCATCCAGCAAATAAGGGCATCCAATTCATTGCTTACTTTTGGCAATTTCTCTGTCAATACAATTACATCTCCCCGGCTCACATCAATATCATCCTGCAGGTGAAGCACTACACTTTGCGGCGCAAATGCGCTCTCTATATCAGTTCCATCTTTTTCTATGCGACTGATTACAGAAGTGGTACCAGAAGGCAAAACGGTAACCTTATCTCCTTTTTTGTAAATGCCACTAATAATTTTCCCGGCATAACCGCGGTAATCATGCAAAGTTTCCACTTGTGGCCTAATCACATACTGCACCGGAAATCTTGCATCTGTATGATTGATATCTTCAGTGAGTTCTACGGTTTCTAAATAATGCAAAAGACTCTCTCCATCATACCAGGGATAAGCCGGAGATTTCTCCACAATATTATCTCCATTCTTTGCACTCATAGGAATGTAGCGTACATTTTTAAGACCAAGCGATGCAGCCACTTTTGCATATTCAATCACGATATTATTATACACATCCTCTGAGTTTGCTACCAAATCCATTTTATTAACAGCCACCAATACATGTGGAATATTTAATAATGAGGAGATGATAGAATGCCGCCGGGTTTGTTCTATTACACCGTTGCGTGCATCAATAAGAATAATGGCCAGATTGGCATTTGAAGCGCCGGTTACCATGTTCCTGGTGTACTGAATATGTCCGGGCGCATCTGCTATAATAAATTTTCTCTTGGGCGTACTGAAATATTTATAAGCCACATCAATGGTGATGCCCTGCTCCCGCTCAGCCCGCAGCCCGTCTGTAAGGAGCGCCAGGTCTATCTCCCCATCGCCCCTGCCTTTACTTTGTTTTTCTATTGCCTCCAGTTGATCTATCATAATAGATTTACTATCATAAAGTAACCGGCCAATGAGTGTACTCTTTCCATCATCTACACTACCTGCGGTGATAAATCTTAAAATGTCCATCGAGTATATTGTATTTAGTACTTAGTATTTAGATTGATGCTTAAAATTTGATACTTNNCTCAGTACTATATACTCACGCCTTTAAAAATATCCATCCTTCTTTCGATCTTCCATAGCGGCCTCACTCACTTTGTCATCAATCCTTGTTTCGCCCCGCTCACTTGTTTTAGTGGCAATGATCTCATTGATAATATCATCTAAAGTGGTGGCAGTAGATTCTACAGCCGCTGTACAAGTCATATCACCTACAGTTCTATAACGCACCTTTTTTATAGAAACTTTATCGCTTGCATCCACTTGCACAAATTTTGAAGTAGCCACGAGTTGTCCTTCATATTCCAGCACCTCCCGCTCGTGGGCAAAGTAGATGGAAGGCAATTCAATGTTGTTTCTGCGGATATAATTCCAGATATCTAATTCTGTCCAATTGCTGATGGGAAACACCCGTACGTTTTCGCCTTTTTGGATGCGTCCATTGTAAGTGTTCCATAATTCCGGTCGCTGTAGTTTAGGATCCCATTGACCAAATTCATCTCTCACCGAAAAAATCCTTTCTTTTGCTCTCGCTTTTTCTTCGTCTCGCCGGCCACCGCCAATGCAGGCATCAAATTTAAATTCTGCAATAGCATCCAGNNACAAAGGCATCTCTAAAGTCCAGCGCTTCCTGGAAATTATGACCGGTATCAATATGCATTAATGGAAATGGAAACTTGCCAGGGCGAAATGCTTTTAAAGCAAGATGCGCCAGTACAATGGAATCTTTTCCCCCGGAAAACAACAATGCCGGGCGTTCAAATTGCCCGGCAATTTCCCTGAAAATATGAATGGCTTCACTTTCCAGGTGATCTAAATAATCAAATGATTTTAATGGCTCGTTCATCAGCGACATATTCTTTTGTTTTTCTTTCTATGAATTTGATGGGGTGGTTACGTGCAGTCCGCATTCTTTTTTGCTGGCATCTTCCCACCACCAGCGCCCGGCCCTGAAGTCTTCTCCCGGCTTGATTGCACGTGTGCAGGGTGCACAGCCAATGCTTACAAAACCCCGGTCGTGCAAAATATTATACGGTACATTATGCGTAGCAATAAATTCCTTTACCTGCGCTGTGGTCCAATGTAAAATGGGGTGATATTTAATGACCTGGTTTCCTGCATCCCATTCCAGCGATTGCAAATTGTGGCGTACGGGAGAATGTTCTGCCCGCAAACCCGTGATCCAAACCTTATTGCCAGCAAGTGCCCGCTGTAGCGGTTCCACTTTACGGATATGGCAGCAGGCCTTCCGGTTCTCTACGGAGTTGTAAAAGGAGTTTGGCCCGTTCTCCAGTACAAACGCTTCTAACTCCTGAGCTTGTGGATAGTAGGCTTTAATGTGTGTATTGTAGCGTTCGTTAGTCATATTCCATACGGAGTAAGTTTCTGCAAACAAACGCCCGGTATCCAGGGTAAAAATAGAAATAGGCAATTGCCGGGAGAGAATAAGATGGGAAATGGCCTGATCTTCAAAACTAAAGCTGCTGCTAAAGGTTACCTGCCCCGGAAACAATTCCGAAAGCAGCGCCAACGCTTCTATTTCAGTAAGTCTACCTATTTGGGGGACTAATTGTTCAATCAATTTTTCACCGCTATTACTCATGCGTATTGCAGTACCTTTTAATTTACAAATTATGCTTGCGAAAAGGGTGGTTACCCGGGACTCAGGAAGCGCAAGGTTGTTGCAATGCGGCCCAATGAAGAAGTAAAAGTAACACAGTCCACTAATCTGGTAGACAAATTTACGACAGAAAAGCGAAAGGGTAACACAAATGCCTAATTTTGGCATCAATGATTTCAAAAAGAACAAAATATGGACTGAAGGCGTTGGGCTACCTGGCGGAGCAATATGGCAAGGGTCCGGTATTGATTGCAGAAATTGCAGAACAAAAAAAAATACCCCTAAAGTTTTTAGAAAATATCCTTTTACAGCTTAAGCAGAACAATATCCTGGAAAGTAAGAAGGGAAAAGGCGGTGGCTATATGCTGGCCTTGCATCCTAAAAAAACGAGCCTGGCCAGTATTTACCGGATCATAGAAGGACCCATTGCTATGATGCCCTGCGTAAGTTTAAATTTTTATGAAAAGTGCAAGGATTGTAATGAAGCCTATTGTGGGCTCAACCGGGTAATGATTATGACAAGGGATGCTACCCTTAAAGTGCTGGAAAAAAGAACACTGATGGATCTTGCGGATGAGCCGCAGATGATTTGAAAACGAGGAAATTTTTACGGTTCTTAATTAGAAGATGCTCGTTTCACACTTATTTTTCCAAAACGATTTTTCACTTCATCAATAGCTTTGTAGAGGCCGGCCTTTTTCTCTTTGTCAGAAAATAAATCTGCCTGCACTGCATTTGTGGTAAACTCACTGAGCTTAACACCGATGAGGCGCACAGGCGTACCCCGTTTATACAATTTTGAAAAAAGTGATCTTACAATGGGAATGATTTCGTCATCTGCATTTGTGTAAGCTATACTTACTTGCTTGCTGGTGGTTTCAAAATCGTGGTATCGAATTTTTACGGCAACGCAACCCGCTACCTTGTCATCCTGCCTGAGCTCAAAACAAATTTTTTCTGTAAGCCTTACCAGCTCAGCATTTAAAAAAGGAAGATCTGTTTTGTTTTCGTCAAAAGTATTTTCAGAAGAAATAGATTTTGCTTCATGATAAGGCGTCACTTCGCTATGGTGAATGCCCTGGCTTTTTAACCAAAGATCGGCGCCCCACTTGCCAAGCTGTTCTTCTAAAACTGGCTGCCCCGTATCAAAAATATCTTTGATGGTAAGGATACCCATATGCCGCAGCACCTGCTGTGTTTGGGTACCCACTCCTGGAATTTCTGCTACGGATAAGGGCGATAAAAAATCCTGTTCTTTACCAAAAGGAATTTGCAGGTAACCATTTGGCTTTGCCTTATTGGTAGCAATTTTAGCCATGAGTTTGCTGCTGGAGAAACCAAAAGAAATAGGCAAACCAGTCTGTTGCATAATTTCCTGTCGCAGGGAAACCGTCCATTGCAGGGGATCGAAAAATTTGTCCATGCCGGTGAGGTCAAGATAGAATTCGTCTATGGAAGCTTTCTCAAAAAGAGGAGCTTTGCCGGCTATAATCTGGGTAACGAGGCGTGAGTATTTGCTGTAATCCGCATAATTGCCTTTAATAAAAATAGCCTTTGGGCATAGCTGTCGGGCCTTGCGGGATGGCATGGCAGAATGGATACCAAAAGCCCTTGCTTCGTAACTGCAGGCGGCCACCACACCACGATCCCTGCCACCCACAATTACGGGTTTGCCTTTGAGAGAAGGATCGTTGAGTACTTCTACAGAAACGAAGAAGGAATCGAGGTCAAAGTGGGCGATGATACGTTGCATGTGTTTGCGCAGAATTTCGGGCGGAAAGTTTACTCATAAATTTCAAGCAGCCCCTCGGGCACATCTACATATACCTTTTTATTTTTTTGATCAATTTTTACGAGATTATCCTGGTGTACAGGTATGAGGGCTTCATTTCCTTTGTACATGATGGCACAGAGTACCTGGTGTGGCTGCTCTATCACTTCTACGATTTCGCCTAGGTTGGTAGCACCATCTATGAGGAGGAAACCCAGCATTGAAATAGGCGATTCCTTTGCAGCATATTTCTCAAAATCTGCTGCCGCAAGCCAAACTTCCTTTGGCGCAAAACGCCGGGCTGTTTCCTTACTATCTGCAGCTTCGAGCTGTATAAAACTTTCTGACTCTGTTTTAGCCACTACGGACCTGATGAAATAAGGCAAAAAATTATCTTTGGGGTTTTCTATGAAAACGGCTTCCAGACCTTTGAAATCCGTTTTTTTTCCGAGCGCATGCACCAGCACAAGATGGCCACTAAGGCCATGGGTGGCTACAAATTTTCCTATTTTAAAATATTGACTCATGAAACTGAATTGAATGCTGTTTTTAGCTGCTGCACAAAGGTATGCGGTACAAGAGGGCGACGCAACAATGCCGAAAATTAATGTAAAGGCCCGGACCAAAAAATTTAAAAATTCGGATACAAAAAGTCCCGCCGGAAAAACAGGCGGGACTTAAAAAGTTTTGTGCAGAGGAAAGGTTTATTCTTCTGTTTTCGGCTCTTCTGTTGTTGCTGGTACGTCTGCAACCGGTGCTTCCACTACTGGAGCTTCTGCTACGGGTGCTTCTGCTACTGGAGCTTCAACAGGGGCTTCTACTTTTCTCACTACTGGTGCCGGCGTGCGCTTGTCTGTGCGAACTTTGCGGTGAGCACCTTGCCTGCGGGAGACATGTGCTTCATGCTCAGAACTCCAGGCGGTAAATTTTTCCATTGCAGTAGCTTCATCAAACAGGCCTAAACCTACACCACGAAGCAAATGCTTTAGGTACAATACGCCTTTGAAAGAAAGGATACGACGTACAGTGTCGGTGGGTTGAGCACCTTTCTGCAGCCAATCCAATGCTTTCTGCCGATCGATCTGGATAGTAGCCGGAACGGTCAGTGGATTGTAAGAACCTAATTTCTGGATAAATTTTCCGTCACGTGGACTGCGTGCGTCAGCGATAACGATGAAGTAGAATGGCCTCTTTTTAGAGCCATGCCTTTGTAATCTCATTTTAACAGCCATAAAAAATAGAAATTTTCTTGGTTGTGAATAATAGGGTTTCTAAATTCCTTAAAAAAGGAGGACGAAGGTAAGCCCACCCGCCATGAATTCCAAAAAATAGTGCACAGTGGCAAAATTTAAAGTTAACTGGCCAAAATAGGTTAACCAAGCGTTTACCGGCGCATTCCCATACCTGGCATTCTGCCCATGGGCATTTTGTTCATCATTTTCATCATGCCTTTCATTTGCTCAAACTGCTTAAGGAAAGCATTAAGTTCGGCCTGGTCTTTACCAGCCCCTTTGGCAATACGGTTTTTGCGGCTTGCATTAATGATGTCAGGATTGCGGCGCTCCTGCAGCGTCATGCTGTTTATCATAGCCTCGATGCCTTTAAAAGAATCATCGTTAATGTCTAAATCTTTTATCTGTTTTCCTACGCCGGGAATCATGCCCATCAGGTCTTTGAGGTTTCCCATTTTTTTAATCTGCTGAAGCTGGGTTTTAAAATCTTCAAAGTCAAACTGATTTTTGCGGATCTTTTTTTCCAGTTTGCGGGCTTCAGCTTCGTCAAATTGCTCCTGGGCTTTTTCTACCAGGCTTACAATATCGCCCATGCCCAGGATGCGCTGTGCCATCCGCTCGGGATAAAACACATCCAACGTATCCATTTTCTCGCCGGCACTGGTAAATTTAATGGGCTTTTGTACGGTGTATTTAATAGAAAGAGCCGCACCACCACGGGTATCGCCGTCTAACTTGGTGAGCACCACCCCACTAAAATCAAGGCGCTCATTAAAAGCGGCGGCGGTATTTACGGCATCCTGGCCCGTCATACTATCTACCACAAACAAAATTTCCTGTGGGTTAATGGCGGCTTTGATGTTGGCCACTTCCGTCATCATCACCTCATCTACCGCAAGGCGGCCGGCAGTATCGATGATGACCACATTTTTATTCTTTGCCCTGGCGGCTTTTATGGCATTTTGTACAATGGTAACAGCGTCTTTTGTTTCTCTTTCTGCATAAACCTCCACATTAATCTGGCCACCCAATACCTCTAATTGATCTATGGCCGCCGGGCGATAAATATCTGCAGCTACCAGTAAGGGAGATTTTCCTTTTTTGGTTTTGAGATAGTTGGCAAGTTTTCCGCTGAAGGTGGTTTTACCACTACCCTGCAGGCCGGCAATCAAAATGACGGCAGGGTTTCCGGTAATGTTGAACTCGCTTTCCTCGCCACCCATCAGTTCGGTAAGTTCATCCTGCACAATTTTTACCATTTGTTGGCCGGGGTTCACGGAAAGCAGCACTTTGGAGCCCATCGCCGTCTCCCGCACCTTGTCTGTAAACTCCTTGGCAATTTTATAATTCACATCCGCATCTACCAGGGCCCGCCGGATATCTTTTACGGTATTGGCAATATTGAGTTCGCTAATACGGCCTTCACCTTTAATATTTTTAAAAGCCGATTCTAATTTTTCACTGAGAGAATTAAACATTCTTGTAATAAATTTTTTTAATGTTGATTAGATACTAAATGCTGTGTCTAAAATTTCCTGCTGTTCTTTTTGGTGATTTTTTGCGTAACCGGTAGCCGTAGATGCCGCAGCTTTACGACTGATGATATGCAGGTTGATGGTTTTTACATTCATCCTGAGGTAGGTGGCAGCGCCCATATTCAGGGGCTCTTCCTGCACCCAATGCCAGATGGCCTTATTGTATTTTTTATACAACTGATCTAATTGAAGTTGCGGCAGTGGATACAATTGCTCCAGGCGAACAATGGCCACATCTTTACGATTTTCTTTTTGCTGGCGCTCTAGCAATTCAAAATATATTTTACCTGAGCACAGCAACACTTTTTCTATCATGCCGGCATCAGTAGCTTGTTCATCATCATAGATTTCTTTAAAGCCACCGGTGGTAAAGTCGCTCTGCGTACTTGCCGTACCGGGATGGCGCAGGTTTGCCTTTGGGGTAAACACAATCATCGGTTTGCGAAATGGCCAGGCTTGCTGCCTGCGCAAGGCATGAAAAAAGTTTGCTGCCGTGGTTATGTTGGCTACAATCCAGTTTTGCTCTGCAGATTGCTGTAAAAATCTTTCCATACGGGCACTGCTATGCTCCGGCCCCTGCCCTTCATAGCCATGCGGCAGTAGCAACACCAAGCCATTCATGCGCTGCCATTTAGTTTCTGCAGAGCAGAGGTATTGGTCTACAATAATCTGGGCACCATTTACAAAATCGCCAAACTGTGCTTCCCAAAGTACGAGCGCATTTGGATTGGCCATAGAATAACCATATTCAAAACCCATAACCGCATACTCACTGAGCAGAGAATTATAAATGCGGAAACTTGCGCCATCGGTTTGAAAACCAGAAAGCCGGTTGTATTCTTCATTCGTATTTTCATCGTATAAAACCGCATGCCTGCTGCTGAAAGTGCCCCGCTTTACATCCTGCCCACTCATGCGCACATCCTTCCCTTCTTTTACCAGCGAAGCGAAAGCCAGTAACTCTGCAGTAGCCCAATCTATCTTATGATCCTCATTAAAAAATTTGATTTTATCCTGCAGTAATTTTTCCACTTTGCGCAGTGGTTTAAAATGATCCGGCACTTTCATCAGTTGAAAAAACAATGTATTGAGTTCCTCCTGCGAAATAGCGGTAACAGGAGAAGAAACAAAGTCCTGCTCTGTAGCACGCCGCAGGCTTCTCCACCACAATTCCGGTTTTTGGAAAGTGTACGGTAGCGGATTTTGCTTTACATCATCCAGGCGCTCCTGCAAGTCTGAGAGATAGGTTTTCTCCATAGCCCTTGCCATTTCCTTGGCATCCGGCTCCCCATTTTCAATGAGGTATTGGGTGTACACTTCCCGTGGATTAAGGTGCTTTTCTATAAGTGAATACAGTTGCGGCTGCGTAAACTTCGGCTCATCACCTTCGTTATGACCATGGCGGCGATAGCAAACCATGTCTACAAAAAAGTCGCTGTTAAATTCCTGGCGGTATAGCGTGGCCAGTTGGGCTGCTTTAACCACGGCTTCTGCATCATCGCCATTTACATGCAGCACGGGAGCCTGAACCATGCCCGCTAAAGAGGTGGCATAATCTGCACTGCGTGCATCATCAAAATCTGTGGTAAAACCTATCTGGTTATTGATGATAAAATGAATGGTGCCACCTGTATAATAACCTTCCAGTTTGCTCATCTGCAGCACTTCGTACACTACGCCCTGGCCAGCTACGGAAGAATCTCCATGGATAAGTATGGGCAATATTTTATCATATTCGCTTTCATATAGTACATCTGCCTTGCTGCGGGCAAAGCCGATTACAACAGGATCTACCGTTTCCAGGTGAGAAGGATTGGGACAGAGTTTCAGATGCACTTTTTTACCGGACTCCGTTTCCACTTCACTGCTGTAACCCAGGTGATATTTTACGTCTCCGCTTCCCATCGTAGAATCTGGCAGAGATGTTCCTTCAAACTCCGTAAATATCTGCTCATAGGTTTTGCCCATGATATTTGCCAGCACATTGAGCCGGCCTCTGTGCGCCATACCAATCATCACTTCCTGCACATCATGTGCAGAACCTACATTAATAATAGCATCCAGCGCAGCAATGGTGGTTTCCCCGCCTTCCAGGCTAAAGCGCTTTTGGCCTACATATTTTGTGTGCAAAAACTTTTCGAACATTACACCCTGGTTCAACTTTCGCAGGATACGTTCTTTTTGCTCCAGGGGCAAAGGCTTGTGAAAATCATTTTCCATGGCATTAATCATCCAGCCTATCTTCACTTTATCATTTACTGCGCTGAATTCAACACCCACATGATGGGCATAAGATCTTTTAAGCAAGGCAAGAATATCCCGCAGGCTTGCCCCGCCGAGTCTTACGAATTTTCCGGCTTCAAAACTTTGATCGAGGTCTGCATCGGAGAGGCCGTAGTCTACCAGTTCAAGGTTGGCATGCCTGTCTTTCCGTTGCCTGATCGGATTGGTATCTGCAATAAGATGGCCTTTTTTGCGATAGCCAGAAATGAGCCTGTACACGGCAAATTCTTTCTCCAAATTAGCGGGAACATCTTTTAAGCCGCCTGCTTGTGCAGGCGCCTCAGTGTTGCCATTAGCTACTGCAAAGTCGAATCCTTCAAAAAATTTGCGCATATCTTCATCCACACTTTCCGGATCTTTGACAAAATCGTGGTATAAATTTTCAATATACGAAGGGTGCGAATTGGTGATGTATTGAAAATCCTTCATTATAGACTTAAGTTTGGAAATTATAGTTCAAATGAGGGGCAAATATCGGTTTATATCCTAAGACTGCCCGCTGCAAATAGCACTTAACAAGCGAATTGTCCATTAATTGTGCCGTTCCTGAAAAAAAGACCAAAAAAGTATAGGCTAATTAAACTCAGTCTCCTATCTTTGCAGCCCAAAAATTAAGTAGACATGGCAAATCATGCAGCGACCAAAAAAGATGTGCGGCAGAGTACAAGACGTAATGAGCGCAATCGTTATTATGGTAAAACAACCCGTAATGCAATCCGGGATATCCGTACCATCACTGAGCAGCAAGCTGCCTCAGATAAAATGCCCGTAGTTGCTTCTATGATTGATAAGCTGGCTAAGCGTAATGTTATTCACAAAAACAAAGCTAGTAACCTTAAGAGCAAACTTGCTAGGCGGGTGAACAAACTTGCAGCGCAGGCATAACCAAAACCGTAAGTTTTATTATTATATTATTCCGAGCCCGTCAATTAAAGATTGATGGGCTTTGTTATTTAGCTTCGCTCATCTTTGACTCAGAAAAAAACGGATTATGAAAAAGCTGATTGCTTTCCTATTCACTTCATTGGTTTTAATAAGCTTTGCTGTTGCGCAAGGCACAGAAACATTTACCAGCATGCCCGCAAATGACGGTGCTTATTCCCTTCGTACCTGGACGGGTGATAATGGTTTAACCTGGACGGCCACGGATGCCCGCACAGATCAAACCCTTAATGGAAGAGCGGTGGCAATAAGGCTTGGAGCGGTGTCCTGCTCTGGTATTCCTAACGGCATCAATGCACTCAGTTTTTCCCACCAACAAGTATATAGCGGGAGCGGGGCTGTGCTGGAAGTGTATGTGAATAGTACGCTCCTGGGTACGGTGAATGTAACCACTACCTCGGCTTCAGCGAGCTTTGCGAATATTAATGTTACGGGTCCATTTATACTGATGATTAAGCAGGTGACACCCAACCTTCGGGTAGCCATTGATGATATTACATGGACCGGTAACTCCACCATTCCTCCCTGCCTGGAACCAACTACTCAACCCTCTGGCCTTAACTTGCTGGCCACCTCTGCATCAGTTACTGGCAACTTTACTGCTGCCTCACCTGCGGTAGATGGCTATTTAATAATCCGGAGTACGGGCAACAACCTCACCGTATTGCCCGCAGATGGTACTTCTTACAGCCCGGGGCAAATTATTGGCAATGGTACCGTGGTTACTAATACTTCCGCCACCACTTTCACAGATAATAGCCTTGCAGCATCTACACAATACTATTATTTCATCTTTGCAGAAAATGATCAGGACTGCAGCGGCAGTCCCAACTATTTACTTTCAGGCGCACTTACTGGTGATGTAACTACAGGGGCGCTGGCAGCTTGCCAAACTCCATCGCCAGTGACAGGTCTTTCCCTCAGTTCAGGAAATAATTTCATTGGGGGTTCTTTCACTCCTTCCGCCGGTGCTAACCGGTACCTCACGCTTATCAGCAGTTCGTCGATGCTGGGTGCTAATCCGGTGAACGGGACCACCTATACTCCTGGCCAGAACATTGGCAGCGGAACCGTCTTGAGTTATAACAATTCCACTACGCTAAGTGCCACCGGACTTAATGCGAACAGCACATATTTTATATATGTTTTCGCTGCAGCAGCGGAGTGTTTAAATCAGCCTGTTTACAGCATTGTTACGAGTAGCAGTATTGCAACTATCAATAGTTCCACTGGTATTCCGGCTGGTTTTTATGATGGTACAGCCGGCCTGAGTTGCCAGCCCTTAAAGACAAAACTGAAAGAGATAGCCAGTGCAAACTATACATCATTGTCCTATACACCTGGCGTATGGAATGCCTACAAATACACGGATATTAAACCTGGAACAACTAATGTGATTTGGGATGTGTACACAGATGACAACTTGGAGACAACTCCGGAAACATACACATTCATTTTTGGAACTGATCAATGTGGAAATTATCAAAATGAAGGCGATTGTTATAACAGGGAGCATACCACGCCCAAAAGTTGGTTTAGCGATAGATCACCAATGATTACAGATTTGCAACACTTGTATCCTACAGATGGATATGTAAATAACAAGCGGAGCAATTTTCCTTATGGCGAAGTAACCAATGCCACATATACCTCCATAGACAACCATAGCAAGCTTGGTACAGGAAATAATTTTGGTTACACCGGCACTGTTTTCGAACCGATCGATGCCTTTAAGGGTGACTTAGCGAGGGTTTCTTTATACATGGCCACACGCTACGAAGATGAAATTATCAGTCAGAATTGGGCCGGCAATGCCCAGGCAAATGTGGCGATGCTTACGGCTGCTGAGCAATCGAATGCTGCAATGCGCAGACTGCAGGTGTATGAAACCTGGTATTTAAAAACGCTGTTTAAATGGATTGGACAAGACCCCGTAAGTCAGAAAGAAATTGACCGGAACAACGGCATCTATTACCAATCCGGTCAAAATAACCGGAACCCATTTATCGATCATCCGGAATACGCTGCCATGATATGGCAATGCACCGGAGTGGTGCCTGTAACGATAGCCTCGTTTGCTGCGGTAGGAAATAAAGACAATACCAGCCTCACCTGGTATGCCACTTATGAAACCAGTTTCAACGCTTTTGAAATAGAGCGCAGTACAGATGGTACTCATTTCAATAAAATTGGAGAGGTAGCAGGACGAAACCTGGCCAATTACAGTTTTGTAGATGATCAATTGCCCCAGGCAGCGGTTCTTTATTATCGCCTGAGGATGGTGGATATAGATGGTGCTGCAAAATATAGCAGTATCGTTTTAGTGAAGCGCAACCCGTTTTCCAGAGCATCTTTGGTGTACCCCAATCCAGTTGCAGATATGCTCAGTATTCAACTCGAGGGACCCCTCACAACAAACACCCGGATAATCATTACGGATGTAGCTGGCAGAGTGGTACAGCAGCAATCGCTTTCCAGGGGTGAACAGTCTTTTGAACTGAAGGTAACATCTCTAACAAGTGGGCGGTATTTTTTCCGCATCACAGATCAGAATCGCATTATACATGATTCATTTGTAGTAATCCGTTAACCAGATTACGATGCTTTGTCAATTGCCAGGTAGAAAGCTAGTAGTATCTTTTTACCTGGCAATTTCATGTTGATCTAAGATGATGCCGGAGAAAGTCTTCTATGGACCTGCGTTTTTTTACCATTAAAAAAACTCCTTAGATTGCTGCCAAATTTACCAGAGACCATGAAATTTTTCTTTCTGTTATTACTGTGCAGTACACAACTTAATGGTTTAGGTCAACAAACAGCATTTGAGAAATCCGGTGGAAAAGAAACCGCCACTTATAAGGAAATAATAGACTGGTACACTATGCTGGATAAGCGCTCTGCCAAACTCAACATGAAAACGATGGGCGCCACAGATGCAGGTTACTCTTTGCACCTTGTTTTAATAAGTGCCGATGGTAAAATAAATCCTGCAGAATGGCATAAGCAAGGCAAAGTAATTATCATGATTAACAATGGTATCCATCCCGGTGAGCCAGATGGTATAGACGCCAGCATGATGCTGGCCCGCGACATCATCAATGGAAAAATTAATTTGCCCAAAAATGTTTGCCTTGGCATTATTCCCGTGTATAATATTGGTGGATGTCTTAACAGGAACAGCTATACCCGTGCGAATCAAAATGGCCCCTTAGCCTACGGCTTCCGGGGGAACTCACAAAACCTCGATTTAAACAGGGACTTTACGAAATCTGATAGTAAAGAGGCCGTTTCTTTTGCAGAGATCTTTCATTTTCTCAACCCCGACATATTTCTGGATAATCATGTGAGTGACGGTGCAGATTTTCAACATACCATGACCCTTATAAGCACGCAGTATGATAAGCTAGGCAAGCCTTTGGGAGATTTTTTACGCCAGCGTTTTGAACCAGCGCTTTACACAAGCATGAAAACAAAAGGCTGGAATATGATACCGTATGTGGACTTTAGCACCACAGACTTTAGCCATGGCATGAATATGTTTTTTGAATCGCCAAGATATTCTTCAGGCTATGCAGCACTTTTTGGAACAATGAGTTTTATTTCGGAAACACATATGCTAAAGCCCTATGAAAGCAGGGTTAAATCTACTTACGATCTGATGTGCAGTTTCATAAGTACAGCATCTGGTAATGCCGCTGTAATTAGAAACATGAAAACGGAAACCAATTTAAATTGGGGTAGCAGCAAGTTCTATCCGCTTTCATGGAAGTTAGACACTTCCGCATTTTCCAAGATTTTCTTCCAGGGCTACCGCACAGGTACCACAGAAAGTGAAGCCACCGGCTTAACCCGCAGTTTCTTTAATCATGAAAAGCCTTTTGAAGATTCGATCAGGTTCTTTGATCACTATTTGCCTTCGCAAACGGTTGCCATGCCCCGCGGCTATTTTTTAAAAGCGGGTTATGGAAAAATTGTGGAATTGCTTAAGGTTAATAAAATCAAGTCAATTCCTATCGAACAAGACACATTTGTAAGGGTAACAAGTTATAAGATTACCTCCTACAAGTCCTATCCAAAAGCTTATGAAAAACACCATAAGAATTATGCAGTACAGGTAGCCTCTTCATCTATATTTATAAAATTCTCCAAAGGAGACCTATATATTCCTGTAGACCAGTCGGGAGCAAGGTATATTGTAGAAATGCTGGAACCCGAGGGAGATGATTCCTGGTTTTCCTGGAATTTTTTTGACGGCATACTACAACAAAAAGAAGGCTATAGTGATTACAGATGGGAGGAAATAGCGGCCCAGGTGTTAAGGGCAGACGCTGCTCTGCAGAAAAAACTGCAAAGGAAAAAGGAGGCCGAGCCGGCCTTTGCTAAAAATACTGGAGCCATCCTTCGATATATTTATGAAAATTCGCCATACATGGAGGCTGCTTTCATGCAATACCCGGTATATAGAGTGGAAAATTAGGCATAACGCCGCTTCCTTATGAAAAATACCGACCTCTTCCCAAAAAAAGCTGCCTTTCCCCTATTTTTCTGGAAGCATTAAGCTAACTTTGCCACCCGTTAAAAAAAACGGGATTAACTAATTTATTCATTAACAAACAGGTAAAAATGAGCAACTACGAATTGATGGTGATTTTTACTCCTGTGCTTTCTGAAGAGGAATTTAAAACCGCTCAGAAAAAATACGAAACCCTTGTTACCGACAATGGAGGAGTAGTGGAGCACACAAAACCATGGGGACTAAAATCACTGGCGTATCCTGTAGCTAAAAAGACCACTGGTCTTTATTGGATTATGGAGTATTCTGCGCCAACCAGCTTCAATGAAAAGTTGAAGATTCAACTTTTAAGGGACGAATCCGTTATTCGTCACATGTTTACTGTACTCGATAAATACGCCGTGGAGTACAATGTAAGAAAGAGAAGTGGTGTACAATCTTCTACTGAAAAAACAGAGGCGTAATCATGGCAAAAGCAAACGAAATTAAATACCTCACTGCTATCAAAGCAGAAAAGCGTCCGAAGAAATATTGCCGCTTTAAGAAAATGGGTATCCGTTATGTAGATTACAAAGACGGAGATTTTTTAAAAAAGTTTCTGAACGAACAAGGTAAATTATTGCCACGGCGTATTACTGGTAACTCACTTAAGTTTCAACGCAAAGTGAGCGAAGCGGTAAAGAAAGCACGTCAGATGGCTATCCTTCCTTACGTAACAGATCTTTTGAAATAAACTTTTTCACCACCCTAATCCCTGCACCCGCACGGAGAAAGTCCTGGATTAAACCATAAGGATTGGGTAAAAATGCAAATACAATGCAGGTAATACTAATACAAGATGTAAATAACCTCGGCGGTACCAACGAATTGGTTACTGTAAGAAATGGTTATGGTCGCAACTATCTTATTCCGCAAAAACTTGCGGTAGAAGCTAGTCCTAGCAATTTGAAGCAACTCAACGAAAAGCTGAAGCAGCAAGCTAAAAAAGAGGCCAAGTTGTTGGCTGAAATTAATAGCGTAATTGCTGTACTTAAAAACGGCGCTCTTAAAATTGGTGCAAAAACAGGTACCAGTGGTAAGATTTTCGGAAGTGTAACTTCCGTGCAGATTGCACGGGCAATCAGGGAGCAAAAAGGCTATGAAATTGATCGTCGCCGCATCCAATTGCCAGAAGATGTAAAAGAGTTAGGCACATACCAGGCTAAAATTGATTTCGGTAACGGAAATGAAACTGAAGTTGATTTTGAGGTAGAAGCAGAGTAAATTTATATAGCTTATTCCTAAAGCCGTTTCCTAAAAAGGAAACGGCTTTTTTGTGCGTAAAATCCGTAAGTTTAAATTATGCGACAATATGTTTTGTGCTTTTGTATTATACTTTCTTTGATACACTGCACCGATAATGAGAATAAGAAAGAACAATCAAATCAGTCAGCAGATATCGCCAGCATTAAAGGAGGTTTTACTGCAGAAAGAAATCAATTTTTTGATAGTAGCCTCGTGCCCTTTTTCCTTGAAAAATATCCGGCCTTTAGCCAAATCCGAACCGAACTTAAATTCTTTTACCAGCAACGCAATTATGCGCTGGCCTGGTTTGATACGAACGGAATGATTGAGCAGGCAGGTAACCTTTACAACCATATAAGGAATATTGAAGATGAAGGTATCAATGCTGACAAGCTGCGCTACCAGAAAGAATTAAATCTTTTAATGGAAGCTGTGGGCGATCAAATGACCGACTCATCAAGAGCTGCTACAGATTTAATGCTTACCGCCCAATACTTACAATATGCAAAAACAGTGTGGCAGGGTATTGACGAAAAAGAAACCTTATCCCTGGAATGGTTGCTCCCCCGAAAATCTGTTTCTTATGTTGCCCTCCTGGATTCCCTGGTGAGCGGAAAAGATGTGCTAACTAACCCTCCCGTATATGCTCAATATTACCAACTCCGTGAGTTTTTAAAAAAATATCGGAGTATGGAATCAGCCGATACCGTGCAAGTGGGTGATATGGTAACACGGCTCGACAAAGGAGACAGCAGCCTTGACCTATTCCCCTTAAAAAGAAAGCTCTCCATCCTGGGTGACTTGAATGCTAAAAACGTAAATAAATTTTACGATGATAGCCTGGTGACAGCTTTACAAAGATTCCAATCAAGAATGGGTTTAAAGATTACAGGAAAGATTGCTCCCTCAGATCTTGCCGAAATAAATATGCCCCTTCATAAACGCATAGAAACGATTATCGTAAACATGGAAAGAAGCCGCTGGGTTACCCAGAAGCCGGCTCCAGATCACATCCTGGTAAATATTCCGGAATTTAAACTCTATGTTGTTGAAAATGGAATTCCGCAATGGAGCATGAATGTAGTAGTTGGAAAAAATCAACACAAAACCGTTGTTTTTAATGGAGATATCAAATACATCGTATTTAGTCCTTATTGGAATATACCCAATAGCATTGTTCAACATGAAATCTTACCCGGCATTCGTAGGAATGCCAACTACCTGCGCCGGCATAATATGGAATGGAATAACGGGGGCATACGACAGAAGCCGGGAAAAAACAATTCGCTGGGTTTGGTAAAATTCCTGTTTCCAAACAGCCATTCGATCTACCTTCACGATACCCCTTCCAAATCGCTGTTTAATGAAACAAACAGAGCATTTAGTCATGGCTGCATCCGCCTGGCTGAACCCCAAAAACTGGCTACATACCTGCTGCGTTCAGATACAAGCTGGACGGAAAATAAAATTAAAAAAGCAATGAATGCGGGAGTGGAAAAGACCGTCACCCTAAAGAAACCAGAACCGGTATTCATAGCTTACTTCACCGCCTGGGTAGCCCAGGATGGCCAGTTAAACCTTAGGAAAGACATCTACCAAAGAGACACAAACCTGCTGGAAATGATCCTCAAGTAGTTTTACTGAAAATATTTGTAATTTCAAATAAAAGATTACATTTGTAAGGCTTTAATGTGTTTAGTTTCATCTGTTGGCTGATTTGATTTTCTTTTAGGTGTCGTTTTCAGTTCATTGTATCAACTAGGGCATTATGGTATTTATTTAATTTAAAAAGTTTATTACAATGAACATTTATGTAGGAAATCTGAGTTGGTCAATGACTGATGAAGACCTCAGCGCACTTTTTTCTCAGTATGGAAATGTATCTAGCGCAAAAATTCTTAAAGACAAAATGAACGGCCGTAGCAAAGGCTTTGGTTTTGTAGAAATGGAAGACGACGAAGCTGCGAAAACAGCAATTGCTAATCTGAACGAAAATGAAATTCAGGGACGCAAACTAATCGTAAACGAATCACAACCAAGGGCCGAAGGCGATAGCTACAAGAAGCGTAGCGGCGGCGGAGGATTTGGTGGCGGAAGTCGTGGCGGCGGCGGCGGAAGTCGTGGTGGCTATGGCGGCGGCGGTGGAAACCGTAGCGGCGGTGGTGGTTACGGTGGCGGCGGCAGAGATTACTAAGATCTTTCTAATACCAGATAATTTTAAACTCTTTCCACGAGTGTTACAACTTTGGGAAGAGTTTTTTTATGCCCTTACCTCAGGTTCTCTAGCCTAAGCATTGTCTTAGACCCAGCGCTGGTATATTGGAGCTTTCATCTACCACCATTCATCAGCACCTTTTCGCCGCACGCCTGCTATCTTTAGCTGGCCAGCGCACCTATTGCTTTACCTCCTAAAGGATATCCGGCTAAGCGGCGCAGCCATTGAGCTACATATATCTCATGGGTAAATTAAGGTCGAACCTGTCAAAGTAACTGACCAAAGCAAGTAACATGGTGTAAGCTAACAAAGCAAATTGTTCTGTATAAAGCACAATCAAATTATTTGTTGAACCGCATACTTACAGCATAAAAGGGGGTAAAAAATGCTTCAAATTGATACATCGTTGTAAGCAGCATAAGTTCTTGCTTTATGACTGCCTCATAACATGAAAGCAACATAAATTTCTAAATTTAGAAATAAAAATATTCTTCTGCTTCCAATCATTCCTGTCTGCTCTTTATATCCAGCACAACTCCAGTCTTAACAAAAAGCCACACTGCCATTTTCTAACTTCATACTCTTTCCAATTATTCGGGTATTAATAGTTGGGTATTGGTACTGACGGCAGGATTAAACATACACG
>DGQO01000236.1:19526-22026 GCA_002400445.1 Chitinophagaceae bacterium UBA4412
CAGGACTTACGCCAAATAAAAAAGCCCTTCAAAATAAATTGAAGGGCTTCTTAAATAAATATGGCAGCTACCTACTCTCCCACATTGTTGTGCAGTACCATCGGCCATGAGGGGCTTAACTTCTCTGTTCGGGATGGGAAGAGGTGAACACCCTCGGCAAAACCACCATAAAAAGGTAATTCGCAGAGCGAAAAATAAATTACATATTGGGATAAGTTATAAAAAAGACAACAAGCATATTTTCATGAATGAAAATAAAAAATAAAGCTAACGGGCAATTAGTACTACTCGGCTTCGATGTTACCACCCTTATACCTGTAGCCTATCAACGTCATAGTCTTTGACGACCCTTAAAAGTAAACTCATCTTGAGGTTGGTTTCACGCTTAGATGCTTTCAGCGTTTATCCATGCTGTACATAGCTACTCTGCATTGCACCTGGCGGCACAACAGATACACCAGCGGTACATACGACCCGGTCCTCTCGTACTAAGGTCATGTCCTCGCAATTTACTAGCGCCCATCACAGATAGGGACCGAACTGTCTTGCGACGTTCTGAACCCAGTTCACGTGCCACTTTAATCGGCGAACAGCCGAACCCTTGGGACCTTCTCCAGCCCCAGGATGTGACGAACCGACATCGAGGTGCCAAACCTCACCGTCGATATGAGCTCTTGGGTGAGATCAGCCTGTTATCCCCAGAGTACCTTTTATCCTTTGAGCGACGGCCCTTCCATACAGAACCGCCGGATCACTTTAGCCGACTTTCGTCCCTGCTCGACTTGTAAGTCTCACAGTCAAGCTCCCTTATACTAATACGCTCTATGTACGATTACCAACCGTACTGAAGGAACCTTTGCAAGCCTCCGTTACACTTTAGGAGGCGACCACCCCAGTCAAACTACCCACCATGCACTGTTTCCCGTTAGGGATTAGATTCTAAATGTTTAAAGGTTGGTATTTCAACGTTGACTCCATCACGCCTAGCGACGCAACTTCAAAGTCTCCCAACTATCCTACACATCAAAAATTCAAAATCAATGCAAAGTTGTAGTGAAGGTTCATGGGGTCTTTCCGTCCCGTGACGGGTAACCGGCATCTTCACCGATACTACAATTTCACCGGGCTCGTGGAGGAGACAGTGTTCAACTCATTAGACCATTCGTGCAGGTCGGAACTTACCCGACAAGGAATTTCGCTACCTTAGGACCGTTATAGTTACGGCCGCCGTTTACTGGGGCTTCAGTCAGAAGCTTTGGCTTGCGCCGAACATCCTTCCTTAACCTTCCAGCACCGGGCAGGTATCAGGCTCTATACGTCATCTTTCGATTTTGCAGGGCCCTGTGTTTTTGCTAAACAGTTGGTTGTACCATTTTACTGAGACCGACCGAAATCGGTATGCTTTATCCCGAAGTTACAGCATTAATTTGCCTAGTTCCTTCTCCACGGCTCACCCGAGCGCCTTAGAATACTCATCCCACCCACCTGTGTCGGTTTGCGGTACGGGCTGCTTTAAACATAACTTAGAGGTTTTTCTCGGAGGTCTGATTAGGATCACTATCAGCGCAGCCGAAGCTTTGCTGTACTATCAGGTTCGCCAGTCTCTGCGGATTTACCTGCAGAATCTATAACTACACCCTTTAACCTGGTATTCCGTCACCAGGCGGATCTTTCACTACCCCGTCACCCCATCGAATTTAAAGCAGGTGTTGGAATATTAACCAACTTGCCATCAGCTACCCCTTTCGGGTTTGCCTAAGGACCCGACTAACCCTGATCTGATTAACATTGATCAGGAAACCTTGGGTTTTCGGCGTTAAGGTTTTTCACCTTAATTATCGTTACTTATGCCTACATTTTCTTTTGAAATCGCTCCAGCAACCATCGCCAGTCGCCTTCGCTGCAGATTTCAATGCTCCCCTACCACACGTATCCCGAGGATACGGTCTAGAACTTCGGTTCATGGTTTGATGCCCGATTATTTTCCGTGCAGAGTCTCTCGACCAGTGAGCTGTTACGCACTCTTTAAATGAGTGGCTGCTTCCAAGCCAACATCCTGGCTGTCATAGAAACTCCACCTCGTTTGATCAACTTAACCATGTATTAGGGACCTTAGTTGCTAGTCTGGGTTATTTCCCTCTCGGCCACGGACCTTATCGCCCGCAGCCTCACTGCCGCAGATATTTATTAGCATTCGGAGTTTGTCAGGGTTTGGTAGGCGGTGAAGCCCCCTAGCCCAATCAGTAGCTCTACCTCTAATAAACTTCTTAAATGCGACGCTGTTCCTAAAAACATTTCGGGGAGAACGAGCTATCTCTCAGTTTGATTGGCCTTTCACCCCTATCCACAGGTCATCACAAAACTTTTCAACGTTTACGTGTTCGGTCCTCCAGTGTGTGTTACCACACCTTCAACCTGCCCATGGATAGATCACAAAGTTTCGCGTCTACCCCCACTGACTAGTCGCCCTATTTGGACTCGCTTTCGCTACGGCTCCGTT
>DGQO01000175.1:0-2699 GCA_002400445.1 Chitinophagaceae bacterium UBA4412
AGGCACGCATCAATAGCCCGGTCCAGATGGTATTCACCTTTAAAAACAGCCATCACACAGTCTCCGATAAATTTATCTATGGTGCCATTCTGAGAGAGAATTCCTTTTACGATGATATCGAAATACCGGTTCAGCATTTTTACTACAGTATCGGGTTTTTCCTTTTCACTAATTGCGGTGAACCCACATATATCTATAAATGCAACAGTGGCGGTAGTGGCTTCATTTGCGGTGAGCGAACTTTCGTATTCTCTAGATCCCATAAATGCAAGAACATTCTGATCTACATACATCTTAAGAATATTATTTTCCTTGATGGCCTGCAGGGTTTCTCTCATCTGCCTGATGTAGCCTATCGTCTTTTGCATGGTGAGTTCCAGGTCTTCAAAATTTACGGGCTTGGTTACAAAGTCAAAGGCACCACGGTTCATGGCGAGGCGAATATTATCCATATCCCCATAAGCAGATACCATAACCGTTTTAATGATTGGCTTGCATTCTGCTATTTTAGACAGCAGCGTAAGGCCATCCATTTCAGGCATATTGATGTCGCAGAGCAACATGCAGATGTCAGGATTCTCCTCTATTTTTTTCAGTGCATCCGTTCCATTAACCGCAAACACAAACTCGTATTCCTTCTCCCGGATCTTTTGCCGAAACTTTTGCCTGATTAAAGACTCCAGGTCAACCTCATCATCTGCTACCAAAATCTTTGTCATGCTAAATGCGTTTTTAATTTCTCTTTTAAATTAGTAAAATCCAGCGGTTTGGTAAGAAAATCGTCTGCACCTAGTTTCATTGCCTGTGTATAATTCTCATCATCACCATAAGCGGTGATCATCATTACCAATGGCGGGGGTTTCTCGTACTTTTCTTTGATTACCTGCAGCAATTGCAAACCACTCATACCCGGCATATTGATATCGGAGAGAATCAATACCGCTTCATGCTCATTTTCGTTCATATACTTAATGGCGTCTTCGCCCGAAAATGCAAATGCAAACTGGATTTCATCGTTTTTGATTTCCTTGCGAAACCGCTGCAAAAACAAATCCTTCACATCCATTTCATCGTCTACAACTAAAATTTTCATATAAGATTGCTTTTTGGTATGATTATGAAAAATGTTGTTCCTTGTCCTGCGTTTGTTTCCACCTTTAACTGACCTCCATGCCCCTTTGTTACAATATCGTAACTCATACTCAAACCTAATCCTGTTCCTTTACCGGTAGGCTTCGTCGTAAAAAAAGGCATAAATATTTTATCGACTATTTCTGGAGGCATGCCATCACCATTATCTGTAACCGAAACCAAGACAGCATCCTTTATATCCCTGGTAGTGACTTTTACGGTAGGCTCAAAGTTGGCTATGCCAGATACTCTTTTTTCCTCCACAGCGTAAAACGCATTAGTGATCAAGTTCAGAATAACTCGTCCCATGTCCTGCGGAATAATATTTATTGTTCCAATGGATTGATCAAAATCAGTGTCAAGCTTTGCGTTAAAATTCTTGTTCTTTGCCCTGAGGCCGTGATAGGCAAGGCGAAAGTATTCATCTGCCAATGCATTAATATCAGTGGGCTCTTTCTTCCCGGTACTACTCCTGGAATGTTGAAGCATTCCCTTTACAATAGCATCTGCCCGCTTCCCATGATGGCTTATCTTTTGTTCATTCTCCCTGATATCATTGGCTATTGCCTTTACCTCTTCTGTATTTCCCTTATCAACTTCTTCAATCAATTCATTGATGAGCTCTGTATTTATTTCAGAAAAATTATTCACAAAATTCAGTGGGTTTTGAATTTCATGGGCTATGCCTGCGGTGAGTTCGCCGAGAGAAGCCATTTTTTCTGATTGAATGAGTTGGCTCTGTGTACTTTTCAAATGCTCCAGCGCCTCATGTAATTGCCTTGTACGTTTGTAAACCTCCATCTCCAATTCATGATTTCTCTTTTGCGATGCTTCGTTTACCATATAATTTTGCCCTGTGTACCTATAGTCTGGCAGCGAGCCATGCACATGAACGACCTTCCACAAGTTGTCTATCTTTTTTAGAACCACCGTGTTCCTGATCAATTCTTTGTCAACTTTTTCATCCAGGTTAACTTCCCAATCCACTTCCGATTCTACCCAGGCTACATCGTCCATGAGAGACACCCGCTTCCATATAAAATTGATGTCAAACTTGCCCGGATACTGCTCGATACCCCGCTTATTGATAGCAATATAGGCGGCTTTATCAGCGGCTTTTTCATCAAGACCGGTCCCAATAAATGTTACGTTATCGGCACAAAAAGAAAATCGTGTTTCTGTATCCCGATCGCCCAGCGCCTTCCAAAAAAGGTCATGTACGGCGATCACTTCTGCCTTTCTCTCCTCCTCCGTTTGAGGTCTATAAGTATTTGCCATCATTAAATATAAGATTTCTTGCAAGTTTAAACAGGGGTAAAATATTCCTGGTCAACGATTATTTTTTGAGATGAACCATTCTGTACAGGTAAAACAATTTGCCTTTTTCATGTGCAGCCCCGGCTAAGCTCTTGCCCCCAAAGCATTACAGCGGCACCTACCGGTATGCAGGGCTACTTTTTGAAAGAGCCTAAGGCTCGGTTTATGTTGTAACAACAGACTTTAGTCTTTTGCAAATAACGCCAACCAGATTTCGAGTGCCAGATGCACGAGACATGTCTAAACAGTTA
>DGQO01000175.1:2879-3009 GCA_002400445.1 Chitinophagaceae bacterium UBA4412
AAAGTTTATTGCGAAAACGGCGGGTATCTGTAACTGATGATCACTTTTAGCCATGATGTCTTTTTTTATGTTTCGAGCCTACGGCTCTCCCCCTACTAAATTTTTTTTATTTTCAACGGATTAAAATCCG
>DGQO01000048.1:0-5993 GCA_002400445.1 Chitinophagaceae bacterium UBA4412
TGCCCGCTCTGCCTGCCTCCGCTCTGTATTATTCCGAATCACAAGCCCAGACCCCGTTTTATTGCCCAGTTCATCAAGGATGGCAGAGGCGGTAACATCTGCAAATAGACTATTGCCATTTTTGTGGTGATGAACAACCTCACCTTTCCAGAAATCTTGTATAGAATTTACATTGCGGATCTCTGCAGCAGCAGCAGTATCTCCATCCGTACGTAGCAAGGTATTCACATCCGTACCCAGCACTTCCTGCTCCGTATACCCATAAAGTGCCTGTGCATAAGAATTCCAGTTAGAAATTTTGTTATCCAAATCGGTAGTAATAACGGGGTCGGAAATACTTCTTATTACCGATGCGTTAAATTTCAACTGTCGTTCAGCCGCAAATATTTTTTTAAAGTCGTCTACGATGATATAAAGAGACACACCTATAATCCCAATAAAAAACAGGGCGAGGAAAAACAACTGCCAGGAGGTACGGGTTGCAAATTTTACCCTGCTGGCATTGGAAACCAGCAGCACTTCCCGGTCTGTTTTTTCGAGCGTAAGGATAACGCTGTTAATAGAATCCAGCATCATCCGGCCGGCTTTTATCTCCTGCATAGCCATGGCAGAATCGAAGCCATTGAATCGTACAGTTTCGATAACATCCCTTGAGTGTACAAGCTTTCGGGTTAACATATCTACCAGGTCCCGGGTAAGTTTTTTATTTACTTCACGCTTTATCGGCAACGAAAGTAAAATAGGTGTATCTCTCTTTATTCCGCCCACTCCTTTGAAATAAGGATCCAGAAAATTCTCATCAGAGCTAATCAGAAATCCCGTTTGACCGGCTTCTACGCTGTGAATATGTACCAGGATATTTTCGAGGCGTAATAACCTGTTGAGTGCCCGCTTAATATTCTCACTTTCCTTATTGGCATTGGCCATATTAGAGAAGGTGGCCCAAATAAGATATACAAGGCATAAAAAAATTGCACCCAGGATAAACTGCATCCGTCTTTTGGTAACGATTGTCTTCATGCTTGAACTTGACCTAAGTGCTTAAACAAAGGGATTTATGTAATAAGGACATTAAAAGAAAAATATACTAATTTGCCGTTTCCAATAACCTAAAACAGTCCTCATAAATTAATTACTTAAATGTAAAAAAAATTTGAGGGAAAACATCAAAAATATGGATTCCACACCCGGAAAACTTGTGGTGCTGCTGATAGAAGAAAGGCTGGTAGAATCTAGTAAAATCAAGGATTTACTTTACCAGGCCGCCGTTTGCACAACCGAAGTGCTCACAGCCATGCACATTAAAAATGCGGTGGAGGTTTTTGAGAAACAGAAGCCTGATATTATCATAACTTCTCATGTGCCTACGCCAAAAGAAGAACAGCTTTTTAAACACTTTACCCAGGAGCCGCATGCAACACCCGTAATTGTACTTTCAAATGATGATGATGAAATAACGCTGCGGGGAGCTTTGCATGCAGGAGCAGATGACCTTTTACTTCTTTCAAACCTTACTGCTGCATCACTTAGAAAAGCCATTCGCTTTTGCCTGAAAAGAAAAGCAAACGGGGAAGAATTACAGGAACGGATTGAACGGTATCTCCTGGTGGCAAAAGCCACGTCAGACATCGCCTGGGACTGGGAAATTTCCAAGCGAAGCACCTATTGGGTAGGCTCTGGCATTCGCAACACCATGCGCTATCCGCAAGATGAAATGACGGTGAGCAGTGAGTTTTGGGAAGAGCATATCCATCCTGAAGACAAGGAACGTGTGGTAAAAAAACTTAAACAAGTCTTCATCTCTGGCCATGCCCATAACTGGGAAGATGAATATCGGTTTAAAAACAGGGACGGAGATTACGTTTATATTTACGATCGTGGTTTCATTATCTACCGGGACAATCATCCTGTGCGTATGCTGGGAATTATGGAAGATGTGACGTCAAAAGTGCTGATGGAACAAAAAGAAAAACATGAAAAAGCCTTTTTGCAAAAGCAACTAACCGAAGCAGTTATAACAGCACAGGAAAAAGAACGTTCAGAAATTGGGAAAGAATTGCATGATAATGTAAACCAGCTCCTTTCTGCAAGCCGGCTTTATATTGATGCAGCTACAACAGATACTACGAATGCTACATTTTTACTTACGCAGGCTTCCTCATTTATAAAAAATGCGATTGAAGAAATTCGCACACTTAGTAAAGTGCTGCACACCCCGCTCATTGTAGAACTTGGCCTCCAGGAATCTATCAGCAGCCTGGCAGAGGAAATTATGACCGTGAGTGATCTTCATATACAGTTCCTTAAAAAAGCATTTTCTGAAGATGATGTAGAATTCAACCTGAAACTTACGATTTACCGCATCATTCAAGAGCAGCTTACCAATATCCTAAAGCATGCTCATGCCACGAAAGCGAGAATAATCCTGGAGTATACTCAAAATGGAATCTTGCTCACGATTTCAGACAATGGCATCGGCTTTGACATTGAGACCAAACGCCGGGGCGTGGGTATCAGTAATATTCGCAGCAGGGCAAGTATGTACAATGGTACCATGAAACTTGAAAGTGCTCCGGAAGAAGGTAGCACCCTCATGGTTCATTTTCCCCTGGTGGCAGATACCGATAATTTTATTTTTCAATAATCAATAGTAAATAATGACGAAGCTTTTGCTAATAGATGACCATGTGGTTGTAAGATCCGGGCTTAAATTTATCCTGGCCTCCCAATTTCCGGATGCTGAAATAGATGAAGCGGAAGATGGAGATACTGCATTGCAAAGGCTTAAAGAAAAAGTATATACGCTTGCTATCCTGGACATAAAAATGCCCAATACCAATACCCTGCAGCTAATGGAATTTATACATTCCACCTATCCCGGGCTGCTGGTAATTATTTTTTCAATGAACTCTGAAAGTATTTATGCCAAACGATTTTTAAAAGCAGGAGCAAAAGGATTTGTAAACAAAGATGCTCCGCTGGAAGAAGTGATTAAAGCTATTCACCAGGTGCTGGCAGGCAAGAGATACATTAGTGAAAATATGCTGGCACAGTTGGCAGAATTTGGATCGCAGGATGAAGACCAGAATCTTTTTAACAACCTGTCTCCACGAGAATTTGAAATTACAGCCCTTTTACTCAAAGGCGATGGCATTAGCCATATTGCACATTCACTTAACCTGCAGGTGTCTACGGTGGGCACACACAAATCCAGGATTTTTGAAAAATTAAAAGTGACGAATTTAATCGAGCTCAAAGAGCTGGCCACCAGCTATGGTATAGAGTAATGAAATGGTGCTTTAAATTTTTGAAGAGCCCCGACAATCGGGGCTTCTTCCATTTTAAAGAATACGCAGTTTAAAACTAACTGCATGAACAGTACTCATAGATAAAGCCCTTGCTTAATGGCAAATCAATTATTTTTACCCTAATCAATCTCCAGCATGCATACAACGATTAATGAAATAACGAACTTGTTTTCCAGGTATATCCCTGACCCTATTTTGTCCATCGATAAATTACCACAGGCTGGTAGCGACCGGCAATATTTTCGGCTGCACACCGCTGCTAAAAACTATATTGGTACGCATGGAAGCAATGTGCAGGAGAATGAAACTTTCATTTATTTTTCAGAACAATTTGCCACAAAAAATCTTCCTACAGCCCGGGTGCTTTTTGTAAGTGACGACAGGCATTGTTACATCCAGGAAGATTTTGGAAATGAGTGCCTGCTGGATAAACTGGAACAGCAAGGCTTTACCACTTATGTATACGAATTGTATAAGCAAAGTCTTTCCCGGCTTGCCCTGTTGCAAATTAAAGCCCATGAAGTAATCAATTATAATAAATGCCTTACAAACGCTGTATTTGGCGGGCCGGCTATTATGGCAGACCTGTTATATTTTAAATATTATTTCGTGGATGCGCTGGGGTGGCCGTATGATAAGCAGAAATTGATAGACGACTTTGAAGCATTGGGCAACTATTTATCCCATACGGAATATAAATTTTTTATGTTCCGGGATTTTCAAAGCCGCAATATTATGGTGTCTCCGGCAGTAGATGGGCAAGGAGAACTGGTTCATTTTATAGACTACCAGGGTGGAATGAATGGCGCCCCCCAATATGATGTGGCCTCACTGCTTTGGCAGGCAAAAGCTAACCTGCCAGACGAATGGAAACGCCACTTACTGAATGATTATATGGATTCTTTTGAAGCAGTGAGTGGAAAACCAATGGACAGAGATTTATTTCAAAGTCAATACCATGGCTATGTACTCATCCGCCTGCTGCAGGTGCTGGGTGCTTATGGATTCCGTGGGTTGTTTGAACGCAAGGCACATTTTCTTACCAGTATCCCCCTGGCGCTCCAAAACCTCAGGTGGTTTCTTCAGCATGAAAGTATTGCCATAGCTGTACCGGAATTTAAGAAAGTATTAAGCCATTGTATTTCAGATGAAGTACTGCAGCGGTTTACACCCCTGCAGGCTTCTGACACTACGCCATTGGTTGTGGATATAAAAAGTTTTTCTTTTATCCGCATGGGCTATCCAAAAGATGAGACCAAAAACGGGGGAGGTTTTGTGTTTGATATGCGGGGCATTTTAAATCCAGGTCGTTTTGAGGAGTATAAGCATCTAACAGGCAACGATAAAAAGGTGCAGGATTTCCTGGAGCAGCAAACCAAAATGCCGGAGTTTTTAAATGGAGTTTACTCAACAGTAGATATTGCGGTGGAAGATTATATCCGCAGGGGCTTTGAACATCTCACCATCAACTTTGGCTGCACAGGCGGACAGCATCGCAGTGTGTATGCCGCTGAAGCACTCGCTCGCCACTTGCGTAATAAATTTAAAGTAACTGTAAAGCTCAGTCATACCAACGAGGCAAACTGGCTGCAATAAATGCATAACGCAAAAAGCATCATAACATGAACGTAAAAAAAGCAATGATTTTTGCTGCAGGCATGGGCACAAGGTTTAAGCCCTGGACCGATACTCATCCCAAGGCGCTGGCCCTGGTGAATGGAAAATCTTTGCTGCAGCGCAACATAGAATATTTACAGCATTACGATATTCATGAAGTTGTAGTAAACGTGCATCATTTTGCTGATCAGATAAAGGCTGCCGTTCATGAAAATAACGGCTGGGGAAGTAAGGTGCATATCAGTGATGAAACTGCAGAGGTATTAGAAACGGGCGGAGGCCTCATGAAAGCAGCTCCCCTGCTGCTTGGCAACGAACCTTTTATTACCCTGAATGCAGATTTTCTTACCAACCTCGACCTGCATGCACTGCAGCGCTTTCATGCCTGGGAGCAGGCGTTCATTTCATTTGGTGTAACATCCAGGAACAGTACCCGCAACTTTCTCTTTGATGATAATAACCGACTCTGCGGCTGGCGAAACGACAGCACTGGTGAAGAGCGCATCTCACTCCCGCAGCCGCATCTTAAAAAGCTGGCGTATAGCTGCGTCGCCATATTTGAGCCCGGCATTTTTTCCAAGATAAAGTTTACAGGAAAATTTTCACTGGTAGATGTGTACTTAAGCCTGGCAGCTACACATCCCATTTTTGGATTTGAGCATACCGGTGATAAATTGATTGATGTGGGTAAGCCAGAAAGTGTGGCCATAGCAGAAGCGCTATTCAAATAACAGAAAGGGATCTATCCGTTTGTTTTACAACTTCTTTATCACTGGCGATCACAGCATTTAAAAAAGGCTGTGCCCGGTTTGGGCACAGCCTCTGCAAATATATTGATCTACGCTGCTATTTCTTTTGCTCAAATAAATCCTTCTTATCTACCACTTTCACCTTGGCTTTGTTCTTTAAGGTTTTGCTCACCACATCGTATGGGCCTGAAATTACTTCGTCTCCGGGCTTTAAGCCAGTCATGATCTCAATATGATTGAGATCCTGGATACCGGTGGTAACCACAACCATATGCACCTTATCCGTAGAATCCTTTACAAATACAACTACCTCTAAATC
>DGQO01000048.1:6003-7613 GCA_002400445.1 Chitinophagaceae bacterium UBA4412
TGCGTGCGGGTTTGAATGTCTGCATTGGCACTCATCCCTGGCCTGAATGGAAAACTACCTTTGCCCAGCAAATCATTATAACTGTCTCTAAGCAAGCGGATATACACTTTGTATTGTGTAACATCCGTAGAACTGGAACTATTGGAATTACTCATAGCTGCCCCATTGTTACTGCTGGCAATCTGGGTAACGATACCTTTAAATTTTCTACCGCTGTAAGCATCAATTTCTACCAGGGCGCTATCGCCCAGTTTCACTTTTGGAATATCGTTCTCGCCCACGTCTACCCTTACTTCAATAGCAGCCATATCTGCAATACGCAGCATTTCTGTACCGGCCATCATATTGCTACCCACAACTCTCTCGCCCTTTTTTACACTCAATAAACTTACTACACCATCCATGGGCGCTACCACGGCGGTTCTGCTTAAATCTGTATTGGCCTTGTTTAGATTAGCAATAGCGCTTTGCACACTTGCCTGCCCACCTCTGATACCTTGCACGGCTGCATTATAATTAGCTACCGCCGATCTGTAATTTGCATCAGCCACATTGAACTCATTCTGGCTAATCACCTTTTCATCAAACAATTTTTTCTGCATATCGTAGGTACGCTTCGCCTGGTCCTGTTGTGCTTTAAGCGATTCAAGAGCAGCTTTAGAATTGGCCACCTGCGCCTGGCTTTGCGCTACCCCACTTGCTGCCTGATCCCGCTGAATGGTATAAGCATCCGCATAAATGCGGGCCAGCAACTGGCCTCTTTTTACGGTATCTCCTTCCTGTACGGTAAGCTCTGTAATCTCGCCACTAATATCGGGGCTCACTTTCACTTCAATTTCAGGATATACTTTTCCACTGGCGTTTACTACTTCAATAATCGTTCTGCGTTCTGCTTTTTCTGCAGTCACCTTCGTGCCTTCAGCTTTTCCAAAAACACCCGTCTTAGAAAGTACTACCAAAAGCACGATCAGTATTCCCAGCCCTATCAGAATCCACTTTGTTGTTTTGTTCATTGTTCTGTCTTATGAAAAATTGTACAATAATTTAAAGCAAAAAAATTTGCAGGCTTAAAGTTTTAAACCTTGTCCTTTATAAAATTCCAGCACCTTCATTTTAAACACATAATCAAACTGGTTGATGGTATAATCCAGTTTGGCCCGTAATAAATTGTTTTGCGATGTAATAAGATCGTAAGTACTGAGCATTCCTACACCAAAACGCTTATTCGCAAAATCAAAAGTTTGCTGAGAAGCGGCTACCGATTTAGCTGACGCATTAAATTTTTCCAATGCAATTAATGATGCCGTATAAGCAGAATAGATATCCTGCTTTAATTGCTGATCGGCCTGTTGCTTTTGCAGATCCAGTGATTCTATATTCAGGTTACTTCTATCCAGGTTAGCTCTTAACGACCCGCCATTAAATATAGGCACACTCACGGAAAGCCCTATGTTCTGCCGCAGGTTATTATTCAACTGCCTGAAGAATGGATCTGAGCGCTGGTATCCCAATAAATTCCCTTTGGTAAATACCGGCGATTGCACTTCATAAAAAACGCCACCCCCTGCATCTGCCCTTAGGCCAGAGCTCGTATAACCATTGATCACCCT
>DGQO01000051.1:0-8077 GCA_002400445.1 Chitinophagaceae bacterium UBA4412
CCAAAGCTCCAGTTGCCCAGCATTTCAAACATCGTGTGGTGGTAAGTATCTACGCCCACTTCTTCCAGGTCGTTATGCTTACCACTTACCCGCAGGCATTTTTGGGTATCGGCAATTCTTGGGCTGGGCGATTTTTTATTGGCCAGGAAATAATCTTTAAACTGGTTCATACCTGCATTGGTAAACAACAGCGTAGGATCATTCTTTACCACGATGGGTGCAGAGGGTACAATAAGGTGTTGTTTACTTATAAAAAAATCCAGGAAAGCCTTCCTGATCTCAGCAGCAGTCATCATATAATGCAAATAAATGGTATAGGTTGATGTTGTGTGTAGTTCGTTTATATTTGTGTGCTCCCACGGTTCGATTCTTTTTGCAGGTATTCAATGCGTTGCACAATTTTGATCGGCCACAAATTTAAGCAATTCAGCATGAGTTTTGCTGGCAGCAGGGCTGCATTGGCATTTTATGAAGAAAATAAAATACTACTATAACACACACTCGCTCCGGTACGAAAAATTGGTGACGCCGCTGCGGGTGAAATTATTGCGGTTTTTCGGGCTGCTCTCCGGCCTCATCGTAAGTTCTGCTATTGTCATTTATCTATACAACCGCTTCTTTCCCCGGCCCACTGATATTGAAGCCCGTAGAAAATATGAGGTACTTAAAGATAATTACCAGGTGATCAACGGCAAGGTAAAATCTATGGAACAGCAACTGGCTACGCTGGAAAAAAGAGACAACGAAGTGTACCGATCTATTTTTGAAGCCAACCCACTGCCAGATAGTGCGAGGGCAAAAGAAATTGAGAAAAAGAAAGAACTGGAAAAAGTAAATGTGATAGATGATGATGAACTGGGTAAGCAGGTAGCACAGCAATTGAATATGCTTAGCGCCAGGATGGCTTTCCAGTTTGAGAGTTATACGGCTATTGAAAAACTGATCAATAACCAGGAGGCTAAACTCGCCAGTCTGCCCGCAATACAACCCGTGAGTAATAAGCAACTTACCCGTGTAGCCAGCGGATATGGCATGCGCATAGACCCGGTATATGGAACACCAAAAATGCACCGTGGCCTCGACTTTACCGCACCCCAAGGCACACCCATTTATGCCACCGGAGACGGTACGGTAAAAGAAGCAGGCTATTCAGATGGTGGTTACGGCAATCATGTAGTGATCAATCATGGGTATGGATACCAGACTTTATATGGCCACATGGTAAAAGTAAAAGTGCGCACTGGGCAAAAAGTAGATCGTGGAGAAATCATTGGCTGGGTGGGCAGCACAGGTAAAAGTACCGGCCCGCATTGCCACTACGAAGTATTTGTAAATGGCGCAAATGTGAACCCGGTTTATTTCTTTAGTAACGATCTTAACCCAGAGCAATATGACCAGTTGCTCAAAATTGCCGCATCTGGGAGTGCAAGAAGTTTTGATTAAATTAGTGCAGCATGGAACATCAACAAATTAGCTTCGATTTTTTTGCAAACGAGCCGGAAAAGGAAAAAGAAGTTGCGAAACAAGAGCCACAGCAAAAAGCTGTAGCAAGGCCTGCGGAAACGCCGGAAGAAAAAGCAGAACTACCAATAGAAGCGATCATAATACAGGAAGAGATATTAATAGACACTGTAGTGCGGGAGATCGTATTTGAGCCGAAAGTGAAAAATAAAAAAACACTTCCTGTAAGAAAATCGCCACGTGGGCGTATGCGCCTGAGTGATATGGATCAAATGGTAGGACTGATTGAAGTACCTGCGGATGATGTACTTTTTAAAAAAAGATATTATACGATTGGCGAAGTATCCAATATGTTTAAAGTGAATATTTCATTAGTGCGATTTTGGGAAAATGAATTTGACATTTTAAAACCTAAAAAGAATGGTAAGGGCGATCGGCTCTTCCGGCCGGAAGATGTAAAGAACCTTAACCTGATCTACCATTTGCTGCGGGAGAAAAAATACACCATAGATGGCGCTAAAGATTTTCTTAAAAAACATAAGGGTGTAGAAGAAAGGTTTGAACTCATTGACACTTTAAAAAAAACAAAAGCTTTCCTGCTTGATTTGAAAGCACATTTATAATTCCAGATGAAAAAATTATTTTTTGCGGCACTCTGTTGCCTGCCATCTATCCTCCCTGCGCAGAGTCCTTACATTTCATTTGCAGATAAAGAAGCAAAAGGCCAGCATATCCTGGATGGCATCATTACAAGATATGCATTGGAAAATGACAGTACTTATCAATGGTATCACAGCAGCCAAATGAATTACACGCCGGCCCCGGAAGTGGTGCAGGCGATGCAAAATGCAATTGGCAAAAAACAGTTTGTGATTTTTGGTGGTACCTGGTGCGAGGATACCCAATTTATTTTACCTAAGTTTTTTAAACTGCAGGAGCAAAGCGGTTTGCCAGATGGAGCGGTAAGTCTTTTTGCTGTAGACAGGGCCAAACAAACCATTGGCGGTATTAATAAAGCTTTTAAAATAACCAATGTGCCCACAATCATCGTGATGGAAAACGGGAAAGAAATTGGTCGTGTGGTAGAGTATGGCAGCACCGGTCAGTGGGACAAAGAGCTTGCAGCTTTGCTTAAATAAATTAAAGTATTGGCCGCTGCCGGGGTGCGTCTGGGGCATTTGGTTGCACGATGGTAATGCTGTTTGGCGAAGCCAATGTAATTTCTTCTTCACTCACTAAACGCATCAGTTCAAGATTAACCTGTTGCTTCAGCAGATTAAATGCCGGAGCAGGAATAATGGCTGTAAAATATTCGATCGTAAGTGTTGCGCCTGTTTTACTGTAATCCAGCATAAATACTGCTGAGCTGCTGATGGCAGACTGCTTTCCCAGAAAAGCTTTTATTTTTTCTATGAGTCGCTGCGCACTTTCGGGCTTTGATTGATGGCCGATTTCTAATTTTATTTCTACCCTCAGGTTCGTGCGCATGCTCCAGTTGTCTACAATGCTATCCACCATTTGTTTGTTGGGCACAGTAACCAATGTTTTATCTGCTGTGCGGATGCGGGTACTGCGCAAGCCGATGCGTTCTACGGTGCCGGTTACTGCGTTTACTCTAACGAGATCGCCTACAAAAAATGGCTTGTCAAAAAAGATAATGAAAGATGCAATCAGGTTCTCCAGGCTTTCCCTTGCAGAGAGCGCAAGTGCGGCGCCCACTATACTAAGACCGGTAAGCAGGTTACCAATATTTTGATTGAAGCCCGCTTTTAAAACAAGTAGCACACCTACAATGGCCAGGATAGCTTTAAGAAAATCCCGAAAAAACACCACAAGCTGATCATCGGTTTTATCCACCGTAAGCTTTGCCCGGTGTGCAAGGATAAGTGATACAAAGTCGATCACACTAAAAAGCAATCTGAAAAAGCTATAGATAAAAATGATGACCCCAGCTTTCTCCAGGATTTCATAAAAAGTAATTTTATAAATCTTCAGCTCCCATGCCCCGGGATAAGTGAGCCGGCTAAGCGCAGCCAGGCAAACGGTGATGATTAAAAACCAACTGAGTGGTTTAAAAAACATCCGGGAAAATTTTTGCTGATCAAAAATTTTCCAGCGGCGGCTGATAAAAAGATATATGAAAGAAGCCAGCGAATGTGCTAACAACTTTTGGAATAAAACAACCAGCAGGATCGTTCCGGATACGATGAGCAGGTTCTGCACTGAATTGTCTAATATTTTTTCCTGTAAAAAATCCATTAGCGTACTCTATAAATTTCTATGCCATTCTTTGTATGCAGATACACCCGACCGTTCATCGCTTTTATGCCAAGATAATCTTTAAAGCTGGCGGGCAGGGTATAAGATTGCAAGGATAAGGATTGCAGCGTATAACGGTAAAATTTATTTTTAGCAAAACCCGAAATAGCCCCACCGCTCACGCTCACATTTTCCCAGCCCAGGAAGGGAAGGGTATTTTTAAACGTACCATAATAATCAAAAATATAAAAGCCTTTTTCCGGATCGTACAGGTACACAAAGTTGTTATGATCAATGATGAGCCGGGGCAAGGGCACATCGTTCATGATCTGACGCCAGTCTGAACTTTCCTGTAATTTCTTGCCATCATCATCCATCTTAACCAGCTTAAAATTCTGCTCGTCAAACAGCCAGATATTATTATCGTAAGAAGTAGCAATAGCGCTTACACTAAAAATATTCTGCGACCGGAAATTGATACTATTGCGCTGGCTGAGAAACCGGTCCAGGATAACTACGGTGGCAAAATTTTTATAATAGAGCAGTAATTTGAGTGGGTTACTTACATCAACAGTGCTGGGGTTCCCATATTTTTTCACATTATCAAACACGGCTACAGAGTCTCCCCTTTCGTTTAGTTTTTTTAATTGGTTTCCACCAGATATCAGGTAGAGGTTGTTCAGCACATCTACATCCATATAACTGAACTGCCCGGGAATAAATTTTTCCAGTTGAAAAGTGTCAGACAGAGAAGCATCAACCACATCAGCGCCGGGCTGCAGCGGCTTTGTTTGGGCGCAGGCTATTAATGGCAAACTGCAACAAAGGATAAGGAGATATGTCTGGAAATTTTTCACGCCTCTTCTTTATAATAACGTAAGTGCATAGTTTCGCCATCAAACACAGCGTAGCTGAAATATTTAATCCATTCACCCAGGTTAATGTACCTGCTGTTTTGTGGTAAAGCCACATCTATAGGAAGGTGGCGGTGGCCAAAAACAAAAAAATCAAAATGTTCTTCTTTAAGCAATTCTTTACAATAAATAATGAGCCACTCGTTTTCTTCACCCATAAAAGTTTCATCTACCGTTCCGGTTTTTGCCCTGCTTTTGCGGCTGAAATAATTGGCAAGACCCATACCCAGGTATGGCGGAAAAATACCAAAGAGCCACTGAGACAGGGGATTTCTAAAAACCTTCTTCATCATCTTATATCCTTTATCTCCAGGCCCGAGCCCATCCCCATGCCCAATCAAAAATTTCTTATGATTGAAGTGGAAAGTCTTAGGATGAAAATAAACCGGGATATTCAGTTCTTTCTGAAAATAATCTTTCATCCACATATCATGGTTGCCCACAAAAAAATGTACAGGTATGCCGCGGTCTGTTAGTTCTGCCAATTTTCCCAGTATGCGCACATAACCTTTGGGAACAACGGTGGAGTATTCAAACCAGAAATCGAAGAGATCTCCCAGTACGAATATGGCTTCGGCTTTTTCTTTTATAGCATCCAGGAAGCGACAGATTTTTTTTTCACGCTGCAGGCTTGCAGCGGCATCGGGTGCGCCCAAATGAAAATCAGAAAGAAAATAAATATGCTTTGCAGGGGAATCCATCCGGGATCTATGGTTTATTCTTTTCTTGCAGGTAAGTGAATACGTCGCCGGTTGCTATGGCCGGCATACCTTCCACCTCGCCATTGAACCAATAGATCCAGGCTTCGCAAGGCTTGCCCTCATGATAAACTACGGAAAGGCTTCGGCGATAGTAGGCATGTTCGCCGGGTTCAACTTTTACACCTTCATAATCGTCGAGCTGCTCAAAGGCCCAGGCATAATCTTCATTGTCATTCAACTGGTACAATTCACCATGAATAAAATGATCATCATCCGATGGCACCGCTACTGGGTATTCCCCCTGATCAAAAAATTGCGCCTGCACAACGGATTCACCCAGGAGCGTGAAATAGCGGGTAAGATATTGATAAGCTGGGTTACGGAAACCGCTTCGCAGAGAACTGTACACAAACAATTTTATAGCACCTTCATTCATACAAGCAATTTTAAAAGAAACTTAGTGTTCTATTAAAAAGCAATATACTTCTTTTGGGCCATGAACCCCCGTCACCAGTGTCTTTTCTATGTCTGCTGTGCGGCTGGGGCCGGTAGCGAGTGTAACGAAAGATGGAAAGTTATTTTCATATTTTGCTTTGAGAAAAGATAAAGCATCTTTTACATCAAAAAGCAATTGGCTGTTGTGGGCAATGCAAATATGCACAGGTGCATATACACTGGTTGTTCTGCCGCTTTGCTGGGCACTGCTCATCACAATACTGCCGATGCGGGCAACAAGATATTCGCAGCCGGTGATGCTCACATCGCAATTTGGAAGGTCGTCTGTAAAAGAGAGTTGCAGTTGTTTTCTTAGCTTTTCTTCCACGCAATATACTTTCTGCCAGTTTTGAGAAGCGAGCAAGGCTAGCAATTGCTGCTGCATCTGCGCTTCATCGGCACAAAAAACAAACTTTCCACCCAGTTTGGTGAATTCCTCTGCAAACAATACGGCATCGTCTTCCGGCGAAGGCATAAATACATCCTCAGTTCCTTCACTTTGGGGGAAAGGCAAAGGCACTGGATTACTCAGTGCCTTGCGTATTTTCTTTAGAATTCTCTCTTTTGCTGCTGTTACTGCCGCCATAAAATTAAATTGATGGAGGTGTTTTTAGTTCCTCGGGTAATGAAGTGGAAGGTTCTTCGCTTACAATAGACTCCGGCTCAGGCTCTATGTCCAGCAATTTCTTTTCTTCAAATGGCCGTTTGCCTATCAGCGCTTCTACGTCGCTCTTGAATAATACTTCCTTAACCAACAACTCCTGCGCCAGTTGCTCTACTTCTCCCCTCCTTTCGGTAAGCAGGGCCTTGGTTTTTTCGTAAGCAGACTCAATGAGGAGCCGTACTTCATCATCTATCATTCTCCCGGTTTCTTCACTGTAAGGTTTAGTAAAATAGTTCTCCTGTTGAGGATCATAAAAACTGATATTGCCCACCTTGCTATTCATGCCATACACCGTAACCATGCTGTAAGCAATCTTAGTGATTTGCTGCAGATCATTACTTGCGCCAGTACTTATTTTACCAAAGAAAATATCTTCTGCCGCCCTTCCTCCAAGGGTCATACAAATCTGGTCTATTAACTGGTCCGTGTTATAGAGGTATTGCTCCTTAGGCGTGTACTGGGCATATCCCAGCGCCGCAGAACCTCTTGGTACAATCGTTACTTTTAATAAAGGATAAGCGTGCTCTAAAAACCAGCCACAAATAGCGTGACCTGCTTCATGGTAAGCAATGATTTCTTTTTCTTCAGGTGAAATGATTTTATTCTTTTTCTCCAAACCACCAATTACCCTGTCTATCGCATCCTGGAAATCAGACATATCAACTGCTTCTTTATTCTTTCTTGCTGCAATTAAAGCAGCCTCGTTACATACGTTTGCAATGTCTGCACCCGCAAAGCCTGGTGTCTGTTCGGCCAGTTTATGTACATCCAGTTTAGTGGAAACTTTAATGGGCATCAGATGCACTTTAAAGATAGCTTCTCTTCCTACAAGATCGGGCCGGTCAATGGTAATTTGCCGGTCAAAGCGCCCTGGGCGTAAAAGCGCAGTATCCAATACATCCGGACGGTTTGTAGCAGCAAGGATAATGATACCAAGGTCGGTACCAAAACCATCCATTTCNNGCTTTTTCCCTGGCTTGTTTAAACAGATCACGCACACGACTGGCACCTACACCTACAAACATTTCTACAAAGTCGCTACCACTAAGGCTAAAGAAAGGAACCTGTGCTTCGCCGGCCACTGCTTTTGCCAAAAGCGTTTTACCTGTACCGGGAGGCCCTACCAACAATGCACCTTTTGGAATTTTACCACCAAGTGCCGTATATTTTTTAGGATTGCGTAAGAAATCTACAATCTCCATTACTTCCACTTTAGCTTCATCGAGGCCTGCTACATCATTAAAATTGATGTTAACCTTGGTGCCTTTTTCAAATAACGTGGCTTTAGATTTTCCAATATTGAAAATACCACCTGGACCACCACCGCCACCCGGGCCGCCCACTTTACGCATCATCATCACAAATAAAAACCCTATGAGCAGGATGGGCAGTAAAGTGCCGATTACCTGGCTAAACCACTCTCCTTCGTTACTGTACACGGGAGCTACTACCGGCACTTCAGGATGTTCTTTGTAGAATTCTCTGAGTTCACCGGCAAATACCTCGTCTTTTACAATGCTAAAGTACACCTGGGGAACAGGCGTTTTTGTGAGCATGGTATACTCATCTTCATTTAAGAAACT
>DGQO01000051.1:8192-10066 GCA_002400445.1 Chitinophagaceae bacterium UBA4412
TTTTTCCGCTTATCCGGATCGTCTCCGTTTGGAGGAATATTGTCAGGATTAACTTTCTTCCTGGACGTGGGTAGATTCGTATTTGGTTGTGACATTATCTGGTTTGTATTACAGGGTAATTTTTAAAATTAACTGTCCGGGTGTTCCATACCCGGGGCGTCGCTCCACATTTCCTCAAGCTGGTAAAACTTGCGGGGTTCTGGTAGCATCACATGCACTACTATATTAATGTAATCGATCAGGATCCATTGCTCGCCCTGGCGGCCTTCGTGTTTATAGGGAAGTTCCCCGGTATTTTCCTTCACCCGAAACTCAATGTTGTCTGCTATTGCCTTGAGTTGTGAAGGATTTGAAGCCTGGCAAATGATGAAAAAATCGGAAACGGCTTCCGGTATTTTGCGCAGATCAAGGCTAATAACATACTCGCCTTTTTTCTCATGGATGGCCTTAACGATTGATTTAAAAATTTTACTACTTCTTGTGAGCCGGGTGATTGTATTTTTCTTTCGGCTAGATAGTACTTCCAGATTGTTCAAATGATAGATATTTTTTTTGTTAAAGCCATGGATTTTGCCATGGGTTTGCAGCCAAAACATTTAGCTTGCAAAAACTGGATCAAAAATACAATTTCTTTCTCTTACCTCAACCGCTAATGAGCCAACCCTCTTTATTTAACAGCATTGATAGCGTGGATAGTACCAACAACTATGCCATGGGAAAGTTGCATGAAGGAATGGCCACTCATGGTATGGCATGGTGTGCAAATGAGCAAACAGCAGGCAAAGGACAGCGGGGAAAGTCATGGAATAGCCAGTCTGGAAAAAACATCCTGATGAGCATAGTAATACAGCCAGCACAGGCTTTGAGGATAAGACCATTTTTTCTCAGCTCTTTTATTGCAGTGTGTTGTCACCAGTTTTTAGAGCAGAAAACCAGCCGTGAATTTCTCATTAAATGGCCTAATGATATTTACTTTAGTGACAGAAAGGCAGGAGGCATTTTAATAGAAAATGTTTTTGCAGGAACAGCCTGGAAATGGGCAGTCGTAGGTATTGGTATCAATGTAAATCAAACAGATTTTCCAGGAGAAAGCCGGGCCATTTCTTTAAAACAGATTAAACCACAGGACTGGGATCCTAAAGAACTTGCCAGCCAGCTACATCGCTATATCCTGGATGCTTACGCCCCCTTGCGTGAAGAAGACTTTAGCAAACTGCTCAAAACATATAACCAGTTTCTCTTCAAAAAAAATGAGCAAGTGCGTCTCAAAAAGAACTTCGCTGTATTTAATACCACCATTAAAGAGGTTAATGAAAACGGGCAACTCGTAACCGAAGATGTGATGGAGCGCAGTTTTAATTTTGGCGGCGTGGAATGGTTGTTATGACGCTGCTTCAGCCTTCCTGGCCTCTACTTCATACTTATTGTTATAATAGCCACTGCGAAGACTCTCCCAGAGGTAAAGCATGATAAATCTAAAAAAGCCATACTGCTTAAATTGAGCGATATGACATTGCTCGTGTTTCACCCATCGCTCATCCGCCAGGAAAACAGTGGCGGGCGTGTTATACAGGTGCACCGTTTTACCAATCACAATGGCTACTCTTGCAGCGCCAAGTTTCCAGGCAGCAATGCGGGCAATTAAACTGCCTTCTCTGATATAAAATTGGTCCTGCATTTTTACCCAGGTTAATCAAGTGCTTTCCATGCAGCAAGAATCTCTTCAGCATGTTCTTTACTCTTTGGCTTTTCAAATACTTTCCTGATCATTCCTTTCTCATCTATGAGAAAAGTAGTCCGATGCACACCCATGTATTCTTTGCCATATAATTGCTTTGGGCCCCATACGCCAAAGGCATTAATCACAGTGTGCT
>DGQO01000038.1 GCA_002400445.1 Chitinophagaceae bacterium UBA4412
TTGGTAATTTTTACAAACTGGGCCTGTTGCAAAGCCTTAATCGTCTCGGCACCACAATAACCCATTCCTGCTTTGAGACCGCCCGTAAATTGGTGAGCCACTTCACGAAGGCTTCCTTTATAGGCTACACGGCCTTCAATACCTTCAGGTACAAACTTTTTGATATCGTCTTCTACATCCTGGAAGTAGCGGTCGCTGCTGCCCTGGGCCATGGCACCAAGAGAACCCATGCCGCGGTATTGTTTAAACTTACGGCCTTCGTATATAATAGTGTCTCCCGGACTTTCTTCTGTGCCAGCAAAAACATTTCCCATCATCACACAGGTAGCGCCTGCTGCAAGCGCCTTCACCATATCACCGGTATAACGGATACCACCATCACTCACAATGCCCACATTATATCCTTTCAATGCATGAGCAGCCTCCATTACTGCAGTAATCTGTGGAACACCTGTGCCTGCAACAACTCTCGTTGTACAAATTGAGCCTGGGCCAATACCAACTTTTATCGCATCAGCACCAGCATCTGCAAGGGCTTTAGCCCCGATTCCTGTACCGACATTACCAGCAATAACCGGGAGGTCTTTAAAGTTCTTTTTCACTTTCTTCAACATTTCTATTACACCACGGGTGTGGCCATGCGCACTGTCCAGGCAAATAATATCCACGCCAGATTTATGCAAGGCATCCACACGATCGAGCATATCAGCCGTAATGCCCACGCCAGCGCCAGCCAGCAGCCTGCCATAAATATCTTTTACAGCATTTGGATTCGATTTGAGTTTTAAAATGTCGCTAAAGGTGATCAGGCCAATTAATTTACCACTGCGATTAACTACCGGAAGTTTTTCAATTTTATGTTTTTTAAAAATGAGTTCAGCCTTCTTCAGGTCTGTTCCCTCTGGTGCTGTAATTAGATTTTCTGTGGTCATTACCGTAGCCACTTTTTGCCGGTAATTGGTTTCAAAACGCAAGTCCCGATTGGTAAGAATGCCTACAAGTTTATGCCCTTTATCTACAATGGGAATTCCGCCAATTTTATTTTCTTTCATGATGTGCAGTGCTTCACCAATGGTGGCTTCAGCCGTTAGAATCACGGGGTCCAGGATAAGACCACTTTCGCTTCTTTTTACTTTACGCACTTCTGCAGCCTGCCGTTCTATGGTCATATTTTTATGCAAAATGCCTAAGCCGCCTTCCCGGGCCAGTGCGATGGCCATCTGTGCTTCGGTTACGGTATCCATGGCTGCACTAAGCATGGGTATGTGAAGGGTAATATTTTTAGTAAGTGTTGTGCTGATATTTACATCCCGGGGTAAAACCTGGGAGTATGCAGGTACCAGTAATACGTCATCAAACGTTAGACCTTCACCGAAAAATTTGTTGGAAATAGCTGAGGGAGACTTTTTTATTGTTGCCATAGGCAAAGATAAAAGAAAAAGTATATCGGCAGCCAGCCGCTGTTTAGTTTAGTCGCTTATACATTTTTCCAGGCATCGAACAGACCAGGCCATTCATCTCCAGCATGAGTAGCGCACTGGCTACAGCACTACTGTTCATGCCGCTTTTGGCAAATATTTCATCAACCTGCATAGCATCTTTTTCTGCCAGCAGTTCAGCAATTTTTTTTTCGTCTGCAGTAAGTTCCACAAATAGCTCCTGCTGCCGGAAAGAGGTCTTCTTTTCAGTCGTTTCCCAATTCATCATGTCTATTACATCTTTTGCGCTGGTAATTAATGAAGCTTTATTTGTTTTCACTAAGTAATTACAACCCTCGCTTTTATGATCTACAGTTCTGCCAGGAAATGCAAAAACATCTTTATTGTATCCATTGGCCAGTTCGGCTGTGATGAGTGAGCCGCCTTTTATGCCGCTTTCAATTACAACCAGCGCATCACACATACCTGCTACGATACGGTTTCTTTTGGGAAAATTTTGCTTGTCTGGCTTTGTTCCGCTTCTAAAGTCTGTGAGAAGCCCGCCATGCCCGGTCATGTGCTTAGCCAGTGTTTTATTTTGCGGGGGATAAATTCTGTCCAGCCCGTGCGCCATAACACCCACCGTTTGCAAATCATATTTTAAAGCCGCCTTGTGGGCCACTGTATCTATGCCATACGCAAGACCACTTACTACCAGCACCTGGTGCGATGCTAACTGTTCAATTAAGTCATTACACAACTGTTTGCCGTAATCAGAATGAAGCCGGGTGCCCACAACAGATACAATATGTGTTGTATTTAAATCGGCTGTGCCCTTGTAATATAGCAGGAAAGGGCTGTCATAGCAATGGATAAGTCGACGGGGGTAGGCAGAATGTTTGATACAGAATGCTGAAATTTTATATTTTTCCAGGAACAAAAGTTCTTTCTCTGCTTCAGAAAAATTAGTGAAGGCTTTTATACTGCCGGCCTTGCCATGCCCAATACCTTCAATCTTTTCCAGGCGATGTGCGGGCGCTTTAAAGATTGCTTCCGCCGTACCAAAATGATTGATCAGGAATTTCGCATGCACATCGCCAATATTGGGAACGAGCGTGAGCGCAACCTGGTAAAGCAGATCATTATCCATAAGCAAAAAGTAGAGGCAAAATAAACATTTTTTAATCAGAAGTAATGCTCAGTTCTGTACGCCGGTTTNNACGGTCTTTGCCCGGTTATTGCTCAGAATAAGGTTATCGGCGTCTTTGCCCACATTATCTGTGTGGCCACTGATCAGGATTTTCATGCCTGGATTTTCATTCATCAATTCTACTACTCTATCCAGCTCTTCTTCCGAAGTGGCTTCTAATATGAATTTGCCCGTGTTAAAGAAAATATTCTTTAGTACTATGCTGGCACCTGCTTCAATAGGCTGGAGCGGAATGTTTACCACGAGGGCGGAGTCTGTGTTTCCGATACCCATAGAGAAATGATCAGAATAAAAAAGGTATCCTTTTCTGTTCACATTAAACGCATAATCTTTACCTGCGGGAAGTGTAACAAGATAATTTCCATCCTCATCTGTTTGCAGGCTAAAAATGGATTTTCGTGTAGCAATGTCTGTTAGTTCTACAGATGATGGAAGTCCTCTTTTCGTTTTTTTGTCAAACACCTGGCCCTTTACCCAGCTTACCCTATTTGCCTGGATATCTTCCCTGAGCTGAAAGCGATATAAATCGAGGCCACCTTTTGTATCGCCACCATCACTTGCAAAGTAAGAAGTTTTGCCATCGGCGGCTACAATCAACGATCCTTCGTCGTCAATAGTATTAATAGGATAGCCAAGGTTTACCGGCATCTGCCATCGATCATTGGAATCTTTTTTACTCAAAAACAAATCTGTCATACCATAACCTGGATGACCGTTGCTGTTGAAATAGAGGGTTTGATTGTCGGGATGTATAAAAGGGCATCCTTCGTCGCCGCTGCTGTTAATAGTTGGCCCAAGGTTAATGGGTTCGCCCCATCTTCCTGAAGAAACCCTTGTACTCATCCATATATCTTTTCCGCCAAATCCACCGGGGCGGTTACTTGCAAAATACAATTGCTTTTTATCTGGCGAAAGGGATGGAGAAGATTCCCAAAATTCTGTATTTATTACACGCCCCATATTCTCCGGATCTGTAAAGCCGCCGCTCCTGGTGCGGTATGCAATGTATAAATCACAACTCCCTTCGCCTTCGGGATAATTACAGCCCGTAAAAATGAGCCACTCTCCATCCTGCGAGATATTCTGTGCACCCTCATTTAAATTAGTGTTGATGTGACCAGCAAGAGGAATTGCCTTTTGCCAGACGCCATTTTCAAGTATGCTCTCATAAAAATCCTCATCGTTGTTTTGCCTGCGGGTAAAAATCATCCGGCTACCATCAATCGTAAGGGAAGGAAAATATTCGAGAGCTGCTGAGTTGATATTGGATCCCAGGTTTTGAGGGGAAAACACATAGCTATTCGCACCATCTTTTGTACGCTGCTCCGCAATTTTGAGGGCAAGTTCATAAGTTTTACGACGGTAATTTCCTGCCTGGATACTTTGCTCATTTAGCCGGGGTGTTTGTAAAAATTCTTTAACCGCCAGGAGTGCTTTAGAAAAATTCCCTGTGCCTGCCAGTGAGATGGAATAGGGGAGCAAGTAAGTTTTAGCATAAATGCTATCCATCTGCAAAGCTGTTTCAAAATCTGAAACAGAAGCGGGGTAGTTTTT
>DGQO01000083.1:0-298 GCA_002400445.1 Chitinophagaceae bacterium UBA4412
CGGTATTTCTCAACATGAAGATGTAGAGGAAAGCCTGAGCATTGTTGATAAGGAAAAAGAACTCATTATTAAAGCGCTTAAAAAACACCGGGGCAAAAGAAGAGATGCCTCGCTTGACCTCGGCATAAGTGAGCGAACCCTTTATCGGAAACTCAAAGAGTATGACATTGAAGACTTATAAAGAAAGTTTAAATGGAGCAGGCTCACAAAATGGAGCATTACCTTAGCTTAAATATCTTTTCATACCATGCAATCGCATCTTTATAAAAAACTCTCCCTACTGGTCCTCCTTGCGGCG
>DGQO01000083.1:503-7011 GCA_002400445.1 Chitinophagaceae bacterium UBA4412
CTTGACGATAAACAAAATTTTGAAGCCGATCTTGTGCGCAACTTCGATTTTTCCGCACGGGAATCTTTACAAACGGCCGAACGAACACTCAATACAGATATTGTAAAACAACTGGTGGAAGAAATTTTCAATAAAATATTTTCAAACTGGTAAGCAGCTCAACAATTCAACATGCCATTTAAAGACTTACACTACAGAATTTTTGAGAAAGGAGAAAACGATCCCGGGCAAATAACCCGTCTTCAAAAAATCGTGAAAGAATATCCTTATTTTTCTTTGGGCCATTTCTTTCTGCTTAAAGCCACTAAACAAAGAGAAACAGGCTATGAAAGAATTGCTGCAAAAACTGCACTTCATTTTAGCAACCCATTTTTTTTGCAAGATCAATTGCTGCGCAAAAAAGAGAATGTTGCCAGTATGGATATTGCACACAGCACTTATTTAACAGACGATGAAGAGCAGGCAGATTTCGCTGAAGAAGACGGCTACAATGATGTACCCACTAGCCTGCCCGAACCTGCTGAACTGACGGCAGAGCCTGAAGTAAACAGCACGTCAGCAAATGAGTCCGCACATATTGCAACAGAAGAAGACAAGATGGATGCCGCGAACTCAGTTTCGGATAGTGTACCGGAAACTTCATTGGCAGAACCTGTGGATGCGCAGGCAACTCCCGAAGCACAGGCCCCCGAGCCAGATATTAAAAAGGAGGAAAGCGAAGTTTCCTTGTTTCAACCCCTATTTGCGACAGACTATTTTGCCAGCCAGGGAATTAAGCTTTCTGAACAGGCACAGCCCGATGATAAACTGGGCAAGCAATTAAAGAGTTTTACAGAATGGCTTAAAACCATGAAGAAAGTTCACCAGGAAAAACCAAATGCAGATGCCGTGGAAGATGTGGCCGTGCAGACCCTGGCAGACCGGAGCAACAGGGAAGAAGATGTAATTACGGAAAGCATGGCGGAAGTGTACCTTCAGCAAGGAAAACGCCGCAAAGCCCGTGAAGTATATGAAAAATTAAGTTTGCTCAATCCTGCTAAAAGCGCTTACTTTGCAGCCAAAATTGAAGCGATTCAAATAAATTAAAACACACATGTTAGCATTATTCGGAGTTCTGATTATCATTTTTTCTATCGTACTGGGATTGATTGTTTTAGTACAAAACCCTAAAGGTGGTGGGCTTTCTGGTTCACTAAGTGGTTTTGGTAACCAATTGATGGGCGTAAAACAAAGCACCGATGTGCTTGAAAAAGGCACCTGGCTTTTTGCAGGTATTGTTGGGCTGCTCTGCCTGGCTTCTCCCGCTTTTATTCCATCAGAAAACAGCAATGCGAATGACCTGGATAAACTCAGAAATGAAGCCCCGGTTACGTTGCCCAAAACCAGCACACCAGCACCCGTGGCTCCAATGCCTGGTACAACTCCAGTTAAGCCGGCCAACTAATTGATTCATAAAATTTATGCAGCCCCGCTTCTTCAGCGGGGTTTTTTATTTACTTTGTTCAGAAACCCTGGCAAACCAGCACTATGAAAAAATTTTTAGGTATTTTATTTCTCCTCATTTTAGCAGGTGGCGCATACGTGGCCTGGCAGATTTTTGGCCCTACCGTTTCTGCTCCTGCAGATAAATATTTTTTTGTACGCACAGGCAGTAATTACGATGAAGTGAAGCAGGCCCTGGAAAAACAAGAGATCATCAGCAATGGATTTTTCTTTGAGCAACTGGCCAGGCGTGCAGCCTATCCTAAAAGTGTACGTGCCGGTAGATATGAAATAAAACAGGGTTCAAGCCTTTACGACCTGGTGCGCATGCTCAAGCAAGGGCGCCAGTTACCCATAAAACTGGTGATCAATAAATTGCGCACCAAGGAAGACCTTGCCCGCAAAGTAGGTGGCTTGTTTGAGTCAGACTCCCTGGAAGTGATCCGTTTTTTAAGCAATAATGATTCTCTCCGCAGTTACGGTTTGGATTCATTTACCGTAATGAGCAGCATTTTGCCAGATACTTACCTGGCATACTGGAATGGTTCATTTAAAAAACTGTTTTCAAAATTCATTGCAGAAAAAGATAAATTCTGGAATGCAGACAGGCTTGCGCAGGCCACTGCCGAAAACCTTAGCCCGGTACAGGTGTACACGATGGCCAGCATCGTGGAAGAAGAAACCAATAAAACAGGTGATAAAGGACTCATTGCAAGCGTTTACATCAACCGCATTCGTAAAGGCATGAAATTAGAAGCTGATCCTACCGTAAAGTATGCAATGCGGGATTTTGGCCTTAAGCGTATTCTGTACGGCCACCTCAACTATCCTTCGCCATACAATACCTACAGGAATGCCGGTTTGCCACCAGGCCCCATTTGCACAGCCACCCGGGAAACCATTGATGCCGTGCTCACAGCTCCCGAAACAGATTATATTTTCTTTGTAGCCAAGCCAGACTTCAGCGGTTACTCTAATTTTGCCAGCAATTATGCTGATCATTTGAAATATGCGAAAGCTTACCAGGCAGCACTGGATAGCATGATCAGTAAAAAACAGAATGCAGCTACACTGTGAAAAAAGTTTTACGAAAAATATTACGTTTTCCACCCATCGCCTGGCTCATCAGGAAGAGTAAAGTGCTGTGTCCGCCGGGTTTTGAAGGAGTACCTTTATACGATGTCATCCAGTTTTTACGCCGGCAGATTCAGACGCATGGCCTCACAGAACGAGCTTCCGCCATTTCGTACAATTTCGTAATGGCCTTGCCGCCGTCTTTATTGTTTTTACTTACCCTTGTGCCTAACCTGCCGTTTGTCTCCCGCAGGAATATCACTTACCAGCTTAACAGCCTCATTCATGATATCATTCCTAACCCTACTTATAATGTAGAAGTGATTCGCTTTGTAGATAGTTTTTTAGACAACTCCCGCTTCGGTCTTTTGTCTGCAGGGTTATTCTTTTCTTTGTTTTTTGCCTCCAACGCCATGATGGGTATCATGAGGGCCTTCAACAAAAACTACCTTGGTTTTGAGAGAAGAAAGGGCCTCAAAGCCAGGCTGATGGCGCTGCGGGTTACGATCATGCTTTTTGGATTGCTGCTGGGCTATCTTCTGTTACTGGCAATGCAGGGTGCCCTGCTGCGTCTCGTGATAACCAATGATACCCTGCGTGAAATTATTTCCTATGCACGCTGGGTGCTTATGCTTGCCCTGGTTTTTATGGCTATCGGTCTCATTTTTAAATATCTGCCTTCTGTAGAAAAGCGCTGGAAAGTGCGCTCGCCAGGTGCACTGCTTGCTACCGGGCTCAGCATTATTGCCTCCGTGGGCTTCTCCATTTTTGTAAACAGCTTTGGCCGGTACAATGCGCTATATGGATCTATTGGCACGATGATGATGATCATGGCCCTCATCTTTATCAACTCATTAGCATTGCTTATTGGATTTGAACTCAATGTGAGCATTCGCTCCCTAAAGGCCCATGCCATGAGCCGGAAAAAAGCAGAGGAGGCCGCAGCTAAAGCACACAGTTCTACCCATCACAATAAATAATTGTGATTTTAGCAGGCGGAGAAACGAATATTGCAGCTTATTTTAGCAAACAATAATTTCATCTTAAATAATTTTGTCTATGAAAGTATTAAGAATTGCGATCACTGCACTGTGCATCATGTCAGTGGCGGCTTTTACCACGGGCGATCCTTTGCCCATAGGGAGCCTGATGCCTAAAGCAGATGTAAAGATGATGAACGTGGATGGCAGCTTAGTAAACCTAAAGGATGCAATGGGGAGTAATGGAATACTGGTAATGTTCAGCTGCAATACCTGCCCTTACGTTATCAAAAATCAACAACGCACTATTGCCATTAACGATTTTGCAAAAAAAAATAATCTTGGCGTAATTCTTCTCAATAGCAATGAAGCTAACCGTGGAGGGGAAGACAGCAGGGAAGCGATGCGCAATTATGCGGAGGGACAAAAATATAACTGGCCCTATGTTATTGACAAAAACCATGCATTAGCTGATGCTTTTGGCGCTAATCGCACTCCCGAAGTTTTTCTTTTTGATAAAAATGCAAAGCTGGTATATCATGGTGCCATCGACGATAATCCCACGGATGGAAATGCAGTGACCCGACAGCACCTCCGGGAAGCGATCAAAGAACTGAGCGCCGGAAAAGATATAACAGTTAAGGAAACACGCAGCGTAGGTTGCGCTATTAAGCGCCTCAAAAATTAATGATTCAGGCCCGGTTTTTTGCCGGGCTTTTCTTTGAATACAATTCTCCCTCTCTATGTTAAAAAAGATTGTTTTAGGATGTTTTCTTGCCGGCATGTTATTCAATATGGCCCTTGGCCAATCCAATCCGGCACCCAATTACCATGACCTGGCAAACTGGGCTGCGCATCCCTGGAAATGGGATCCTTCAGATAGCGTGCCTGCGCCGCTGCGTGCACAGCATTTCAAGGACTCTGTAGTTGATGTATTTTTTGTGCACCCTACTACCTTTACGGCTTCATCAGATACGGCATCCAACGCCCGCTTAGATGATGCAGGATTGAATGAACGTACGGATGAATTATCCATGCTAAACCAGGCCAGCGCCTTTAATGAACAAACCCGGGTATTTGCACCACGTTATCGCCAGGCCCATTATCGAAATTATTTGTTGAAAGATACCACCATTACCGGGCCCGCATTTGATACCGCTTATGCTGATGTAAAAAATGCATTTCTTTTCTTCCTGGAAAACTATAGTGGAGGCAGACCATTCATCATCGCTTCGCATAGCCAGGGCACCATGCATGCGGCAAGGCTGATAAAAGAATTGATTGAGGGCACAAATCTTCAAAACCGACTAGTATGTGCTTATCTCATTGGTATGCCCGTACCGGTAGATTATTTTACCTCCATTCCTGCCTGTAAAGATTCAGTGGCCACCGGTTGCATCGTATCCTGGCGCACCATGAAAAGAGGTTATGAAGGACCTGAATATATTTTGCAGGAAACCCAGAAAATGATTGTAACCAATCCACTCACATGGACATTGGATAGTACCTATGCTCCCGCAAAACTTAATACGGGCGGCATCCTGCGCCGCTTCAACAAAGTGGTTCCGCATGTAACAGATGCACAAGTACATGGCAATATTTTATGGAGTGAGAAGCCAAGGTTTTTTGGGAATATTTTTCTTACAGCAAAAAACTATCATATTGCTGACATCAACTTCTTCTATACGAACATCAGGCAAAATGTGGATACGAGAATCAGGATGTTTTGGAAGAGATAGAAAGGTTCAGGAATAAAATTGTTTTAAACGGCGCCTGGGAGCATACGCATACTTTCCATCATTAATATCTCAAGCTTGTGATTTATTTAAGCCCATCAGCTTTTGCAGCCTTAATGGCGCTTTCCAGGTCTGTGCGTTGCATTTCTTCTTCATAAAAGGCCCGATAACCTGTTCTGGTATTTACAATGAGCGTAGCTGGAATACTGCCGCTCCATTGAGGTGAAATCTTTGGGCAGAAATAATCTGCATTGGTTTCATTGAGCCATACTATAGGTGCGGTGAATTGCTGTTTATGCGCAAATTTTTGAATCTTATCCGGGTAAAAAGATGGCAGATCAAGGCTTACCAGCAACAGAGATATACCGTCATTTTTCATAGAGTCCTTCACACTGATAAAGAAGGGAATCTCCGCCACGCATGGTTTGCAAAACGTAGCCCAGAAATTAATGACCAATACTTCGTTTTTAGCTGTTGCAATGTACTTTTCTACCTCTGTAATTTTCCAGGAAGGTAGTTCCTGGCTTTTTGCAACCACCGTAATACAGCAAAGCAACAATGCTATCCATAAATTTTTCATCTGTTTAAAGATAAGTGCAAATGCTTTTATCTAAGGATACATGTCGTTAAAGCCAGCAAAAATTTGCTTTGGCAAATCAGCCCTCTTCAAGTAATTTTGCCACTCATTCTTCATTAAAATCACATACATTTTATGGCATACGACTTAATCGTTTTGGGCAGCGGACCGGGTGGCTATCCTGCAGCAATCAGGGCAAGCCAACTGGGCAAAAAAGTGGCGATCATCGAAAAAGAGAGCCTGGGAGGTATTTGTCTCAATTGGGGTTGTATCCCTACCAAGGCATTGCTAAAAAGTGCACAGGTATATGATTATGCAAAACATGCCGCAGATTATGGCATCCAGCTTTCTGATCCTAAGGCAGATTTTGGTGCAGTAGTGAAGCGCAGCCGTGGCGTAGCAGATAAGATGAGCAAGGGCGTTCAGTTCCTGATGAAGAAAAATAAGATTGACGTAATCATGGGTTATGGCAAACTGATTTCTCCAACAAAGATTGAAGTAACAGCGGCAGACAACAGCAAACAAACGGTAGAAGCAAAAAATATTGTGATTGCTACAGGCGGCCGTGCCCGGCAACTACCAAGCATGCCAATAGATGGTAAAAAAATTATTGGCTATCGTGAGGCAATGGTTTTGCAGGAGCAACCCAAGAGCATGGT
>DGQO01000083.1:7054-9219 GCA_002400445.1 Chitinophagaceae bacterium UBA4412
GAAGTAACAAAAGTGGATACTTCTGGCAATGGTATTAAAGCTACCGTGAAAACTGCACAAGGCGAGCAGGTACTGGAAGCAGATATCCTGCTAAGCGCTGTGGGTGTAGTGGCTAATTTAGAAAATATTGGTCTTGAAGCCCTGGGCATAAAAACAGAAAAAGGTAAAATCATTGTGGATGCCAATCAGCAGACGAACGTGCCCGGTGTATATGCCATTGGAGATTGCACACCCGGGCAGNNNNGGCTATACGGAGAAGGCGGCTAAAGATGCAGGCTACGAAATTAAAGTGGGCAAATTTCCGTTTATGGCCAGCGGAAAGGCAAGTGCAGCGGGAGCTACAGAAGGTTTTGTGAAAGTGATTTATGACGCTAAATATGGTGAATTTTTAGGCTGTCACATGATTGGCATGAACGTAACAGAGATGATTGCAGAAGCTGTTGTGGCCCGCAAACTGGAAACAACGGCTCATGAAATTCTGAATGCAGTGCATCCGCATCCAACCATGAGCGAGGCGGTTAAAGAAGCCACTGCAGTAGCTTACGGCGAAGCCACAGATATTTAATAGCCGTAAAATAATAGCATAAAGAAAACCTCCTTCGGGAGGTTTTTTCGTAAAAGAAACCAGAATTTCATTATGGAGATCACCTGCATATTTTGAATTTGTGTAACCATAACATTCCTAAAATAAAATTCACATACAATTTATTTCCGTTAGTAGAGCACGGAAGTGGGCCGGCACAGGATGCCCAATGCATCAACAGCCGGGCCAATAAATAACTGTGCATAAAGAGGTGCAAAAGGGGTGCAAAACAACTCCGGAAAAAACTTGCAAAAGACATGATCCGGGGATTACTTTTATACCACTGATGGAAGCAAAACCGCCATGGTAGCGCAACCGGAAGTAAAAGCATCGGGTTATAAAGTCTATTAGCAATAGCTGATATGAGGGTGAACTTGATGCTTTTTTGCTTGTTCAACTTTTTCCGGGAAGGCCGGACCATAACAAAAAAAGGAGCCCGTAAGCTCCTTTTTTATTTCACTCATTTTCTACATTAATCTATAATATCGGTTCCCCAGGAAATCCCTTTGTTGGTAGCGGGCAGCCCGTTGATGATCCAGGAAGCTGGCTTTGCATCTTTTAAATAATAATCAAAAAACTGCGATAGCCTGATGGAAAGGTCTTTTCGATTGCGCCGCTCCACAAGGTTATGGTCTTCACCGTTATATTGCAATAACCAGGCTTTTTTACCCAGGCGTTTTAGCGCAGTAAAAAATTCTATACTCTGATACCAGGGCACGGCGCCATCTGCATCGTTGTGCATAAGCAATACGGGTGTCTGCACTTTATCTGCCGCAAAGAGCGGAGAATTTTTGATGTACAGATCAGGCCGTTGCCAAAGTGTAGCCCCAATGCGGCTCTGCGATTTTTCATATTGAAACTGCCTGTTAATACCTGCTCCCCAGCGAATACCTCCGTAAGCACTTGTCATGTTTGCAACTGGCGCACCCGCTCCTGCTGCCCTGAACATGTTGGTACGGGTAATAAGATAAGCCACCTGGTAGCCGCCCCAGCTTTGGCCCTGTATGGCCATCCTGGAAGCATTTACCCAGGGCATTTTGCCCAGGAACTGCGCTGCACTCACTACACTGTTATACGCACTCTGCCCAGGCTCGCCGGTTTTATAATAAATATTGGGATCAAATACCAGGTAACCATTACTCACAAAGTAGGGTATGTTAATGGTAGAAGCACTTGGCGCAGGAGCTTTGTAACTGTAAAGGCCATCAGCATTTCGCTCATAAAAATAAAAAATGATGGGATATTTTTTCTTCGGATCAAAATCCTGTGGCTTGTATAAAATTCCTTCACTCATTTTTCCATCAAACATTTTCCATTTCACCAGTTCTGTGGTAAGCCAGTTGTAGTCTCTTTGTTGTGCTGCAATGTCTGTAACCGGCTTTGTATTGGCCAGTGATTTTCCATAATACAATTCGGAGGAGGCTGGAGTACTTTTTTGCAAAAGATATACTTCAGCATCTTTTGCTTTGCGAATAGCCCCTGGAGAAAACTTACCTGTTTCGATGCTTTGGGGATTAGCCATTATACCAGCTTTTACCAGGTACATACCACCCTCTTTGGTAAGCTTATTTAGAGAGACGAG
>DGQO01000083.1:9277-13245 GCA_002400445.1 Chitinophagaceae bacterium UBA4412
CCTGTAAAGCCAGCGGCTCTTGGGTAATCAGGCACATCATTCTCCGTGTCGTATAGTGGCACGGGTATTTTACTGCTCACGTTTTTAATTGCTGCAGTGCGCACATTGTAAGTATAATACTGCTTGCCGGCAATATCATACCAATACACAAAGTTTCCACGGGGTGATGCAGAAGCATTCACTAATCCACTAGCAGGAATATGTGCAGCATGGCCGTTACTGGTATTAATGATATATGCATCCAGTTGAGAGCGTCCCTCCCATTGCATGGCAATGCGGTGCCCCCTACTGGTTTCTCCCAGTACCCAATCTGCATTACCCTCATCTACAATTTCCATATTTTCAATGGTATCCCTTCCCAGTTGTACCATCTCCTCACTGCCCGGCTTAATTACAGCCAGGAAGCTGCGGCGCTGCTCTTGCCCCAGTTGACGCAATTGCTGTGGTTGCAAGTAATCATCATTATAGTGCCAGAGGTCTAAACGTGCCAATTCAAAATCAACCAGGGTGGTGTCCTTAACGGGGGGAATGGGCGCTGTGCCAAAAAAGAGTTTCAAACCATTTTTACTGAAACGGGGTGTAGCATTTTCACTCACGGTGCTCCCGATGGGCATACCAATGCTATTAGCATGAACAAGTAACTGGGCAGAATCCAAACCGGCTTTATAATACCAAAGCTTATAAAATTTCTGCAAAGCTTTGCTGCTACTGTCCCGCTCAGCCACGAAAGACAATTGCATACCTGTTTCATCAAAAGCAAAATTGCGGGCATCATTCAAACCACGCATAATAGTGTCTGTTTGCTCCGTTGCAAAATGGTAAATTAATATGGCGGATTTAGCAGTACTATCTTTTGGTTTTTTTGCGGTTTCAATAACGAGCATATTCCCTTGCTTATCCACTTGATATTCTTTCACCATGGCAAAGCTGATGAGATCATTCGTGAGCAAGTTGCGCACTTTAAGTTCATAACCATCAGCGCCAGGAGCGGATTTATCGGCATCATCGTTATCTGCATCTGCAAGCATTGATTCGAGTTCATCTGCCCTTTTATAAATTTCTTTTACTGCTTTGTTTGCTGCGCCTATTACCTCCTGCTTTGTAATCCTTCCTTTCACAGAATCCAGGGATTTACGAATCACAGAATCTGCCGCCTTAGTGAGCATATCTATTTTTTGCTTAAGGCTGTCGGTCACCTGTTTTTTCCGGGTACTATCCGGCAATGGCTTATCCAGCAGGTAAGTCAGCAGGCCTGTGCTTTTCTCCGGGATTTTATAAGATTGCACTCTCGGAACTTTAATAATACTATCTGTACCAAGCAGCAAAACGAACAAGCTGTCTTTGGGCATTTCATCCGGCTTTTTCTTTTTAATTCTGGCCTGTCGCATTTCCTGGAAAGGTGCCTTGATGCTAAGTACTACAAATCGGCTATCGCTGGTAAAATTGGCATTAAAGCCACGGGGAAAAATTTTTTCATAACCCGTATTCATATTGCGCACATACAGATTACCATCCCCTTCCTGGGGATTGATAGCATACGCCACGTAATTCCCGTCATTGCTAATGGAACGTTCGCCGGCAGATTTCCAGCCATCATATACGTTATGGGTAAGCGGCTTCTTGGTCTGCGCCGAAAGAGAAAACGGCAACAAGAACATTGCCAGGGCAAAATATTTCGTCATGCTAGTAAAGAATTTTGCCTTAAAGTTATTAGAAACAATTCTTTTGCAGCGCTGAAATTATTCAGGATGATCCGGCAAACGGGTTTTGCTTCTTTCCAGGCGATGAAGAATCCATAAGGAGAGTACGAGCCACATCACACCGAGGCAAAATCCAGCCAGCACATCCGTAGCATAATGCACCCTGAGGTAAATACGACTCAACCCAATAAGGAAAGTAATAGAAAACAAGATGATCATTAAGAGTATCCGCAGCCAAAGCTGATGCACGTTCTTATGCACCAGGTAGATAACCATTCCAAAAAAAGTAAAGCTCATAAAAGCATGTCCACTTGGAAAGCTATAGCCGGATGCAGGCCCTAACAGCGGCATTAACGGACGGCTGCGACTAAACAACAACTTGAGGGCAAATATGATGACTAAACTGCTAAGCGCTACGGCCAGCATTTTTATAGAAAACCATTTGTTTTTGGCCACATAATAAGCTATACCAATAATGAAAAGATTTGCAGGTATAAGAAATTCATGCGATCCAAAAAACGTAAATGCCTGCATAAAGCGGGTGAGGCCGGGAGATTGAAATTGGGCAACAAAGTTGAATACGGCATCGTCAAGCCCGGGAGCCTGGTGAATAAATACCATGCGGATTAAAAAAATAAGGAAGTAAACGGAAGCAAAAAATACGAGCAAAATGATAACCAACTCACCCGTGAGCAATTTGAGATGCTGCAGTGTAAAAGGCCGNNAGGCTTGATGCTTTTCCTTTCAACTCCACTAATCCTAAGGATTCTGCCTGCCATGATTCAAGGCTGGTAAAATTCAAAAAATCTCCGGATACAACGAATTTTTGATTGAGTTCTGTGCAGGCCGTGCGAATTCTTGCCGTGGTATTCATAATATCGCCACTCATGGCAAGGTCTCTTTTGATCACCCCAATTTCACCAATAGTAACATCGCCTGCATGGATACCAACTCTGAATTCAGGCACAACATTAAAGGACACACGAAAAGAGTCATTGGCTTTTTGAATATTTTTCCTTGCAGCGATGATGGCCTGGATGCTTCGCTTTGCATTTTTTTCAGAGGCTTCCCAGGAGGCTACCACCTCATCGCCCACATACTGGTAAATGATGCCCCGGTGTTCAATGATGGCAATAGACAATTGGTAAATGAAATCCCGGATAAAAAGAAAGTATTGCTCATGGCCAAGCTTTTCCGCAATAGGCGTAGAATCTTTTAAATCCATAAACATAATAATGCGGCGCTCTGTTTTTGGCTTGATGTATTTACCTGCCAGCACAGCCCTGAACACACCTGGTGCATATTTATTGGATATTTCTAAAAACAATTGGGTAATTAAAAATAAGATCAGCCAATACAAAGTGCTTTTAAGAATTGTTTTCACACCAAATTTTTCATCCAGGAAATAATGGAAAGACTCCACAGGGTTCAGATGCATAGTAAAATACTTATCAGCCAGGTGGGCTATCATTGTCATTAAAAAGGCCGCTACCAGCAGCGTAGCACTTTTGATGAGGAACCCGAACCAGAGTGGTCGGTTACGATAAAGATTGCGAAAAGTAAAAACGAAAATGTAGCCCATTACAAGGCTGGCAGCAAATACGATGATGGCCCTTATTCCCAGGGAAAACATGGAAAAAACCTCTTCCCGGCTATTGAGGTAATAAAAAATAGCATCGAATAACATCCAGCAGAAAGCAATAAATAATACCCGCTGCATCCTGTAAATGCTCACTGAAGAAAAATGAATATACCTTGAAATAAAGTTTGCCATTTGCCAATAATTGGTTTAGGATGACGCCATGCAAAAATTGCAGCTCCTTAAAATGGCGAACCTGTACTATTCGGCAGCGCTTGCGCAGGCTCGTTGAGGTTAATTACAGATGCCAAAGCAAATGCTATCACAGAGATGATGATGCCAAACATGAAAATATTATAAGCGATTCTCACCAGCCGGTATTTTTTACCGAGTACAGCACCAAGGCTGTAAATATCCTGGATGATACTGCTATAGAGATAGTCTGGATCTTTCATCATGGTACGCATTGCATTTTCATAATTTGCCTGGGGCATTTTGTGAAAATTACCAAAGAAAAGCAGGTTGGTTTTTTTGTTTGTTACATCTTCTTCCATAAATAAACCAGAGCTCAATTTTGGTCTCGTGGCCAGGATGGCTACAACAATAGTGGCTACAGAAGACGCAAGAAAAAATATAGTGGGGAAGGTTAAGTAAGGATCTGTTTGCAACTTGCGCAGCAGAATAGATAA
>DGQO01000032.1:0-863 GCA_002400445.1 Chitinophagaceae bacterium UBA4412
ATTTTTCCGGCAGGCCATCGGCAGGTCATGGTACCATTTACGGCTACTGTTCTTACCACATCTCCTACATCGGCAGTTTCTCCGCCTAAGTAGTGAATATTTACACCAAATTGCTTCAGGCTGTCAAATAACGCTTGAGTTCCATTAATGATTTGTTCCAGCACTTCACCGGGGATGAGCCTTTTATTTCTATCAATGGTAGAGTTGAATACAATATTGTCGTGAATGCCCACGCAGAGTAAATCATCCAGGTTCATTACCACGGCATCCTGTGCAATGCCTTTCCATACGCTGATATCACCTGTTTCCTTCCAATATAAATAGGCAAGAATACTCTTCGTGCCGGCTCCATCAGCATGCATTACATTCACAAATTGCTCGTCGCCACCCAGGTAATCAGGATACACTTTGCAAAAAGCATTTGGGAAAATACCCTGGTCAATTTTTTTTACTGCTGCATGCACTTCTTCTTTTTGCGCAGATACACCTCTCTTGGAATAAAGGGACATTCGATAATTGATTTGCCTGTGAAATAGAAGGCGCAAGTTACAAATCAATATCATTGCGCCCTACGCCGTAATGCAGCCGTTTAAAAATATCCTTTAGATTTGCAGCCAATTTTCATGCAGGTATATAACGATATCAAACAGTTGCCGCATTTTCAAAATGCAGTAATTACCATCGGTACTTTTGATGGAGTGCACAAAGGTCATCAGCAAGTGCTCGCCCAGCTTATTCGGGAGGCAAAAGCCATAGATGGAACAGCCGTTGTAATCACATTTGATCCGCACCCAAGGCAGGTGATTGCGCAAAACCAAAACATGCCGCCTATTCAATTACTGAATACCCCGGAAGAAAAATAC
>DGQO01000032.1:892-3898 GCA_002400445.1 Chitinophagaceae bacterium UBA4412
AAATTTGGCAGTGATAGAAAGGGCGATTATCATTTGCTCGAGCAAATGGCAGAAGACCATCAATTTACCGTTAAAGAAATTCCGGAACATGTGCTGCAGCATATTACGGTGAGCAGTACAAGAATCAGGCAGGCATTGCTTGCAGGCGATACGATTACTGCTGCTGCTTATCTTGGCTATCCATACTTTTTTCATGGCACAGTGCGCCCGGGCAATCGTCTTGGCCGAACCATCGGGTACCCCACTGCCAACCTGGAAATAGAATATCCTTTTAAACTCGTTCCCGGTAATGGGGTATATGCCGTACTTGTTTCCATTGGTAAGAGCACAAGGATTTTTAAAGGAATGATGAATATTGGCACGAGGCCTACTGTAGAAGGCAGTAAGCGAATGATCGAGGTCAATATTTTTGATTTTGACCAAATGATTTATGACCAGGTACTCAGGGTTCAGGTGCTTTACAGGCTGAGAAACGAGCAAAAATTTGATGGAGTGGAATCGCTGAAAATACAGCTTGGTTCAGATAAAGAAGAAGCCGCCCGATTGCTCACTATGCCAGCATCATTTTAGCCACCATTTCTTTCATCAGGAGTGGGCCCGATGTGCTACTGTTTCCTACGCCGATGCTTCGCAAATTGTAATGCTGCAGCAGTAGTATGATTCGCTCCACACCCGCAAAGCCATAGTTTTTCATCATTAACCGCCCCTGTTTTACTGCCATTGGGTAGCCGAATACAGACTGCAGACCAGCATCAGACTGATCTGAAAGACCAAATGCAGCGTAACTTTTGCTGGCAAAGGAATACAAAGTGGGTAATGCAAATTGGATGGCTACCGCTTTGGGATTTTGTTCAAAGTACTGGATGATACGCAAAGCCTTGGTAAGGTCTTTTTTGATCACGGCATCCTGCAATTCAAACACATTGTATTCTTTACTGATGCCGATAAAGCGCTCAATATCATCTTCCCCGATGTTTTTATTGCTTCCCAGATTTAAAGAAAGTTTATCCACTTCATTGGCAATACGACTGAGGTCATTGCCAATATGTTCTTCCAGCAAGGCGATAGCTTTTGGAGAAATCACAAATCCCCGGGATACTACGAACTCAGCAATCCAGCCCTGAATTTTGTTTTCCTTTATTTTTTCAGAAGTGAANNGCAAAATAAGATTCCAGTTTATCAATATCTTTGAGAAACTGGGCTTCTTTGATGAGTACTACTTGCTTTTCGGCAAACATGGGATACCGCTGACAGGCATTCAAAACGGTTGCCCACTCTGCATCCCGGCCGTAAAACACCGTCAAATTGAAATTAGCTTCTTCCGGAGACAGAATATTGTGCTCTGCATAATTTACAAGCAGGTCAATGTAATAATCTTCTTCTCCCTGAAGCCAGTAAAGTGGCTTAAATTTTTTTTGCTTCCAGCTACTGATTATTTTTTCTGCACTCATTCTGTTGTTTTTACTCCTGCTATTTTTACAGTGGTTTTGCGATGATAACCGTAGTTCTTTACTTTGGCACAATTTTGGAAAATACCACTATCAAAATAGAAAAACTGCCCAAGCACTGAATTTACAGTGTTTTCGCCGTGGCAATTTAGCACTTATCAACTTTTTACATCAACAAAATCTATTATCATGGCATTTGAAAATTTCCCGCAGGCGGACAACCCCGAAAAAGACACGGTTACAACCACCAANNAAAGAAACGCTCGATCAGAAAGAGACTGTACTGGCAACGACCTCTTCTCAGCGAGACGAGCTGCAAAAGGAATTGGAAGATGCAGCCATGCGTTATGATATGTTAAAATCTTCAAACTCCAAGCTAGACAGTACCATTACAGCAAAAGATAGAGATATACAGGAGAAGAGAACCCGCATCCAAACGCTTTTAAATAAAACCAATGCAACAGAATCTGAGTTGAGTGAGGCTCGCAGGCTGATTGCTTCTTTAAATGGAGATCTTGAAGGGTATAAGAACCAAATAGAAATTTTACAAGGTGAAAAAATTCAGTTGACTCAAGAAAAGAAAGTGGTAACACAGCAGCGGGATGTGGCCAGGAAAGATTATGATTCTGCTACGGTAGTCATTAAATCAAAAGAAGACATGCTCAATGTGGGTTCTACATTGCTGGCTTCAAATTTCAATATCGTTCCCATTAATGAAAAAGGTAGTAAAGAAAAAGTGACTTCCACAGCCAAGCGGGTAGATAAACTGCGCATTAGCTTTGACCTGAATCAAAATATGATTGCAGAGTCTGGTAAAAAAGAGATTTATGTGTGCATTACAGCCCCTGACGGTACACCCGTTGCCGTAGAAGCCCTGGGATCAGGTACGTTTAGCACAAGGGACGGTCAGCAAAAGTTTTATACCCAAAAGCTGGATGTAAATTATCAGCAAAATAAAAAGCAAACCGTAACATTTGATTGGAAANNTGGAAACAAAATACAGACTTCAGTTCTGGTAACTACAAGATTGAAGTTTTTAATAACGGATTTAAAGTGGGAGAAGCTACAAGGCCATTGAAAAAAGGCGGTTTATTCAGCTAATTACTCCGGAAAATATTTTTTAAGAACATGAGTATCCAATATGCCGGGAATNNCTGCATTAAAAATTAGTTTTTCATTGTGAATACCGAAGCCCTAAATTTGCCCGAATCTGTTCAAGATAAAACGCTTATTACATGTCTCAGTCTATCGTAGAATTAAAGAATGCCAATATTTACCAGGGTGAAAACTTAGTACTTAGTGAGGTAAATATTTCTGTGGACAAAGGAGAGTTTGTGTACCTGGTGGGTAAAACCGGAACGGGTAAAAGCAGCCTGCTGAAAACACTGTACGGTGATTTGGAACTTAATAATGGAGAGGGTTGGGTAGTGGGTCATAATTTGCGTGACCTCACCTGGAAAACAGTTCCGTTTTTACGCCGTAACCTGGGCGTGGTTTTCCAGGATTTTCAGCTCATGACTGATCGTAACGTGAATAACAACCTCAAGTTTGTACTTAA
>DGQO01000026.1:0-1218 GCA_002400445.1 Chitinophagaceae bacterium UBA4412
TTTTTCCAGTGTATTTAATTTCATATACGGGCAATCGTTGCAGGCGCAGGCGTTATTAGGAGGTGCAGGAATAAATGTTTTACCCGGACTTGCCTTCTGCATTTGATGTAATATTCCCGCCTCCGTAGCCACAATATACTCTGTGCCAGGATCAGTTTGACTAAACTTTAATAAACCGGTTGTACTGCCAATGAAATCTGCCACGGCAAGCACCGCTTCCTCACATTCCGGGTGTGCAATTACTTTTGCTTTAGGGTGGCGAATCTTGAGTTTAATAATTTTCTCCAGGCTAAAGATTTCATGCACCATGCAGGCACCGTTCCAGAGTAGCATATTTCTACCCGTCTGTTTGTTGATATAAGCCCCAAGGTTTCGATCAGGAGCAAATATGATAGGTTGATCCTCCGGGAGGCTCTCTACGATTTTTTGGGCATTACTGCTCGTGCAAATGATATCACTAAGCGCCTTCATGCCTGCACTACAATTGATATAGGTAATTACCAGGTGATCCGGATGCTTATCCTTGAAGGCTTTAAATAAGGGAGGTGGCGCAGAATCACTGAGAGAACAGCCGGCTTTTAAATCGGGCAGCAAGACTTTTTTATGCGGATTTAAAATTTTAGCCGTCTCCGCCATAAAATGAACACCTGCAAATACAATGATGCTAGCTTCTGTAGTAGCCGCATTTTGCGCAAGGCCCAGGCTATCGCCAATATAATCTGCCACATCCTGTATATCAGGCTCCTGGTAATAATGCGCCAGGATAACGGCATTTTTTTCTTTCTTCAGTTTTTCGATTTCTGCAAACAAATCAAGGGAAGCATCCGGCTCAATATCCAGGAAGCCTTTTTGCTCTAATGATTCCTTCACAAATTCACTGTGTATATCTACCATAATATGTATTAATACTATTTTTATTTAAATAACCTATTACTATTAGGGCTGTTAATAAGTGGAAACTTTTGATATCTCCACTATTGCAAATGTAAAAACTTTGACTTATCCACTATCATTCACAATTCATTCACAATGTCTTTACTGTTCCACAGGGCAGTATAAAGCATCATCAGCGTTGATGTGTTCTGTTTAACGAGGATGTTTCACACACATAGGTGTATAAACAAAAGGTCGGATAAAAAAACAGCAACTTTTTTTAAAAAACCTGTGAATGCAACCGGCATAAAATGAGCATAAGATGATCCATCTACCCTATTTCGG
>DGQO01000026.1:1234-7157 GCA_002400445.1 Chitinophagaceae bacterium UBA4412
TGGCAGGAATATAAGCGCAGCAAAGAGATTCGGGGCTTATCCACAGTTTAATTAACCGATGTTAATATTTGATTTTACCCTATTTTTGCCGTCCAAAAAATAATCAAGTCAAAACATGCAAATTATTCAAAGTATTCGTGACAAAGGCGCAGCTATAACTGTTTCTGTGATTGTGTTATGCCTTATTGGTTTTGTGCTCATGGATGCCAAGCAGGGAAATAACCGGTTGTTTGGATCATTGTCAAAGAACGTGGGCAAAGTAAATGGTGAAGGTATTACCCTTGCCGAATTTAATAAAAGAATCACGATTGCTGAAACTCAGGAGGAGCAAAGAACAGGCCAGCGCCCCAGCGGTGTAAGAACAAACCAATTGCGGGAGCAAGTGTGGAATACAGTGATAGCGGAGAAAATATTTTATAAAGAAGCAGATAAACTCGGTATCATTTTTACCCCAGCTGAATTCTCGTCTATATTATTGAGTAACGATCCTGCAAACCCTCTTTTACAGGAGCAGGGAATGACAGATCCTACCGGCAAGCTTGATGTAGCTAAAGCCCAGGAAGTACTGCGTAATTTTAAAAAACTAAAAGGCGATCAAAAAGAAGCGGTGAATAACCAGGTGATCGTTCCCTTAAAGCTTTCTTCTATTGTAAATAAATACAACGGTCTCTTAGGTGCCAGCACCTATTATCCAAAGTGGATGCAGGATAAGGATATAGCAGATAATAAAAATTTTGCCGAAATATCTTACGTAGCTATTGCATATAATGAAATTCCAGACAGTGCGGTTATAGTGAAAGATGCAGATATTAATGCCTATGTAAAAAAGCATGCTGCATTATTTAAGCAGGAAGCCGGCCGGGTTATTTCCTATGTAAGTTTTAGCCAGTTGCCCAGTGGAGAAGATAGTGTGCGCAGCAGGACTGCTGTAATGGATTTAAAAGCTCCCTTTGCTGCAGATACCAATGCTAAAGCCTTTGTAGCAAGAAATACATCAGTGATTGATTTTACAGATGCATTTGTGCCAAAGTCAAGAATACAATCACCTGTGGCGGATACATTGACCAGGTTAAGTATCGGCGAAGTATATGGTCCGTATGTAGACCAGGGATCTTATGTGCTGGCAAAAATGCTTGGTACAAAGCAATTGCCAGACAGTGTGAAAGCCCGTCATATATTAATACCAACCGTGAACCCACAAACTGGCGAAGCGGTTAACGACGATAATACAGCAAAGAAACTGGCCGATAGTTTATTAACGGCTGTAAAGGCCGGTTCTGATTTTGCAGCCCTTGCCGCACAATTTTCATCTGATGGCAGCAAGGATAAAGGTGGCGATCTCGGCTTCTTTGCCTATGGCGCCATGGTGCCTGAGTTTAATGATTATGCTTTCAATAACCCCGTAGGATCTAAAGCAGTGGTTAAAACTCAATTTGGCTATCATGTTATTGATATCACCAACCAAACCAAATTTGAACCAGCGTATAAAATCGCCTATGTAGCTAAAGAAATTACACCAAGTGATGTAACCATCACTAATGCGAGTCTTGAAGCTACCCAGGCGGCCGGCCAAAAAGACGCAGCAGAATTGGCAAAATATGCGGCATCAAAAGGATTAAGCATTGTGCAGAATCCTGCCATTATAAAAGAAAATGATTTCAGCGTAGGAAGCCTGCAGGATGCAAGGCAATTGGTACGCTGGGCTTTTGAAGCTAAAAAAGGAGAAGTGAGCGAGCCATTTAATATCGGCGACGATTTCATAGTGGCAGCAGTAGACAGGGTATATAAAGAAGGTGTACAAGATGCAGAAACTGCCCGCAGTGGTGCAGAAGCAATGGTGCGCAATGAAAAAAAGGCCGCCCTTATTAAAGAAAAACTTACCGCAACGCCTACTTTAGAAACAGCTGCCAAGGCTTATAATAAGGAAGTGCTTCAAGCTGGTGCTGATTCTTCTATAACCTTTAATGCGCAGGTTATTAATGGTATTGGTATTGAGCCAAAACTATTAGGTGCCATCTTTAATAAAACATTTCAATCTAAACCCACACCGCCCATTGCCGGCAATAGCGGTGTGTATGTTGTAAAAACAAATGCTTTAAAAGCAAAAGCGGATGAAGCGCCCGAAATGATAGCCCAGCAAAAGCAGGCAAAACTCGGTGCTATTCGCAGCCAGATCAATAACTGGTACGAAGGCCTCAGAAAGCAGGCAACGATTAAAGACAATCGCAGCGAAAGTTTTTAAAAGACATTTTCCTAAGTACGGAATAAGAAGAGCTGGCTCACATAGAGCCGGCTCTTTTTGTTTAAATTTGTGTTATGGCAGAATTTGTAAATAAAGTGGCAGACAGCGGAATCATCACCCTGAATCTTGAAGATTATTTTCCCCGGAATGAAATTGTGGTTTTTGACATGAAAGACTATTTATTCATGGGATTAATTCTAAAAGAAAAAGATTTTAGGGAAGCCCTTAAATCGCTAGACATTGCTCCTTTCCAGGATAAAGTGGTTGCACTCACCTGTTCAGCAGATGCGGTCATTCCAATATGGGCTTATATGCTGGTAGCAAGTTTACTTTCGCCTGCGGCAAAAGAAATTGTGTATGGAGATGAAGGCCAGGCCACCAATGAAATATTGCGTAGAAATATAAGCGCCATCAATGTTCAGGATTTTACTGATCAGCGGGTGGTAATAAAGGGTTGCGGAGATTTGCCGGTTAAAGAAAGTGCCTATGTGGAAATCACTAAAAAACTAAGACCTGTTGTAAAGAGTATCATGTATGGTGAGCCCTGCAGTACCGTACCTGTTTTTAAAAAACCACTGCAACGGCCATAAAAAAAGGGGAAGTATTTCCCCTGACTATATATTTTAATATCCTCTTCGGTCTCTGTCAAAACCACCGCTGCTACCACCTGGCCTCCGCTGAGATGATGGCGGGCCACTGCGTTCTTCTGCTTCTTTAATTACCAAAGGCTTTTTACCCAGGGAAATACCATTCATGCTTTCCATCGCATCTGTACCCTCTGCCCTGTCTGGCATCTCCACAAATCCAAAGGCCCTGCTCTTGCCGGTTTCCCGGTCTATAGCCACCTTAGCGGAAGTTACGGTTCCAAATTTTTCAAAAATTTCTTCCAGTTCTGCATCATCAAGATCGTAAGGAAGGCCAGCAACAAAAAGTTTCATACGAGGTATTTTCTGTAAATGTATAAACTTTATGGAAACAGTAAGGCCGGTATTCTAAATATTCGGCATGATTATTTTTAATGTAGGTTTGAAATAAATCAACAAGACATGAATAATTTATTTAGAGGCCTTATTGCCGGATACGGCGCAAAGAAATTGGGAGGCGGATGCCTGGGAACCGTAGTAGTATTTCTTATTATATGGTGGGCGCTGGGTAGTTGCTAGAGGTGTTCATGTGCTTGCGCAGGGTGGAGATGCTGCAGGACCCGTTCTAATAATTTGGGGGAGAAAACGGGAGACAATCCATCAAAAATTGGGAAAATTCCCATCTAATTTTTGTAATCTTTCCATGTTTTGTTTGGCCTTCTTCAGATGCCACCAGCCTTTTTTAATGGGCCAGTAATCTATGCCTGCTTTATGGTTTATCCTGCTTATTTTAAAAAGCATTTTCCAATGATGCAGGATAATGCCCATCGCTTTTGCCAGGCTGTACTTGCTCCCAAGGATATGCTGTATACCAGCGCCAGCGCCATTAAATTCCAGGATATAAAAATCTCTTCCCTCCTTAAGGGAATCTAAAGAAGCACACTTGATATCATAACGGCCATAATAAAAATTCCCGTTGTAATGGCTCCAGTTATCTAACAGTGCATGCAATTGTGCATCGGCTTTTACATCAATACCTTCAAGAATGCCCGCCTGGCTTCGATTGCTGGAAATAGATAATGGAAAGACTTCTCCTTGTCCGATAATTTTATCAAGATGTGCCGCATGCTTACGCAACATATCGGTTTTCTTTTCACGCAAAAATGTACTGTTGTTAATTAGCATTGCCAAAGTACTCTTGCCATCTCCCAACACATGTGCGGGCCGCTTTTGTAAAAGGCCGGAAATGGTACCATGCTGTTCACCAGGTACCCGGTAATAAAATGCGGCAATCTCTACCGGGTAATCTACAAGCGTTTGCACAATATATGCCGCACCAATCCGCTCATGGTATTCCCGTAGTTCTGCAGCAGTACTTATTTTACGCACCATCAACCCCATCATGCCAATATCCGGCTTGGCTACAAAAGGATAAGAGATGCCAGTTGCTAATATTTGTGCTTCCGCTTTTTCAATAGTCTGTTCAGTAGAAACCAGGGTGCTCAGGGGATAAGAGCCCGGTGGCAGTTGCGCATACATTTCCCATTTTCCCTCCCCTTCAAAACCACCAAATGTAAGTGTAGGATTAGAAGGCGTAAAAAACCAGGGCGTGCCAGAGCGAATACAATACCATATCCAAACAGGAGTGAGCGGAATATATTTAGTGTGGTGATGCCAGGCTTCCCAATGGAGAAGTTTAAACCAGAAATCAGGAACATTCATGTGCTTCAAAATTAGGTAACAAACACGGCCGAACAGCGATATTTGCAAAAAAACATACCGAATAAAATAATGTTCTCATGAAAAATATATCCGTCTTTTTTTTGCTGCTCCTGGCTATTGTTGCCTGCAACAATCCACAGGAAACACCCTCTGCCAAAGAGGATAATACACTGCCTGCTGCAGACAGCAACCTTGCGTTGCAACCAGAAATAGAATTATACATCTGGAAAGTCAATGCAGAAAACTGCCGGCAAAAAAATCCAGCTTACACACCTGCTCTCCTCCAGGTGGATACGCTCATTAAAGGAATCAATCAAATGCACGAAGGGGTCTTATTGCAAAAAATCAAGCAAGGACATGATACGCTTTACACCGTCATTCCGCACAGTGGCCACCTTACAGAAGAAATGGGAAGCACCGGTGCAGAACTATATGTGGCAGATGTGGTGCTCAACCTCACTGAACTACCCGGCGTTAAATATGTGCATATTCAAATGGAAGAAGGCAGCCATGCACAGACAGGTACCTGGCAAAAAGAAGACTTTGCCCATTATAAAATTGTAGAATAAAGAATAAGGAGATAGCCCCCAAACTAAAAAAAAATTGGAACGCCGGCATTCGTTCAAGCCCCGGCCTTGGTCCCGCTGTACACTACTACTCCGGCACAAGCCCCTGCCACAAAGCCTTCACCGGGGTATCCGCTGCCATCGGGCGTAAAAGACGAACAGTCGCAAGACGATGCACCTTCAAGCGCTTCGATTGATGGAGGTCATTCAATAAAAGTTTCCGCCAAATTAAAAGCACAATAAGCTTTTCCGCATTTAATAAAAGTATTTAAATACTTTTATTAAAATACAGCCTACCTTTAGAAACTAAAAAACTTAATTATGGAACTCAAAGAATTGTACAGCAGCGGTAAATTTAAAATACTGAGTGTAACCTTGAGCGTCGGAGAAAAAATGCCATTGCATGAAGCCACTTCTGATGCGTTCCTGGTGTGCAGAAAAGGAAAAGGAAGAATTACTTTTTCAGACCGGGTGGTGGATCTATGCCAGGGAGAAACATTACTCATTAAAGCTTTTGAGCAACATCATATGGAAATCCTTGAAGATTTTTGCTCCTGCATTACACTGGAAAATGACGGTAGAATCAGTNNTGTTTTAAAAATCGGGTTGTATTTACCCCAAGTGTTTTCTTGCACCTGTTTTCGTGGCAATACGATCTCTGCAACCGCCCGTTGCCAACGGGATTTGAGAAAGAGGAAATGGATATCAAAACTTTACCGCATTTTCTCCCATTTGGCACTATGCTATCACCTATGGGTATAGTGCCGGCAAAGTAATTTGCGGGTAAGAAAATTATTCACCAACCATCC
>DGQO01000026.1:7343-16422 GCA_002400445.1 Chitinophagaceae bacterium UBA4412
ATCCGTAAAACTTTTGAAGACAAACTCGCCAGCTTTCAGCAGGCCATCGATCATAATAGCCAGCATACCAGGACCGAACTCAAAGAAAACCTGGATACTTTTAAAACGGAGCTGAACGACGCCCTGAAAGATTACCGGGAAAGATTGCGGGAGCAGTTTAGCCAGTTTACCCAGGCGCAGCAAGCGCAGCATACCACAAGTAGTGAAAAGATTGAAGCCTTAAAATCTTCGCTGGAAAAATCGGTGACAACCATGCAGGAAGGCAACGAGAAAAAGCTGGAGGAAATGCGTAAAACCGTAGATGAAAAACTGAATGAAACCTTAGAAAAACGGCTGGGCGAATCTTTTAAACAGGTAAGTGACCGGCTGGAAGCCGTGCATAAAGGCCTTGGCGAAATGCAAACCCTGGCCGTGAGTGTGGGCGATTTAAAAAAAGTAATGAGCAATGTAAAAAGCCGGGGCGTGCTGGGAGAATACCAGTTGCAAAACATTATAGAGGATTTGCTTACCAATGAGCAATATGAAAAAAATGTAAAAACAAAAGTGGGAAGCGGTGCCCTGGTAGAGTTTGCCATTAAAATGCCGCACGGAAGCAATTTTGAAAAAGTACTCTGGCTGCCCATTGATTCTAAATTTCCGAAAGAAGATTATGAATCGCTGGTAGATGCTTATGAACATGGCGACCTGGAAAAAATTGAAAGCTATCGTAAAGCTTTTATCAACGGCATAAAAAAGAATGCGAGAGACATCAGGGAAAAATATATTGATCCGCCAAATACTACGGAATATGGAATCATGTTCCTTCCGTACGAAAGTCTTTTTGGAGAAGTGCTGCGGGTGCCCGGCCTCTTTGAACAATTGCAGAAAGAATATAAAATTACCATCACGGGTCCCACTACCCTGAGTGCATTGCTGAATAGTTTGCAAATGGGTTTTAGAACCCTGGCCATTGAAAAACGCAGCAGTGAAGTATGGGATTTGCTCAGTGCAGTAAAAACGGAGTTTGGGCAGTTTGGTGATGTACTGGCTAAAACAAAAAAGAAGCTTATTGAAGCCACCAATGTGATAGATAGTTCTGAAGTGCGCACCCGTGCGATAACAAGGAAGCTGCGCAATGTGCAGGAGCTGCCAGGGAATGCCCCCAATCCTTTATTGGATTTTATAGAACCCGGTGATGAAAACCCTTGAGCCGTTTTGCCTGTGCAACAAAAACCCAGGACGTTTTTAAATAGCTGAATAAGGTAGTTGCCGTACAAGGGAGTGACACAACTAAAGCCTCATAGTAGCCCTGCCGCTGGCGCTACAAAAAAGACAGCAAAACTTATTCTGCTCTCAAAAAATATTCATGTTGCTACGCCTGAATTTTTAAGCGAAGGATATCATCTGCCGCTGGATTTCTATCTTTGCAGCCTCAATTTTTTATATGTTCAACAATAGGATAAAGATTAAAGCCGTGCTGCAGGATGAAAAAGCAGACTATGATGCTACGGTGATGGGCTGGGTGCGCACTTTTCGCAACAGCCAGTTTATAGCCCTCAATGATGGCAGCACAAATCAAAATTTGCAGGTGGTGGCGCCACTTGGTTTGCTGGATGATGCTACCCTGCGCAGGATTACAACCGGCGCCTGCATTAAAGCCATTGGCACCGTGATTCCATCTTTGGGAAAGGGTCAGAAGGTAGAGTTAAAAGCAATTTCAATAGAAATACTGGGAGATAGTGACGCAGAGAAATTTCCCCTGCAACCCAAAAAACATAGCCTGGAATTTTTACGGGAGATTGCACACCTGCGTTTTCGCACCAATACTTTTGGGGCCATATTCCGGGTGCGGCATGCCCTGGCTTTTGCCATCCATCAATTTTTTAATGAGCGGGGTTTTGTGTACATGCACACGCCCATCATTACAGGGAGCGATGCCGAAGGAGCAGGCGAAATGTTCCAGGTAACCACTTTGCCACTAGACGGTACCGCACCCAAAAACGATGACGGTTCTATTAATTTCAAAGAAGATTTCTTTGGCCGCAGTACAAACCTTACGGTGAGCGGGCAGCTTGAAGGAGAACTGAGCGCTATGGCCTTTAGCGATATTTATACTTTTGGTCCCACCTTCAGGGCAGAGAACAGTAACACTACCCGGCACCTTGCTGAGTTTTGGATGATAGAGCCCGAAGTGGCTTTCAACGACCTGGAAGATAACATGAACCTGGCGGAAGATTTTATCAAATACATTATTCGCTACGCAATGAAGCACAGCCGGGAAGACCTGGAGTTCCTGGCGCAGCGCCTGCTGGAAGAAGAAAAAACAAAACCACAGCAAGAGCGCAGTGAGATGGGGCTCATAGAAAAACTGGAGTTTGTGGTAAATAATAATTTTGAAAGACTAACCTATACGGAGGCTATAGAAATTTTAAAAGAATGCAGCCATAATAAGAAAAAGAAATTTCAATACCCGGTAGATAAATGGGGTATCGATTTGCAAAGTGAACACGAGCGCTACCTGGTAGAAAAGCATTTTAAAAAGCCCGTGATTCTTACCAACTACCCTAAAGAGATCAAGGCATTTTATATGCGGCAGAATGGCGATGGCAAAACGGTGGCGGCTATGGATATTCTTGCACCCGGCATAGGCGAAATTGTGGGTGGCTCACAGCGGGAAGAGCGCCTGGACCTGCTGCTGCAGCGCATGGGAGAAATGCATATTCCTGCAGCCGAAATGGATTGGTTCCTGGATACCCGCCGATTTGGAAGTTGCCCGCATGCAGGCTTTGGCCTTGGCTTTGAGCGTATGGTGCAGTTTGTAACCGGCATGACGAATATCCGGGATGTAATTGCATTTCCCCGTTATCCTAAAAGCGCAGAATTTTAAAATGACTACCATACAGAATTTCATAAGATAGAAAATCGATTAATGAATGAACGGTCAGCCTACCCGGCTGACCGTTTTATTTTGGTAACGTTCCGGATTTCTCCGCTCCGTGCAAGGCAATTAGAATTTAACGGTTAATTTACCTCATAAAAAACACTCACCCCTAAGTGAGGCCTATTGCATAATTTTAACCAAAGCATAGCGTATGACCGGAGCAAAATATTTAGAGTACGTTTTAAATCCAATGGAATTGTTGCGCACTAAAAAAGTGTTGCATGTAAATCCTACAATTACACCCGAGCGTACGCATATACAAGAAACGAGTATCACCGTAAATGAATACAACTACGAGAAAGCAGAAACTTTCGTGATGAAAAATGTGGAGGATTGCTTTTCGTTTATAAAATCTCCCTCTAATACCTGGATCAATGTGGATGGCTTGCGCAAGGCCGATGTAGAAAAGCTCTGCCTGCATTTTGGTATTCATGCGCTGGTAATGGAAGATATTTTAAGTGTGGGTCAGCGGCCCAAAATGGATGAAGTAAATGGGTTGGTTTTTTGTTTGCTCAATATGCTTTACTTCAACGAAAAAACTTCCTCCGTAGAAACAGAACAGGTGAGCATCATCTTAGGACAAAACTTTGTGATCAGTTTCCAGGAAGATGCCAGCCGGGATTTATTTAATGCATTGAGAGATAAGCTTAAGCTCTTTGGCAGCAAAGTGCGGATGTCTGGCGCCGATTTTTTGTTTTACAATCTCATCGATTTGATTGTAGATAATTATTACATCGTCATGGAAAAACTGGGTGATCGCATTGAGATCCTGGAAGAAGAAATTGTGCGTTCGCCCGATAATCGCAGCCTCTCAAAAATTAATATGCTGCGTAAAGAAATGATTGTACTCAAGCGTAACGTGAGCCCGGTGCGGGAATTGGTCAATGGAATTTTGCGCAGCGAAAGTGACCTGATAGAAGACCGCACAGAAAAATACTTTAAAGACGTGTACGACCATATTGTGCAGGCATCAGACCTGGCGGAAAACTACCGTGATATGATGATCAACCTCCAGGACCTTTACCTGAGTAATGTAAACTTAAGGTTGAATGAGGTAATGAAAGTGATGGCCGTGGTAACCTGCCTGCTTGCTCCTGCTACCGTTATTGGTGGCATATTTGGAATGAACTTCGAAAGTATTCCACTCCTGCACAATCAATGGGGATTTTTTATATCTGTGGGCCTTATGTTACTTATTCCCATCTGGATGATTTATGTGTTCAGGAAGAGGGGCTGGTTTTAAAAGGGTTCATCGTTAAGCATTTGTTCAAGGGTATAAGCCTTGTGAGAATGAAACAGATTCTGTGCACAAAGTCCAATCCATCAATAAACCGGAGCACAAATTGCCGGATTTTGCATTCACAACTTAAACAGCCAATGCGCCAAAATCCGCTTCCCCTGCGGAATCTACCCTCTTTATTGTGGATAAAAGCCTGCCAGCTTTTGAAATAAAACAGGCGCTCGGCCCGTTAATAAAGAGCCGAAAGGCGTCCTGACTCCAAACATTACCACCACAAGCAGCCCATTGCATCCCAATGCAGGCGAATCTATATATGTGTACCTAAACAGCTCGCTATGAAAAAACTATACCCCAGCTTTACATTGGTGCTGATCACGCTTCTCCTTTCTGTATTCAAAATATCAGCACAACCTTGCAGTACACTTGTAGCTACTTGCACAGGATATGAAAGTCGTTGTGCGGCTACAGGTTCTATTAAAATATTGGCAAGCGGAGGCTCGGGCAGTTATAAGTATCGTACCGTGGGCCCGGTAACAACCAACTACACCAGCACGGATTCTATCACCGGGCTTTCTGCAGGCACTTATACCGTATATGTAAATGATATCATTACAAATTGTACTTACAGCGTGAGCAATGTAATTGTAAACGGCGTGTACCAGGATCCAAGATTCACGCTGAATAAGGTAGATGTAACCTGCGACAATGGCAATAACGGAAGCATTTCTTTAAATGATCAACAGCATGGTCTTTCCCCTTTTACTTATACCATTGTAGCTCCCTCTCCCATGGGTGTGGGCACAACCAACAATACGGGCAATTTTGAAAACTTATCAGCCGGCAATTATGCCATTCAACTCACCGATTCCTGCGGTGGAATACAAACCCGACAGATTACGATTAACAATTACACCTGGCAACTCGTTGCTTATCCTTTTGTGAAAACATCCTGCTATGAAGCAGACGGCTATATTAAAGTAGTAGATAGCAGAGGAAATATTAGTACAGTAGGTGGCATTCCAGGTTTTTCCTACGGTATCGTACTTACCGCAGGTGATACCTTGTGGAGCAGCGATCCTAATTTTCATGTGTACCTCTTTGCCATTAGCCAATTCCAGGTGGTAGCAAGAGATACCTGCGGCACCGTGAAGGCGGGTGCAGTAGCGGTACAACTCGATTTAAGTGTGGGAGCCAATGTACTCATTACCAATCAAACCTGCAGCACTTTTACAGCAAGTCTGCAGGATGTAAGGAACTTCTTTAACGGCCAATTCTGTCTTTATGATGCCATGAACAGTTTAATTGCCTGTAATACCACCGGCGTTTTTGACAACCTGCCGTACGGGGATTATTGCATCAATGCTTATGACATGTGTGTGGATATCAATATACGCCGCTGCTTCAGCGCAGGCCCACCGCCTATTGTGGTAGCCAGTGAAGTGCTCGTACGCAATAAAACCTGTATTGATTTTACCGCAGACATCAGTAGAAACAGTGGGCTTACCAACCCGGAATTTTGCCTGTATGATGCAGCAAATCTGTTATTAGGTTGCAACACGACAGGAATTTTTAATAACCTGGCTTACGGCAATTATTGTATAACCATTGCAGATCGCTGCCGGGATACTACAATCTCCCGCTGCTTTACGGCAATACGTCCTACGCCATTTATTCCCGTGCTCGTGCCCAGTTATGTAAACTGTATCAATTTTGGTTTAGATGTTGGCGGCGACACGCTTGGCAGCCCACGCTATTGTCTCTACGACTCAGTAGGAGTGCTCATCACTTGTAATAACACGGGCATCTTTGACAGTCTTGCTTTAGGGCCATATTGTGTAGAAGTGTACGACAGTTGTTATGACACCACGATCACCCGCTGCATAACTGTAGGCATGCCGGTAATTACCAACGACCTGGAGTTGCGAAGCCGGAATAAAACCTGTACCAACTTTACTTTGACAGCTTCCGGGGCAAGTTTATTACGCCCTGAGTTTTGTCTTTACAATGCTGCTGATAGTTTGTTGGCCTGCAATCTTACAGGAATATTTGATAGCCTGGCTTACGGAACCTATTGCGTTAAAGCACATAGTGCATGCCCGGATACCATCATGGTACAATGCATAACGGTGGTGCAGCCCGTGCCGGCAGTGAATGCCATCGTTTCCATCAGCAACCGGAACTGCACAAGCTTTAGAGCCACAATCACCGATCCTGAAAATCTTACAAACCCGCAATATTGTTTGTATGACCAGGCAGATAATATGATTTTGTGCAATCAAACAGGTGTGTTTAGTAATCTTGCTTATGGCAGTTACTGTATTAAAATCACCGATGGTTGTTATGACACTACCATAGTGCGGTGTTTTACGGCCGATCTTGGTCCAATAAACATGAATGTGAGCGCTTCAAAATCCTGTGCACTGGATTATGCAAAATTCTCCCTCAATTTCAGCAATGCAACGGCACCGGTGCATGTGCGCATATTGCGGCCAGATGGCAGCGTTTTTTCCATGGCTTCCTATCCTTCGCTGAACTTTACGATTGACAGTATTCCAGGTGTACCCGCAGGTCAGTTTTATAAACTGATTGCAGAAGATTTTTGTGGTAGAAAAGATTCAGCACAAACAGGTGCAGAAGCAAGTAACTTTTCTTTCCGCACCACCGTTACTCTCAAATGCCCTGGCAGTACCTGGGCCAATGGTTCTGGCGATGTAACGATGACGGTGAATACGAACCTGGGTTCACTTACGGTGAGACTGGTAGAAAAAGACGGTGTTCCCTTTGTTCCAGCATTAGTGCCGAATACGGTTTCCGGAAATGCGTTTACATTCAGCGATCTCGGTCCGGGTGTATATATTTTACGCTCCAGCGAGAGCCGCTGTAACCAGTTTGTGATGGATACCATAACGGTAAATCCTTACCAGTTTCCAAACCTTGATCGTTCATCTGCTTATCAATGCGATGAAGGCGGTTTTAGCATCAGTGCTATTGCTACCAATGGCGTGGCACCCTTCAGCTATTCTATCATTGGCAGCGTTCCGGCTTCACCTTCCATCATTGCAGGACCGCAAGTCAGCCCCATCTTCAATGTAAATAACGGTACTACTTATTCTCTCATCAGGTTGCGAGCTTTGGATGCCTGTGGCAATGCCACCCTTGGCGATGCCAGTATTTTGCCACTCACAAATAATGGTATTTTTGCCAGCGCAAATTGCTTGTATTATCCTACAACACTTAGCGTGGATACCATCATGAATGCAGATTATAAATGGTATAAAAAAGCAAATGCATCTGCTACAGACAGTGTGCTTGTGAGTACCACGCCGGGTGTGTTCATACCCAATTTACTGCCTTCAGATACCGGCATCTATGTTTGTTATGTGGATGTGAACCTTGGATGTATTAAACGTGTGTATCAATACCGGATAAGCGGTGCCTGCTCAATCATATTGCCTGTGCGTATTACAGGTTTCCGTGGCAATGCAAGTGGTACAAAAAATGAATTGTATTGGAGCAGTAGCCAGGAGCAGTATCTCTTGCAGTACAGTATCGAACGGCAGCGGCGGCCCGGAGTGTTTGAAACGATTGGCAGCCTCCCTTCAAAAGCAATAGCTGCACAAACAGCTTACCATTTTACAGATGAGCACCCACTGCCCGGTAAGAATATTTATCGCCTCAGGTTTACAGACGAGTCAGGCGTAAAGAATTATACCAACACTATTCAATTACAGGCTGATCTTGCCCTACCAGGCATAGAAGTATTTCCAAACCCGGTACCGGAAAAATTCAGTATCCGTTTTTCTAATGCTTTGCCGGCATACTATGAAGTACGCATCGCTACGGTAAGTGGCAGCCAGATATATCAGCAAAAATTATTTAGCAGTGCAAGCAGTATTATACAAATCCTAAGGCCATCACACTGGCAGCCCGGCGTGTATATCATCAGCCTCACGGACATGGCTACGAAAAAGCAGGTTCATCAGAAACTCATTTTTTTATAATGTAGAAAGGGCTTTGAATCAGGGGCAGTGATCTCACTGCCCTTGCTTATGCTCTTTGTTCTTCACAAATGCAAACTGCTGGGTAAAAAGTTTTTTCTTTGCAGCGCAATGGCTTTATATATTTCCTCTCTTAATTCTGGCAGTAATGGTAATTGCTATTACATTGGCAATGCGGATGAAGCCATCCTGGTAGATACGGGCATCTCCTGCAAGGAAACGGAAAAGCGGCTGCAGCAGCTAGGGCTGGATATACAAAAGGTAAAAGCCATCTTCATCTCTCACGAACATTCAGATCATATTAAAGGTTTGCCGGTAATTGCCGGCAAATACAAACTGCCCGTTTTCATCAGTGAAAAAACTTACCAGTACAGCGGCTTGTCGCTCGCAGCAGAATCTTTGCAATGGATAACCGCTGACGCAAAAGTTCAGGTGGGCAGCCTCTCCATAACTTCGTTTTCTAAATTACATGATGCTTACGATCCCCACAGTTTTATGATTAGTGATAGGGGTATCAATGTGGGTGTTTTTACAGACATTGGCAAATGCTGTAATAATGTGCGTCGTTATTTTTCACAATGCCATGCAGCTTTTTTAGAAGCGAATTATGATGAAGCCATGCTGGAGAATGGCCGGTATCCTTACTTTTTAAAGAACAGGATAAGGGGAGGCCGGGGGCATTTATCTAACCAGGAAGCCCTCGAAGTTTTTACCAGCCATCGCTCTGCCGCATTAAGTCATTTACTGCTATCCCATCTCTCCCGGGATAATAATGATCCGCAATTAGTGGCTGATCTTTTTGCGGCACATGCTGGCGCCACCCATATAGCTGTGGCTTCGAGGAATGAAGCGTCGGAACTGTTTACCATATCTAATGCCCGGGCTTCGCTTATAGAGCGCAAGCCTGAAAAAAAGATAGTG
>DGQO01000027.1 GCA_002400445.1 Chitinophagaceae bacterium UBA4412
ATAAATTCTTTGAATTGCACGATAAATTCCAGGAGCTTTACGAGAATTTATTTATAAAAATTGATGAAGTAGCAGAACGAATCCGCACGCTGGGCCACACGCCAAATCACAAATTTTCAGTCTATCAAAAAGAGGCAAAAATCAAAGAAAGCTCCGAGGTGGCTGACGGAACGCAGGATGTGAAAGATATTTTGGAATCGGTCGGAATTATCATCACCCTACAGCGGGAACTGCTCGAACTTTCGGCAGATACTAATGACGAGGGTACTAATGCTTTAATGAGCGATTACATTCGGGAACAGGAGAAATTGGTTTGGATGTATTCAGCATATTTAAAATAATATAGAATGCAAAGAACTTTAAACTGGGTTACCCGGGATTGGGGAACAGTACCGTTAAAGCCAAAACGAATGCTGAATTTGTGATTTTGGGAGGTGAGCCGCTTGGAGAAAGATTTATCTGGTGGAACTTCGTATCGTCGAGAAAAGAACGCATTGAGCAAGCCAAAAATGATTGGCAGACCGGGAAAATTATCCTGCCCCCAAATGATAACAAAGAATTTGTTCCGCTCCCTCAAACTGGGTCGAAGCCGGCGAGCAGCGATGTGCCGCCGCCGGAGCCGCTATCGTGAAAATTACCAATGGAATTAGTAAAAAGCAAATTCAATGACACACACCTACCATGTGCACGGAATGACCTGTAGCGGATGTCGCAGTCACGTAGAAGAAATATTATCAAAAGTAACAGGTGTTTCAAAGGTTACCGTTGATTTGGATAGCGCAGAAGCTACGATTGAAATGCATAAACATATTCCGCTGGAAAAATTTCAAAAAGCATTGGAAAATGATGGTGAGCAATACAGCATTCATGAATCTGGTGCACATCATCACCCAGATGTAATAAAGAAAGAAAAAACCAAAGGAAAAGGAACAGGTACATTTTATTGCCCTATGCATTGCGAAGGCGATAAGACTTATAGTAAAGCCGGAGATTGCCCGGTTTGCGGAATGGATCTGGTGGAAGAACAAAATTTATCAGTGGTAAAAGCAGGGCAATGGACCTGTCCGATGCACCCTGAAATTATAAGAGATAAAGCAGGTTCCTGCCCGATATGTGGAATGGATCTCGTGCCTATGCAACCCGACCTTTCCGCAGAAGATAAGACTTATAAAAGCTTATTGAAAAAGTTTTGGATAGCGTTTGCATTTACGCTTCCCATTTTCTTAATTGCCATGAGCGAAATGCTTCCCGGCAATCCATTGTACCATTTAATGCAGCAGAAATATTGGAATTGGATTCAGTTTGCATTATCCATACCAGTGGTTTTTTACGCAACCTGGATGTTTTTTGAACGGGCTTACAGAAGTATCAAAACCTGGAACCTCAATATGTTCACACTGATTGGCATTGGTGCGGGAGTGGCCTGGCTATTCAGTGTTTTTGGTATTTTTTTTCCGGACTTTTTTCCGGCTCAATTCAGATCGGAATCAGGAGCAGTACACGTTTATTTTGAGGCGGCAACGGTGATACTTACGCTGGTGCTTTTAGGGCAACTTTTAGAAGCCCGTGCACACAGTCAAACCAATTCAGCCGTAAAAGAGTTACTGAAATTAGCGCCAAATGAAGCCGTGAAAATAGTAGATGGCGAAGAACTAAAAGTGAGCATTGATGAAATTGTATTGAATGATATTTTAAGGGTAAAACCGGGAGATAAAATTCCTGTAGATGGCGTTATAACCGAAGGCGATACAAGCATTGATGAATCTATGATCACCGGGGAACCAATACCTGTAAGCAAATCTTTAGGTGACAAAGTAAGTAGCGGAACCATCAATGGCAATCAATCATTTTTGATGAAAGCTGAAAAGGTAGGTAGTGATACCTTACTTTCTCAAATCATTCAGATGGTTAATAATGCCAGCCGAAGCCGTGCACCAATTCAAAATTTAGCAGATAAAGTATCCGGTTATTTCGTGCCGGCAATCGTTATCATTTCTGTCATAACATTTACGGTTTGGGCCATTTGGGGGCCCGAACCGGCTTATGTTTTTGCTTTGGTTAATGCGATTGCTGTTTTAATCATTGCCTGCCCATGTGCCTTGGGATTGGCCACGCCTATGTCTGTTATGGTAGGTGTGGGAAAAGGAGCCCAAAATGCTGTATTGATCAAAAATGCGGAAGCGCTCGAAAAAATGGATAAAGTGGATGTGTTAATCATTGATAAAACCGGAACAATTACAGAAGGAAAACCAACCGTTGAAAAAGTGGGTTCTTTTAACCCGGAGTTCGCTGAAAAAGAGGTACTACAATACATTGTTTCATTAAATGGTAACAGTGAGCATCCATTGGCTGAGGCAACTGTAAAATATGGCCGGGAGCAAAAAACAGAAATTATAAATTCGGAAGGTTTTAGTGCAGTTACGGGCAAAGGAGTTGAAGCTACAATTAAAAATAAAAAAGTAGCCCTGGGTAATCCTAAAATGATGGAGCATGCAAATGGGAAAATCAGCCCGGAAATGGAAAAAGAAGCAAGGGCCTATCAAGAACAAGGTAAAACGGTTTCGTACTTAGCCATTGATAAAGTAGTGGTTGGTTATGTAGTAATAGGTGACAAGATAAAAGCAACGAGTGCAAATGCCATTAAAGAACTTCAGGATAGAGGCATTGAAGTAATCATGTTAACCGGCGATAATCACAACACCGCACAGGCTGTCGCTAAAGAACTTCATCTCACCGGTTTTATAGCAAGTATGTTACCGGAAGACAAACTCCGGGAAGTAGAAAAATTACAGAAAAAAGGTAGGATAGTTGCCGTAGCAGGCGATGGAATCAACGATGCACCTGCCTTAGCAAAAAGTGATGTTGGAATTGCAATGGGCACAGGCACAGATGTAGCTATAGAAAGTGCCATGATTACCCTGGTGAAAGGCGATTTACACGGCATCGTTAAAGCCAGGAAGCTAAGTCATGCCGTCATGAAAAATATCAAACAAAATCTCTTTTTTGCACTCGTTTACAATACCCTGGGTGTGCCAATTGCAGCGGGAGTTTTGTTTCCATTTTTCGGGATTTTATTATCGCCTATGATAGCTGCATTAGCAATGAGTTTTAGTTCCGTTTCAGTGATTGTAAACGCATTAAGATTGAGAAACCTTGATATTTAACCATCACAGGAAATGCATAAGGTACTTGCCACTTTACACTAAAATCATCAAGTTTCGCTTCAGCAAAAAAACCATTAGTTTTTACGATCCTAAGACGGCTCGTTTCTATTTAGAGATGAAATCTGCAACCCCGCAACGATCCTTACCTTCTTTCCTGGGGCAAAAGTAAAAAGAAACAAACCGTGCCGGAATGGCAACAGAAATTGCCTGTGCTTTGCCGAAAGGAGGACTGGATACCTAAGCCTTACTTGCAGCATTCTTCAGGGCAGTCTCTCTACATTTCAGCTTATATTGTACATTTATCATCCCTTTCGCTAAACCCCTTCCGCAGCAAGCCCCATTATCCGTTAAATTTTGATTGCATCACATTAATTAAACGAGCATGAAACGAAATAAATTTATTGCTGCGCTACTTTCTTTAACTGCATCGCCGTTCCTGGCGTTATCACAAGTAAAAAATAAAATGATGAGACAACAAAAAGGGTTTAAAATTGATGCCGGAGTTGGCAGAATCCATGGTCACATTAAATTGAAAGGTGTAAACGTAAACATCCTTGATGTGAAAATTTCCGGCAGCGATACCGATGGTGACCTCGCCGTTTTTGAACAAACTTCTCTCTCGCAGGGAAAAGGAACGCCATTGCATATACATCATGCACAAGACGAAATTTTTTATGTTCGGGAAGGCGCTTATAAATTCCAGGTGGGCAACGAGACCTTTGACTTAACCACCGGCGACTCCATATTTTTACCAAGACAGGTGGCACACGCCTGGACGCAGGTGTCTGAAAAAGGAAAGATGACCGTCATTTTGCAACCAGCAGGAAAGTTGGAAAACTTTTTTGTAACCATGGCGTCTTTAGATCATGAGCCCAGCCAAAAAGAAATGGAACAGATGTTTATCGACAATGATATGCAGGTAGTGGGCCCTCCTTTAAAAGTTTGACGGCTGCAAAAAAGTACGTTCAGTTGTTTCATTAGCAATGTGCCATTGTAAAAAGATTCATAACCGATTTTCTGATGATGCTTTAGCAGAGCTTTTGGAATTTCTTAAAGAGGTAGATATTAAAATGGCTACTAAAGTTCCTCTAGAATCTTCACTAAACAAAATCCTGGTAGAAGACAGGGAATTATTATCCAGACTTGCACAATGATTTCCATAGCCGAAGTTGAAGGAATTCACCAAACACTCATGAAAATATTTGGAGGATCTTATGGCATCAGGGATCGGTCTTTGTTGGATTCAGCTCTTGCTGGGCCATTCCAAACCTTCGACAAAGTCAGGATAGTCTCAACCCTTTGGAGGCCGAAAAAAGAATCCATTTTCCTGAAGCTGCAGGCGATGGATCTGCAGTCTTTTTTGTTGCGCACCCTCTACAGATTTGCAATCTTAATACTTTTTGGAAACTTAACGGTATAACTAAAACGCAGTTTTCTGCTCTCGCCTGGTTTGAGCTGAAGTTTCCAGGTAAGGATTCCGGT
>DGQO01000167.1:0-4495 GCA_002400445.1 Chitinophagaceae bacterium UBA4412
ACCCGTGGCGCAAGCATGGGCGTAGATGCCATCAAAATTGCAGCCCTCGATTTTATGAGCAATTTCTTTGTGCATTTTCCTTCGGAGAAAATTGAAGCGCCCAATGAAATGTTATTTGAGCCCATTCATTCTCCCTATGCTAAAAGGATTCACGGTATACTGGCCATGAATGAGCGCATTGCAAAAGCCGTGAGTGAATGTTTTAAGCAAAACTTTTTCCCGGTGGTATTGAGTGGCGATCATAGTAATGCCGGGGGCACTATTGCCGGTATTAAGATAGCCAAGCCGAAAAGCAAACTAGGTGTAATCTGGATTGATGCCCATGCAGATATGCACACCCCCTACACTACTCCATCCGGAAACATGCATGGCATGCCACTGGCAGCGGCTATTGCAGAAGATAATAAAGAGAGCGGCACCCACGATCTTGACGATAAAACCGCAGACCTGTGGAACAAGTTGAAGAGTATTGGTAATATTCCGCAGAAAGTTTTACCTGAAGATGTTGTATTTATCTCGCTGAGAGATTATGAAAAAGAAGAAAAGCACCTGATAGAAAAGCACGGCATGAAGGTGATTACGACTGCTGAAGTGCGCAGGATTGGCGCAGAAAACGTGAGTCGCAAAGTGCTCCGCTACCTGAGCGACTGCACGGATATATATGTGAGCTTTGATGTAGACAGCCTTGACGCATCCATCTCTAAAGGAACGGGCACCCCCGTGAGTAATGGACTAAAAGAAAGAGAAGCAGAAGACCTCATCAGCAAGTTTATGCAAAACCGGAAAATCTGTTGTTTTGAAATAACAGAAGTGAATCCCACATTAGACAAGGAAAACCTGATGGCCGAAATTGCCTTTCATATCCTGCAGCGCAGTGTGAATGTTATTATGATGAACTAAGCTCCGGCTTGCAGAAAAACAACAACGATGATAAAAACTTTTCTTACCCTGGTCTTAGTAAGCTTCGGTACGCTTGCCATGGGGCAGGGTAAAAAATATACAAAACAGCTAAAGGCATTTCAACAACATTATAGCAGTACGCATGAGGTGGTAACCGGTGCAGACCAACAGTATTTTCGGTTCTTCCCGGTAGACAAACAATACCTGGTAATGGCAGTGTTCACTAAGATTGAAAACGACGGGCCGGTTACTTTACGCAGCACCGGAAGCAGGGCAAAAAAATACGAGCGATATGGCTTCCTGCAATTTCGGCTGCGGGATACCGTATTACAACTTACCGTGTTTAAAAGTGAGGACCTGGCGGGTGACCCGGAGTATAAAGACTATTTGTTCCTGCCCTTTACAGATCGCACGAGCGGTGAAGAGAGCTATGGTGGCGGTCGCTATCTTGATTTGAATATCAAGATGATCAAAGACAATAAAATGCTGCTTGATTTTAATAAAGCGTATAATCCTTATTGCGCTTATGCCACAGGATACAACTGTCCCATTCCACCCCAGGAAAATGATCTCCCCATTTCCATTCGTGCGGGGGAGCAGGCCTTTGCAAAAGAAGCACATTAAATATCCGCTTCACTTTTTCGGCGTAGCAAAGATTGCCCGTTCAAATAATTGACGATTACCTTCCAGGTTTCATCCAAATTGCGCTGAAGCATTGAAAATTACAGCAGCAGTCTCAAATGCTGAGTTTGATATAGTATCATTTGATGCTAGCCAGGACAAATAAAACAGACATGGTTATCGAAAAATACGCTCAGCTACCCTGGATGCTTTATACTATTTCTTTTTCTTCACCGCTTTACGCCTGCGGCTGTATTTCATTTGAAAGTTGCGAAGAAAAGCCATCATAGCACTAAGGTCTTCAGCCGTCACCACTTGTGATGCGTTGAGCTGGGTTTGCGGGTTTACGGAGTTTTTTAAAATCATGATCAGGGTTTTGCTGTTGCGGATAATACAACTTACATGCCGGGCATTTCTTTCTTGCGTCTCAGGTTCTCCAGAGATGGATCAAGCTGAATGGCTTTATCGCACATTTGCTGCCCACGATCTTTCTCTCCTTTCTTCTGAAAGCAAAGCCCGGCCTGATATAGCGCCTTGGCATCCTTATCGTCTATCTCCATCAACTTCTGGCAATAAGTTAAAGATTTGTCATACTGCCGCTGCTCATATAAAGCTTGGGCCATATCTCTCAGGAGGGTGGTATTATTAGGTTTTCTTTTCAGGATGCCCATGAGCAGATCTTCGCCACGGCTATACTCTCCGGCATACAAAGCAGCAAAACCAAGGTTCTCATTAAAATCGTTTTTCTGATCGTATCCATGCTCGCCCGCTTTTGTAAAAGCGGTTACGGCGTTCTTATAATCTTTATTGTTGTAATACAATAATCCCAGTTCATACATCCATGTATTCTTTGCATCCGGCATTTGGATTGCTTTTTCATACCAGGGTACAGCTTTCTTATATTCTTCCATATCTAAATACGTACGGGCCAGCGTGTAAGTGGCTTCGGCATCGGCAGGATTTTTTTTCAAAGCTGCCATCAATGCCTTTTCCGCAGCGCCGTAATCTTCCTGCTGGTAATAACTCATCCCGATAATGCGCATTGCATCCGGGCAATCATTACATTTTTGTGCAAATTGAATAGCCTCATTATATTGTCTATAATTAAAATACAAAGAGGTGAGGGCCGCTATAGCTTGCTGATTTTGTGGTTGTAACTGGTACAAGGTTGTGTAAGCAGCCTTCGCCTGATCTGTACGCCGCATGCTAAGTAACACTGCAGCATCCTGTAAATAAGCATCCGCATATTGTTTGTTGAAACCTATTGCTTTTTCAAATGCTTCGTGGGCAAGCAGCATTCGCCCGGCTGATCTTTCTTCCACGCCTTTATTAAAGTAAATACCAGCACTATCCTGTGCCAGGAGTTGGGTGCCACTCAGAATCATTGTGGCAAGGAGGAGATTTTTCATAGTGTTTTTTATTGGCATACTCCGGCCTTGTATTAGCGGAATACTATAGCTGCTAACGGTGGAATATCAAACTTTATTTCATAAATACGGAGCTTTTTGTCCAGTGTAGTGGATTTTATATTCCTATTCACATAATCACCGGTACCCCAGTATTTTTTGTCATCACTATTATAAATTTCATGCCAATTCGCTTTGCCCTTCACTTCGAGCTTCCAGCCCTTATGCGGAGTTTTGGTCATATTCATAACTACGAGCAAGTCCTGGCTGCGTAACCTGCCTTTACGTTTAAAGATCAATATCCCTTCGGGCCTATGCTCAAGATCGATCCACTCAAATCCTTTGGGCCAAAATTGTTCTTCGTATAAACCCGGCTCAGTGGTATAAAGTGCATTGAGCTCCCTCACGCATTCCTGCATGCCATTATGCGGATCGTATTGCAGCAACTCCCATTGTAGCTCCGATTGATAATTCCACTCAGAAGTAGCGGCAAATTCACAACCCATAAACAACAGTTTTGCACCCGGATGCAAATACATATAACTGTATAATAAACGAAGGCTGGCAAATTTCTCCCACTCATTGCCCGGCATTTTATATAACATCGGGCTCTTTCCATGCACAATTTCATCATGGCTGATGGGCAGCATGAATTTTTCATTGTAAAAATAGGCCATGCTAAAAGTGATGTCGTCCTGGTGCAACGGTCTATGTTCGGGCAATTTTTTAAAGTAGCGAAACGTATCATGCATCCATCCCATCATCCACTTCATACCAAAACCAAAGCCTCCTTTATCTACAGACAAAGTCATTCCCGGCCAGTCAGAAGCTTCTTCGGCAATCATTTGCACATCCGGGAAGTCTTCGTAAATAACAGTATTGCATTTCTTGAGAAAGTCTATGGCTTCAATATTTTCATGACCGCCATATTCATTGGGCTCCCACTCTCCTTCTTTGCGGGAGAAATCTAAACGGATAATGGAGTTTACGGCATCTACCCTGATGCCATCCGCATGATAATATTTCATCCAGAAATGCGCACTGCTGATGAGAAAGGAAACAACCTCTCCTCTCTTGTAATTGAATATATAACTGTTCCAATCCGGGTGAAAACCTTTACGCATATCACTGTACTCATAGGTATGCGTACCATCAAACATATACAAGCCATGCGCATCATAGGGAAAATGCGAAGGCACCCAATCGAGTATAACGCCAATGCCAGCTTCATGCAGTGCTTCTACAAGCTCCATAAATTCCTCCGGGCTGCCATAACGGGAAGTGGGAGCAAAATAGCCCGTGCCCTGGTAACCCCAGCTTCCATCATAAGGATGTTCCATTACCGGCATAAATTCCACATGCGTAAAGCCCATGGCTTTTAGATAAGGTACCAGCCGATCTGCTATCTGCAAGTAAGTGTTGTATGCATGTTCATTTGATTTATCAGGTCGCATCCAACTGCCGAGGTGAACTTCGTACACACTCCATGGTGATCGAAGCGAGTTAGCTTGCCTGCGCCGTTGCATCCACTCATCATCCGTCCATTCATGATCGAGTTTCCAGGTAAC
>DGQO01000167.1:4706-8373 GCA_002400445.1 Chitinophagaceae bacterium UBA4412
ATCAATAAAATTTTCCTTTTCGTAACTCATCATAATGAAATTAAACCGTTTGTAACAAATGCGTTTTAACGTAAAATTAGTAAGGGTAGTTTGCATTCTTTCGCTCAATAGATCAATTTTGAACCCTTCGATTAAATATACCACTTAAACTAACTCAATGCCCAAGAACTTCTGTGCCTTAATCCTCCTATTTTTTATTTGCTGCAGCACTTTTGCACAAAAAACGAATATCTCTGGCGCCATAAAAGATACAACCTCAAATAAATTCGTTCAATATGCTGTAGTGGCTATCATTTCACAAGAGGATTCTACCCTTATCAGCTTTACAAGATCTAAAGCTAATGGTGCATTTTCACTATCGCTGCGTAAGCCCGGGAAATATGTTTTCATGGTTACTCATCCCAGCTTTGCAGATTATGTAGAAGATTTTGAAACAAACGGGAAGGATATCCAAATGAACACTGTGCCCATGACGCCAAAAAGTAAGTTACTGGAAGCGATCATTATCAAGAGCGGAAATCCCATACGCATTAAAGGAGATACCACTATTTACACCGCCGATAGTTTTAAAGTNNGTTTTGGTTGATGGTGAAGAGTTCTTTGGGGATGATCCCGGGATGGCCGTAAAAAATTTAAGGGCAGATGCGATAAAGGAAGTACAGGTATTTAAAAAGAAATCAGACCAGGCAGAATTTACAGGTATTGATGATGGACAAAGCAAGCAAACGATTAACCTGAAGTTGAAAGAAGATAAAAAGCACGGCTATTTTGGCAAAGTGGATGCAGCCGGTGGTTTACAAAAAAATATAGATGACCGTTACAATACCAATTTGCTTTTTGGCAGCTTTAAAGGCAAAAGGAAACTTTCTGCTTTTCTGCTCAATGGAAATACCGGCCAGGATGGCCTGAGCTGGCGGGATATGGAAAAATATGGTGGTATGGATAATTCAAATGTTGAGATGATGGATGATGGTGGCGTGATGATTACCCGCCAGGGTTCTTCTGACGACGAACCCTATATTGATACAGACGATGGCTACACCACGAATATCAACGGCGGCATTCAATACTCCAATAAATTTGGTAAAAACAGTTTGAACCTTTCACCAAAATTTAATAGCCAGGTAAACGACAATAATAAATACCGGTATTATCAAACGCTGCTGGAAAACGACTCATCCTTAAACGAGACCACGCAAAGCAGCACACATATGAACCGCTATAATCTCAAAATGAGCGGCATTTATGATATGGTACTGGATAGCAATAACAGCCTCAAGGTTTCGCTGCAGGCCAATGTGTACCACACTGAAACTGCCGAAGTAAAAAATGTACTTACCCTGGACCAGGATAATAACCGGGTAAACAGCAGTGATCGGAAATTAAACACCAGCAGTGATAAAGAGGCATACTCCGCCTCAGCATTGTACAAGCATAAGTTTAAAAAAGCCCGCAGAACTTTATCGTTGAACATGAGTTATTACCTGCAGCAGAGAGATGCCGATAATTACCTGAGCAGCGACAACTTATTTTACCGTGGTGCAGGCGTAGATACCTTAAGGCAGCACCAGTTTAGAAACGGCAACAGCACCACGAACACAGCCAATGCAAAGGCGCTGTACACCGAACCATTGTCAAAAGCTTATTCGCTGGAAATTGGTCATGAACTTTCTGTAAATAAAGGAAAGAACGACCAGGTAACTTATGCGTACACTCCTGCCACCGGCAAATTTGACCACTTGCTCGATTCTCTCAGCAATGACTTTGATCAAATTATTACCGTAAACAAACCTTCGCTGAAATTGAATTACAGCGATAAGAAACTGAAATATAATTTAGGCTCCGGTTTCGGCTTCACCAGTTTTGATTTGCAAAACCATACTAACGGCCAGGAATACATTCGACACTACACCAATTTCTTTCCACAAGCATTTCTAAGCTATAGCTACAAAAGCAATAGTAGCCTGAGGTTTAATTACAATGGTAGTACGCAGCAGCCCACCATTAATCAATTGCAGCCTATAACTAATAATGATAATCCACTGTTGCAATACCTGGGAAACCCAGATCTTAAACCTTCTTTCAACCACTCGTTCAATGTATCGCACAACAGCTACAATTTTCTGAAAGAACGCTGGATGTACCAAAGCATTTATGCAAATGTGCGCAGCAATTCCATCACCAATAACAGGGTGATTGATAAAGCAACGGGCATTACAACCATTCAGCCCATCAACACGGATGGTAATATAAGTCTTGGCTTGTGGAGTGGGCTCGGTCTTAAATTGAAAAAGCTCAATATGCGGGTGAATCTTAACCCCGGTTTTAACTTTAGCCGTTATGCGGATATCATCAATAGCAATAAATATTTTACCGAGAATTTGAGTGGCAGCTTGCAGGCGAGTGTTTCAAAATCAAAAGACAAGAAATATGATGTTACTCTTTCTAATGCATACACTATTAATAGCAACAAGAGTAGTATCAGTCCTGATAAAATTTCTTTCAGTACGAATACCCTTTCTGCAGATGCAACCGTGTATTATAAGAAAGTATGGTCTATCAATACCGATTACAATTATTACTACCGGGAAAAAACTTCCGCCTTGCAAAAAAGCCTGAACAATAATTTGTGGAATGCAAAGTTGCAAAGAACCTTTAAAGACAATGAGTTTACCGCTTATTTCATAGTAAGAGATATTCTCAATCAAAATATTGGTATCACCCGGAATTTTAGCGGTAATACTTTTACAGAAGAGCGGAATGACCGGCTTAAAAGATATTTTATGCTGGGCTTTACCTGGGATTTTAAAAACAAAGCACCTAAAGCTAAATAGTGCGCAAGTCTAAAATAAAAGACATGAAAAAAATACTTCTCTTCTGCTTTTGTGCAGGGAACATCAGCTTAAGCCAGGCCCAACAATTTATCAGCAAGGCGGTTATTGAATTTGAGGTAAAAACAAATATCAAGAAAACCATGGGCAATGATAGCTGGGATGAGTTGATGAAAAGCCAGCTGCCTGATTTTAAAACAGGTTACTATAATTACATTTTTTCCAACGGCAAAAGCATCTATAAATTTGATCATTGGGCAGAGCAAAAGATTCCATCCTTTCTGAGGAATGAAGATGAAAAAAACCAGTATTATTTTGATCATGCTAATAACAAGTTCTTCATGCAGAAAAGTGTATATGGCACCAGCTTTTCCATTGAAGACACGATACCTGCTATTCACTGGAAACTAAGTAATGAGAGCAGGGTGATTGCGGGATTTAATTGTCGTAAGGCTGTAGGGATAATTATGGACAGTGTGTACGTTTTTGCATTTTACACGGATGAAATTATGATACCGGGTGGGCCTGTGTCTATTAGCGGTCTGCCCGGAATGGTGCTGGGCCTTACCATTCCAAGGATGTACACTTCTTACATTGCCACCCGAGTATCTCTTTCGGGCGTGAATGATGCAGTCATTGTTCCTGTAGCCTCAAAGAAATATTATACGCAGAGCAGTTTTCGTTCTGCCCTGCTGGAGCGATCTAAAGATTGGGAAAGCAGTGACGATCCTGAAAGCCGTAAATGGATTGATCAATTTCGCTGGAATGCGTTTTTATAAGTTTCTCTACTGGTGTTTTGTGATAAAAGAATGGTTCGCCTAAGCGAACCATTTCTT
>DGQO01000160.1 GCA_002400445.1 Chitinophagaceae bacterium UBA4412
TTTTAGCGATAAGCCGGTGAACATTAAAATTACGCCAGACACCGTTGACATCATCACGGGCACCGTTGATACGGGCAATGTGCTTGGCGTGCCGCTTATTGATATCCATGCAGGCCTCTTACCCTCCTGGCAGCAAAATGTAAAACGCCTCATCGATATCGTGGTTTCTATCCTGGCAATGATTTTACTTTCGCCGGTCTTGCTTTTCAGCATCATCCGGCAACAACTTTCTTCGCCTGGCCCCGTATTTTACCGCCAGGAAAGAATAGGATTTAAAGGCAGGCCTTTTATGATGTATAAGCTTAGGTCGATGTATGTAGATGCAGAAGCAAACGGCCCGCAATTGAGTAGTGATCATGATCCCCGGATCACCCCTTGGGGTAAAGTAATGCGTAAATGGCGGTTAGATGAACTGCCGCAACTTTTCAATATTTTGTTAGGCCAGATGAGCCTCGTTGGCCCAAGACCTGAACGTAAGTTTTATATTGATCAGTTGGTAGCTCTTCATCCTGAATTTAAATATTTGTTTAAAGTAAAGCCCGGACTTACAAGTTGGGGCATGGTGCAGTTCGGATACGCTTCATCCCTGGAGGAAATGATTCAGCGAATGCCTTACGATTTGATGTATGTAGAAAATGTGAGCCTGGCCCTCGATTTTAAGATCATGCTGCACAGTATCCAGATCATTTTGTCGGGCAAGGGTAAATAATGCTTTTCTGCAAGCCTTTCACTATTTTTGAAAAAACCTGGCCGTGTACAAGAAAGTCTTTCTTCCATTCTTCATTTGTTTTTTTTACCAGCTCGCTTCTGGCCAGCAGTATTGGCAGCAGCAGGTAGATGTACAAATAGATGCCAGGCTCAATGAAAATGATAATACAGTTGATGCCAACATCCAACTTCATTATATCAACAATTCACCAGATACGCTCCGATATATTTGGCTGCACCTGTGGCCAAATGCGTATAAAAATGATAAAACAGCTTTCTCTGATCAGCAACTGCGCAATGGTAATACCGATTTTTATTTTAGTGAAGAAGCAGACCGTGGTTATATCAATCGGTTAAACTTTAAGGTAGACGGAACTGCGGCTACACTTACAGATCATCCGCAACACCAGGATATTGTCCGGCTTAATTTACCTGTTCCTTTAGCACCAGGTACCGCAGCAGAAATCACTTCTCCGTTCCATTTGAAACTGCCTGCTTACTTTTCCAGGAGTGGCGTCACGAAAAATTTGTGGTCTGTTACGCAGTGGTTTCCCAAGCCGGCCGTGTATGATAAAGAAGGCTGGCACCCTATGCCATATCTTGACCAGGGAGAGTTTTACAGCGAGTTTGGCAATTATAAAGTAACGCTGGATGTACCAGAACATTTTATGATTGCCGCAACAGGTGCAGTGGAAAATAGCGTTATTGCAAATGGTAGAAAGCAGCAAACTTTTGTGCAAAGCCATGTGCATGATTTTGCGTGGTTTGCAAGTCCGGATTTCAAAGTGATGCACGATACCATGCATGCCACTTCAGGGTTAATAGATCTGTATGCCTATTACCAGTCCGATCATAAAACCGACTGGGCTCCTGCAATTAGATTTATTAAAAAGGCTGTGCGCACTAAAGAAGCGTGGGTGGGAGCGTATCCCTACAAAACGATAAGCGTAGTAGACCTGGGTGATGCGGAAAGCCAGGGTGGAATGGAATACCCCACCATCACCCTGATTAGTAATATGAAGGATAGTATGTTGCTTGATCATTTGATTAATCATGAAGTGGGACACAATTGGTTCTACGGCGTACTGGCCAGCAATGAGCGGCGCTTCCCCTGGATGGATGAAGGAATGAACAGTTACTATGACAAACGCTATTCCCGGGAGATGTATGGAACTCCAGCACCTGATTTAGTACCTGGGATGCGTAAATTTTTTAGCCGCCGCATGCCTGGTGACTATTCTAAACTGTTACTCCGTACGCTCACCACAATGAAGCAGGATCAGCCAATCAATACAGCTTCGGATAATTTTTCTGCCATCAATTATAACATGATTGCTTATGAAAAAACTGCCGAATGGATGGAATTACTCGAATCCCGGCTAGGCAGACCAACGTTTGATAAAGTAATGCAGTCCTATTATAAAGATTTTTCTTTCAGGCATCCTTCACCCCAGGATTTTAAGTACACCGCAGAAGCCGTAAGTGGAGAAAACCTGGATTCCCTGTTTCAATTGCTGCAGCAAAAAGGCCCCCTGCAACCCACCGGGAAGAAAGAATTTAAGGCAGCAAGTTTCTTCAATTTAAAAGAGACCAATAAATACAACTATGTTTCTGTACTACCAGCGCTTGGGTATAATTTTTACGATCAATTCATGCTTGGTGCGTTGCTGCATAATTATCAACTTCCACCCACGCATTTTCAATTTTTTGCAGCCCCGATGTTCGCTACAGGATCAAAGACGCTTACAGGTATCGGCCGCTTATCCTATCAATGGTTTCCTGGCAGCCGGGGCGCAAAAGCCGAGGCTTTTGTGGCTGCAGCACACTTTACCGGCGATTCATTCAAAGACTCTACTGGTAAAACAAACTTTCAGCCATTTACCAAAATAGCACCAGGTTTTCGCTTCACTTTTGCAAACAGTGATCCCCGAAGCACTGCCCGGAAATACCTGCAGCTTAAAACTTTTTTTATCACCGAAACGGGTTTACTGTTTACCCGTGATTCATCATTCAATACTACGATAAGCTACCCTGAAGAGAAAAGAAATCTTGCACAACTTCGTTTTGTGTATGAACAAAACAGGGCACTTTATCCTTTTGATGCCAGCTTTCAATCGGAAGTGAATAAGGATTTTATACGAACAACATTCACGGGAAATTATTTCTTCAATTATCCTAAAACTGGCGGCTTGCAGGTTCGTCTTTTTGCAGGAAAGTTTTTTTATACCGGGGAGAAAACATTTCTTAGCCAGTTTGAAACGGATCGCTATCACCTGAACATGACGGGGCCGAAGGGCTATGAAGACTATACTTATGAAAATTACTTCCTGGGTAGAAATGAGTTTGAAGGACTGGCTAATCAGCAAATCATGATCCGGGATGGAGCATTTAAAGTGAGAACCGATTTGCTAAGCAGTAAAATAGGTAAAACAGATGATTGGCTTGCTGCGCTTAATTTAAACAGCACAATACCGGATAAGATCAATCCATTGAGTATCCTGCCTTTTCGGTTACCACTCCGCTTCTTTTTAGATATTGGAACTTATGCAGATGCCTGGGCAGAAGATGCAGGTACCTCGAGATTCTTGTATGATGCAGGTCTACAGCTTTCCTTGCTTCAGAATACCGTAAATGTATATGTGCCCATCATGTATAGTAAAGTGTACCAGGATTATTATAAAAGCACAATCCCAGACAAGCGTTTTTGGAAAACAATTTCTATTAGCATTGATGTGCAGCATTTCAAACTCAACAAGTTGTTTCCACAAATTCCTTTTTAGTCGTGGAAATTAAATACATCCACCATAGCGAAATTGACAAGCGTAAATGGGATTCTTGTATTCGTCAAAGTGAATGCCGTCTTATCTATGCCAGCACCACTTACCTGGATGCGATGTCTCCTGGCTGGGATGCTTTGATGATGGGAGATTATCAAATCGTGATGCCTTTAACGCAAAAGCAGAAATGGGGTATCAGGTATCTTGTTCAACCAGCATTTGTTCAGCAACTCGGTATTTTTTCTGCAAAAGTTATAACGTCAGAACTTGCTGAAGCATTTCTGCAAGCGGCTGCCCGGCATTTTCGCTTTGCTGAGATTACGATGCATAATGAAACGATTTCCGGGCAAAACTTTATCGTCGCCCAGCGAAATAATTATAGTTTATCACTCAGCCAAAACCATGAAAGCCTTACAGATAAATATGGTTCTATTGCAAAAAAGAACCTGAAGAGAGCCGCTAATGCAGGCCTCACTTATGAAAGCAGTAATGATTATTTGCCCATTTTGAGTTTGTACGAGGAACGGTATGGCAAACGGCAGCCTTCTATAAAACGCCGGGATTACACTCATTTTAGCCAGCTCTGTAGTACACTTTTACAGAGAAACGAACTGGTAGTACGAAAGGTGCTGGATGCCCAGGGAAAAGCAATAGCCGGTGTGGTATTACCCGTATATGGTAATCGGCTTTACAACCTGGTTTCTGTGATCACCGAAAAGGGGAAACTCCATCAGGCAAATTATTTTTTGTACGATAAACTGATAGAAGAATTTTGTGGAAGTAATTTTATCCTGGATTTTGAGGGTTCCGATCTGCCTGGTGTTGCCAGTTTTTATGAACAGTTTGCCCCACAGTCAACAGCCTATACTTTTGTAAAATGGAACGATTTGCCAGCGCCAATGAAGTGGCTCAAAAAATAATCAATTGCCCGAAACTTCTCTGCCAGCAATAATGTTTTCTGCCAATACTAAATCCAGCGGCTGAGTAATCTTGATATTTTCATCTTCACCTTGTACCAGGTGCACTTTCATTCCAAAAGCTTCCACAACACTTGCCTCGTCCGTAAATTTTTCTTTGTAATCTATATTGAAAGCAGGTAGCAGGATAGAGCTTAAAAATGCCTGAGGGGTTTGTACCAATTTGATATTGCGACGCTCCAGCGACTCATTGCCGGTGCTGTACACAATACGTACACTGTCTTTGCAATCCGTAACAGGTATTGCGGCACCAAACTCCAGGGCGGCATCGTAACAGCGCCTGATAAGGTCTGCAGTAAGCAAGCAGCGCACCGCATCGTGTACCAATACAATACTTTCTTCAATTACCAATTTCAATCCATTTTGAACAGAATGAAAACGGGTGCGTCCGCCCGTGCAAATTCGAATGCGGCTGTAATCAAACCAGGCATCAATGATCTCTTGGCCGGTGGCCACATGCTCTTCGGGCAATACGAGAATAATTTGCAGGTCATCGTAAGCTGCTAAAAAAGTTTTCAGCGTATAATATAAAACGGGCTTTCCGCTAAGGAGAATAAATTGTTTTGGTACAGCGTTGTTCATTCTGCTACCTGTACCACCTGCCACAATTACTGCATATTTCTTCATCAGTCATTCAATTTAGGTCGGCGAAAATAGTGGAATAGATTTTAGCAACACACAATACAAAAATATTAAGTGTTATAGATTCCCAAAGTTTCTTCTCCTGTGCTTTTTTTGCAAGCCCTGTACATTCCTGCACTGTTAAACAACATAGCTGTATTGCCTTGTGCATCTACACCAATCATTCCGCCCTCGCCCTCTATAGCAATCAATTTATGATGCACCACTTCATCCATAGCTTCCTGTAAACTCATGCCTTTATACTCCATCAGGGCACTCACATCATAAGCTGCCACCGCACGGATAAAAGGTTCTCCATGACCAGTGCAACTAATGGCGCAGGTTTTATTATTAGCATATGTACCGGCACCAATAATGGGGCTATCCCCAATGCGCCCATATTTTTTATTGGTCATTCCACCGGTGCTGGTAGCTGCAGCAATATTTCCAAAAGCATCGCAGGCCACTGCGCCCACAGTACCAAATTTTTTGTCTTTCATTAATTCTTCCAGGCCCTGGTGTGTATGATCAAGGGAATAGTTATCACTGTCTCGGAGCACTTTCCATTGGTCGTATCTAAACTGGGAAAAGAAATATTCATCTGGCTCCAGTTTAATGCCTTGCTTAATGGCAAAGTCATTTGCTCCCTTGCCGCTCAGGAATACATGGTTACTATTGAGCATCACTTCTTCTGCCAGTTCTATCGGATTTCGCACATTCCTCACGCCGCTAATAGATCCCGCATTCAGCGTTTTGCCATCCATGATAGCGGCGTCCATTTCCTGAACGCCTTTCTTGGTAAACACAGCACCTCGCCCGGCATTAAAAAGCAGGTTGTCTTCGAGCACTACGATAGCAGCCTTTACTGCATTTACTGCGGTACCTTCCTGTTCCAGTACAGCATAGCCTGCATGCAATGCATTTTGCAAACCGTCCAGGTAGGCCTTCTCCAGTTCAGGAGTCATATCTTCTTTTAAAATGGTGCCGGCACCGCCATGAATAACTATGGAAAAAGGAAGCATATTATATTACGTTTAGTGGCCAAAAATATCCAATAAACTGCCACAAAGCTTCTAAGATTTTTGGCAGATGGTTAAACAGCAAGCAACAAGGGAAGCGCATTCTTCAATTTAAGCAGGGTAGAGGCAAACTGGAATAGCAGCTAAGTATTTTCCTGCAACTGGTCTATCAACGCTTTTGCGCTTTGTAACAGCATCTCGGGGGAAATCATGTGCATGCAGGCATGATCGCCGCGGTAGCAGGGTACATTGCCAAAAACGGAGCATGGTCGGCAGTACAAGCTGGCTTGAACAATGTTGTTTTCGCTTTGTGCATATCCATTAAAACCCGCATAGGGATGGGTAGCACCCCAAATACTAAGCACCGGAATGCCAAACATACTTGCAAGGTGCATATTTCCGCTATCCATACTTACCATAAAATCCAGTGCAGCAATGATCTCCAGTTCTTCTTCAAATTTGAAATTACCGGCAACGCAGACCGCATCCGTAAATTCCTGCTGCCAGGTGGTAAGTAGCGTGGCTTCTGCTCCCGGGGCGCCAAAGAAAATAAACTGCACTGCAGCATTCGCATGGAGCAGTTGCAGGAAATTTTTCATTTGCAGAATGGGGTACATTTTCTCTGTGTGTTTTGCAAAAGGCGCTACGCCAATATGAATTCTGTCTGGCTGCAGAAAAGGAAATGAAGATGACTTTCTCNNGAATACATCTGCATAGCGCTGATGTGTAGTTTTGAGCGGCCTGAGAATTTTATGGGTACGGGTAGTAAGTTGTTTTTTTTCTTTGCGGCCTTTATCTATATGTGCAGTGCGCACGCCTGATATTGTGAAAAAACTTCGGAGCAGTTTGGTGCGCAGTACATCATGTAAATCCACCACAGCAAATGGGATTTTTCTTTTACGAATTGCCCGAAAAAGGCGCCACATACCCCGCACGCCTTTATGAATTCCTTTTGTGTGAACTGCAAAAAAATCGCAGCGATCGATGCCGGAGAAGAGTGGCGCAAAAAAGGGATTGCTTACAACGGTTATACTCAAATCCGGGTGTTGAGCCAGCGCAGCTTTTACCACAGGTACACACATGGCCACGTCGCCCATTGCAGAAAACCGGGTGACTATGATATGCTTTTGCACCGCAGGTTATTTTTGTTTTTGGTAAAGTACCGGGTTCAGTGCATCGTCATTATACATCTTCATTTGTTTGTACACTTTCATGTACTTTTTGCCATGACTGATATCTTCCAGGAGCTGATCAATTGAAGTGGAAAGGTCTGTGCGCTGCTCTAATAGGATGGTAAGCTTTTTACCACAGGCTTCCCGGTGTGCTTCAGAGGCCCCTGCACGAGTGGCTTCCTGCTGCATATGATAAATTTTCAATGCCAGTATACTCAGGCGGTCTATAGCCCAGGCCGGGCTTTCCGTATTGAGGCTGGCGTCTTCTGTGGTAGCCACATTTTTATACTGCTCCAGGAAATAACTATCTACATATTCTACCATGTCTGTACGTTCCTGGTTAGACGCATCAATTCGACGCTTTAAAGCGAGAGCGGCTACGGGGTCAATATTTGGATCCCGGATAATATCTTCAAGATGCCATTGTACGGTATCAATCCAGTTTTTTGCATACAGCAAATGCTTGAGGTCGTTTTTATCATAAGGGTTCACACTTGGTGCATCCACATGATCGGCGAGATGATAATCCCGGATTGATTTTTCAAAGACAGTATTACAAATAGAGCTAATCATATTGTTACTTAAGTTGTTCTTTTTTTATTGGCAACCGCTACATAATAAATGGGTATTCCTGCCAGCACAATGATCAATCCCCATATCGCATAAGTCGGTTTGTAGTAAATGAGCAACGCACAAAAAGTAATGGCCATTAAAATGTAAAGAGCGGGCAGCAATGGATAACCAAAAGCTTTGTAAGGCCGTTCGGCATCAGGCCGTTTTTTGCGTAGCACAAAAATACCTAAAATAGTGAGCGCATAGAAAAGTACTACAACAAAGGAAATCATATCCAGCAAATTGCCATACCTGCCGCTGAGGCAAAGCAGGGAAGCCACGATGCATTGTATCCATAAACCAAATTCCGGCACATCATATTTATTGAGTGTTCCGGTTTTTTTAAAGAAGAGCCCGTCTTTAGCCATGGTATAATATACCCTTGCGCCAGCCAGGATGAGGCCGTTGTTACAGCCAAAAGTGGAGATCATAATCATTACAGCAATTACATAAGCGCCGATTGATCCGAAAATAGGCATACTGGCTGCAACGGCCACCCTGTCTTGCGGTGCAGATGCTATCTCGTTTAGGGGAAGCACAGCTATATACATCAGGTTTGCCGCCACATAAATAAGGGTTACAATGAGTGTTCCCAGCAAAAGCGCAAGGCCGATATTCTTTTTGGGGTTCTTTACTTCACCTGCAATGAAGGTTATATTATTCCAGGCATCACTGCTGAAGATAGAACCTACCATGGAAGCCGCAATGGCACCAAGAATTGCACTGCCTGTTACACCACCAATCACAGCTCCATTAGCATCCCTGGAAACCATGGACCAGGCATCAGTCCAGTTTGCGTTCCATATTTCTGCTTTAGCTGC
>DGQO01000023.1 GCA_002400445.1 Chitinophagaceae bacterium UBA4412
CTCAATTTCGCATCAGGAAACATCCTGGTAAAAATATTGGTCTGCATCACTTTTTCCTGCAATGCTTCATCCGATAATTTCATCAGCTCTTTTCCTGTTAAGCTGTGCTCAAAACCCCGGAATGCAATTTGTTTAGCAATGGCCGTGGTGGTGGTAGCATTATCCCCGGTAATAATTTTTACGGAAATACCGGCTTTGTAAAAACCATTTAAAACAGCTTCAATATTCTTTTTTGGCGGATCATAAAAAGCTACAATTCCCTTAAAATGAAATTGAAATTCTTGTTGTGTTGCAGGAAAATTATTGCCGGTAAAATCCGCTTCTGCTACGGCTAAAACCCGGTATCCTTCCAGGGTAATGGTATGTAGTGTCTTTTCGATCAAATTCCTTTCTTCTCCTGATAAATCAGACAGGTTCATCAAAGCTTCGGGAGCGCCCTTAGCAGCTATAATTCGCTGCCGCCCATCGTTTTCAAAAATATGGGTCATCATTGGCGGGTTTCCGCCTAAAGGATATTCGTGAAATAATTTAAACGCCGGCCGTTCATCTTTAGGGTATAGCTCACTGTAAGCTTTATGCAAGGAGATTTCCATAGGATCAAAGGGAATGGGTTCACTTGCCCACATCGCTAATCTGATCAATGCTTTTTCGTCGTCATTTACTTCGCCAGCATCAACAATTCTTTGCGAGCTGAGCGCAAACACTTTGGCCAATGTCATTTTATTTTCGGTAATCGTACCTGTTTTGTCGGTGCAGATAACCGTGGCAGAGCCCAGTGTTTCTACTGTTTTCATTTGCTTAACCACAATGCCTTTTTTCATTAATCTCCAGGCCCCGATAGCCATGAATGTGGTAAATGCCATGGGGATTTCCTCGGGCAAAATACTCATGGCCAGCGTGAGCGCTTTCAATAAACTATCCAGTAAATTGAAAGACCGAAAATAATTGATAGCCCAAACCACCACAAAAACAATCGAACCCGCGATAACTAATTTTTTTACAAAATTGTTTATCTGCAGCTCAAGCGGTGTCTTTTCCTCTTTAATACTTTCAAGACTTTTACCAATTTTGCCCAGCCTGGTTTCGTTACCAATAGTTGTAATAGTAGCAATGGCCAGGCCGCTTGCAACGGTTGTACCCTTAAAAATAAAATGATCCTCTTTTGACTTGTCTTTAAAAACGGAGAAGGATTCGCCGGTGAGGATAGATTCATTTACGGAGAAATCATTGGAATGAATGATCGTTCCATCGGCTGTGATCAAGGTTCCTTCTTCCACAATCAAACTATCTCCCACTACCAGGTCTTCGCTTGCGATCTCTACCGTTTTTCCGCCCCTGATTACTTTGCAATGCGGTTGCCCCAGTTTCTTTAATTTTTCTAAAGCATTCCGGCTTCTCGAATCCTGAAATAAAGAAATTACAGAAACAATAATAATGGCAGAGGAGAGAAAGAATCCATCACCCGGTTTTCCGCTCACAAAATAAATGAGTGCGGCAACTAATAATAAGATGATCATTGGCTCTTTGGCCAGGTTCTTTATTGCATCTACAATGTTGTTTTCCTGTTTATAGTTTAAGGTATTCTTGCCAAAATTCTTTCTGGCAAGCGTTACTTCTTCCTCCGTTAAACCTTTTATGTTGAAATGATCTGCATGCATTGCTAAAGACTGTTTTTGCCCTGCAAAGTATTCACAAAATGCCATGTAAAATTATTAATCACGGGTTCATTTTTGGGTTTCACTCCATATCTTCTATAGTGCAGGGCGAAAGGGAAATGGATTTCAATTCCTTTTAATATAAAGCTAGTGTATGGAATAAGGTGCATCGGCTTGCGGGCAGGTCTCCCTGCTATAGTCATCCTTCTTCATAATAGCAGGAAGGCTGCTTTATGAAAAGAAACTTACGCTTTGGCGTTCCCGTAGTATTTTTTGCGTAACCAGAAAGAAACCCTCACCAATAAAATCAACGCAGGCACTTCTACTAACGGGCCAATTACGCCGGCAAAGGCTTGCCCGGAATTCAATCCAAAAACAGCGATAGCAACAGCGATAGCTAATTCAAAATTATTTCCTGCAGCGGTAAATGCAACAGATGCGGCTTTATCGTATGCTGCACCTACCGCTTTGGTAATGAAAAAACCAATGAGGAACATTATTGAAAAATAAATAAGTAACGGCACTGCAATAATGAGAACATCCATGGGAATCTGTACAATCAACTCCCCTTTTAAGGAGAACATTACGACGATTGTAAATAATAGGGCAATCAACGTCATTGGTGATATAGCAGGAATAAATTTTTTACGATACCATTCTTCACCTTTTAGCTTCACTAGAATTACCCGGCTCAGGATTCCCATTAAAAATGGAATCCCTAAATAGATCGCTACACTTTCTGCAATCGTTCCAATTGAAATATCTATGCCCACGGCTGCGGGCACTCCTTCAAAGCCAAAATAAGGCAGAAGAACAGTAATAAAAATCCAGGCATAAAAACTATAAGCAAATACCTGGAAAATACTGTTCAATGCAACCAGCCCAGCCCCATATTCGCTACTGCCTTCAGCAAGATCATTCCACACCAGGACCATTGCGATACACCGGGCCAGCCCAATTAAAATAAGGCCGACCATATATTCCGGGTAATCCCGTAAAAATGTAATGGCCAGGGCAAACATTAAAATAGGACCAATCACCCAATTAAGCACCAATGAAATGACCAGGATTTTAGTGTTCCTGAAAACTTTTGGCAACAATGCATAATTCACTTTTGCCAGGGGCGGATACATCATTAAAATTAATCCTATCGCAATAGGAATATTGGTTGTTCCACTATTGAACGAGTTGATGACTTTAGGTATCCCGGGAATAAAATACCCGATACTTACGCCAACCAGCATGGCTGCAAAAATCCAAAGGGTAAGATTCCTATCCAGAAAACTTAATTTTTTATTGGCACTCATTTTCAAGAATTGATTTGAGAGAAAACATAAAATAGTTCGGTGGCAATTTGTAAACTTCTTTCCCGGTACTTTTCAGCTTGCTGAGGCGTATGATCAAATTCCTTTGGGTCTTCATAAGTAATGGGCATTCGCATTTCGGCACCTGCAATAAACGGGCAGCCATCTTCTGCCTGTGCGCAAGTGAGCATTGCGGCAAATTCAGATTTCGGATTAAAATCATCATCCAGTTTTTTTGAAAAGGCAATAACAGGGTGTTCGTTTGGGGCATAGTTAATGGCATACACCGGGTTCTGCCCTTCGGAAAGCTTTTTCACCCCAAAACCTGAAGCCTGCAGCGTTTCCGTAACCATGGGAAAAACTGCTGTGCTTTCTGTACCTCCTGAATAGCAGTAAACATTTTTGATATTAAAATAGCAGGCCAGCGTTTGTGCCCACACTTGCGCTAAATGACTTCTCCGGGAATTATGGGTGCAAATGAAATGAAGGCGTATCTCTTTGTTGCTTTCAACTTTAGAGCGAACATACGCTACTAAAGGCTGTAAAGTTTTCTTCCGTTCCTCTGTAATCCCATCGGGTTGTAATCGCCTAATTGTAGTGACAATTCCAGGGAACAGTCCTGGTCCATTATTGATCATTTTTTCGTCAAGGTTTTATTTTATATTTCTCTTAAAATTTATAACGCTTTTACAAGAGTACATGCGGCGCTTAATGTTTTAAAAAATCGGATAACCACCGCCACCCTCCACAAAACGAGGCAGGCTAAATATGGGCTGTACTCATTTCAACTAAGACCGAGGTTCCCTTTCCATCAACCGAGTGTACGTCAACTTTTCCTTTTAAAAATTCTACACGGTTTTGAATATTGCTCCACCCCATGCCTTTGCTTTTTTCTAAGATGGAACTGTCAAATCCTTTACCATCATCTTCTACGGTTAAGGTTAACTGGTTGTCGGTTTTTGCTAATTGTACCACAGCAAGACTGGCTGCTGCATGCTTAATGATATTATTTATCAATTCCTGCACAATGCGGTAGATGGCGATAGCCGTCGTTTGTTCAATGCTAATTTCCTTTATTCCTATAGACTGGTAATTTATTTTTAAAGCACCGCTTTGGTTGATATCGTTACAATAATCATTCAGGGCAGTATCCAGGCCAAATTTCACCAGTGTTTCGGGCATCATATTGTGGGCAACCCGTCGCATTTCTTTTATAGAACTGTCCAGCATATCCATACTACGTTCAAAGGTTAGTGTGTTTTCAGGTGTCATAATTAAATTTCCCTTCATAGCATTCATTGAATATTTTATGCCGCTCAGCATGCCACCCAGGCTATCATGTAAATCTTTAGCAAGGCGGGTACGCTCCTGCTCTTCTCCTTTTAATACCGCTTCTGTTGCGGTAAGTTGTTGCAGGGCTTCTAATTCTGCTATGCGGTGTCTTTGCAATTTTTGCTGCTGGTTATAATTCCGGAGAGCCAACAAAGAAATAAATAGTATGGCTATGGCTGCCCCGGCTAATAAGTAATTGATTATATTTTTTTTGTCAATCGTTACCTGCTGCGAAAGAATTTCGACCTGTTGCTGTTTTGCCTGGTACTTTGTTTCTAACTCGTTTAAATTACGCAGATTATTGCGCTGTAATAGCGTATCGTTTACGGCAACAAATTGCTTTAGATAAAAATGACTTTTATGAATATCGCCTGTTAGCTCGTACGCTTTTACCAGATCCTGGAGACTGTAATGCAATATTTGTAATAAGTGATTACTATCGGCCAACTGTGTAGCTTGCTGCAAATAGTTAATGGCATTGGGATAGTCTTGCTTTAGCAAATAGGTATGCCCAATTTTTTGCAGAACGAATGCGACATCATAGTGTATTTCTATTTCCCTGAAATATTTTAAGGCACTGAATAAATGTACCAGGGCCGAATCTGCTTTATCTTCCTTCTCCAAATAATACCAGCCGGTAAGCTCATGAAATTTTCCCATACCAAAATTAGATTTCTGTGCCAGCGCCAGGGCCATACCCTGATGGCAGAAAAGCAAAACGCTATCCACTTTTCCCGCACTCAGGTTAGCTTCGGCCAGCACAATCAGGCTGCGCATTTTAAAAACCTTATTCCCCGATTGATGAGCGATGGCGCTCACTGCATTTGCGTATTGCAGGGCCTTGTCGTAGTTATCTAAGAAGATATAAATAACGGCAAGGTTATAGTAGCAGCTAATTGCCTTATCGTAGTTATCGTTGGCTTCAAAAATACTGACCGCCTTTAAATATAATGTTGCTGCCGAGTCGTAAAACTGCTGCTGTTGGTAAATGCCTGCATAAATAGCATAGAGTTGCGCCTGTAATGTTTTACCAATTTTACTATCCTTCGTTTTTATAATGGAATAGGCTTTATCTGCCAAAAGTTTAGCGCTATCCAGCTTCATCTTATAAAATAGAAAATAAGCCTGCATACTCAAAGCCACCACAGCACCTTCTTTGTATTCTATTTTCTCGGATAAATAAAGTGCTTCTTTTGAAACCAGCCAGGCTTTTGATGGTTCACTACCTGCCAGTTGCTCCGCCAGCTCATTAAGCCTGTT
>DGQO01000199.1:0-4213 GCA_002400445.1 Chitinophagaceae bacterium UBA4412
TCTTACAACCATCGACTTTTTAATTTTTAGAGCCATAGGTGAGAATCGAACTCACGACCCCTTCCCTACCAAGGAAGTGCTCTACCCCTGAGCTACCACGGCTTGCACATCCCCGACGAGTCAGGAAAATTGAGCGGAAGACCGGGCTCGAACCGGCCACCTGAAGCTTGGAAGGCTACCGCTCTACCAAATGAGCTACTTCCGCTGATTAATTATTAATTAGAAATCCCAAATTAATAACTCAAAGAACTGTGGGCAGAGTAGGGTTCGAACCTACGTACTCGTACGAGAACAGATTTACAGTCTGCCGCCTTTAACCACTCGGCCACCTGCCCATTTAATCAAAATTGCTTTTTTGTCGATTGCCAATGTGTAAAACTAACNNACTGGAGTCGAACCAGCGACCTACTGATTACAAATCAGTTGCTCTACCAACTGAGCTATTTCGGCTTGTATATTTCAAATAACTTATAAGTACATTTCCAATTCCTATCATGGGCGTCCAACATATCTGCTGGGCTATTTCTGCACAATTGAAACAAAAAAGAACTGATAGTGAAAGAGATAAACAAGTTTACCCCTTTTTTTGGGAAGGCAAAGGTAGGTGAAAAAGGTTAATACAAAAATTTTAGAAAAGATTTTTTTTGCCTGGATTCAACAGTTTCACATCATAAAAAAAACCTGTTGCAAATACAACAGGTTTTACAAATATCAACGCTTTATTTAAGCCGCCATTTTTTCTTTTCTTCTCTTAATCTGGGTGATTACTGCATCCATAGCCTCCTCAAAACTTTCTTCAAAAGACTTACAGGAATGCTTTACGAAAAACTCATGGCGGGGAATATTTACTTTAATTTCTACAATCTTGTCTTTAATTGCATGTACCACATTATCTAGCTTGAGGTACACATCCACACTGGTTATGCTATCATGAAACTGAGATAGCTTTCCAATTTTCTTCTCTACAAAGGAGATCAACTTAGAATCTGCATCAAAACGAACCGTTTGGATATTCACGTTCATAGTACTCATTTTAAAAGTGAAACAATAAATAAAATTTCAGGTAACGTTAGAACATAGGCATTTAAAATTGAATTGTGTTCTGTAAACAGATAACGGGGAATTGAAGTTAATATTTCAATCTCTTTATTCAAAAAAAATTAAGTGAAATTTCAAGCTTTCGGATGGGCCTTTTTATACGCTTCTTTTAGCCTTTCAATACTGTTGTGTGTGTAAACCTGTGTGGCAGCGAGGCTACTGTGCCCAAGTAGTTCTTTAATGGCATTAATATCGGCCCCGTTGTTCGTAAGATGGGTAGCAAAGCTGTGCCGCATTACGTGCGGACTTCGTTTTTCTATTGTAGTAACGAGAGAGAGGTACTTCCTAACTACATTATATACAAATTTCGGTGTAAGCGGTTTACCTTTCTCATTGCAAAGCAACTGCAGTGATCCATTACCAAAAAGTGCCATTTTTTGCTCCCGGTACTGCGCCATGCTTTCTACCAATTGCCTGCTCACGGGAATCATTCGCTCCTTACTACCTTTTCCCATCACTTTGATTATTGCGCCGGCATAGTCAATATGCTGATCTTTCAACCCGATCAATTCTGCTTGTCGCAAGCCTGCATTGTACAAAATCTCCAGTATGATGCGCTCTGTAACCCCTGTGAAATTATCCGGAAACTCTACATGAGTAAATAAGACCGCCATATCCCGTTCGTCTACATATTGCGGCAACCGTTTAGCATTCTTAGGTGTACTAATGGCAGCCATGGGGGTAGCTTCAATAACCTTATTTCTGAGTAGGTATTTATAAAAAGAACGCAGTGCCGAGATTTTCCTGTTGATGGTTCTGGAAGTGAGGTTGTTACTGCGTAAGTCCGCCAGCCAGGAGCGGATAAAAGTGGCAGTTGCATTCGCGGGCTCCTGTATTTCGTACACTTTGTCTAAAAATGTACTAAAGGCTTCCAGATCAGTCTCATAAGAAACGATGGTGTGGCTGCTATACCGCTTCTGAAACTGCAGGTATTGCATGAAATTTCTGATATGATCGGAAGCTGGGGACATAAAAAAACTGATAACCAAAGTTAATATAACCGGTTATCAGTTTTAAATATATTGCTGGCTGAATGTGGTAAACCTTAATCAAATTTACCAGCAGACATTTGCTCCTTATACACAGCTTTAAGCTTTTGTGTACGGCGCCTGATTGACGGCTTGATAAATGCCTGCCTTTCTCTTAATTGCATCAACACCCGGCTTTTCTCAAATTTTTTCTTGTATTTTTTGAGTGCCTTGTCAATGTTTTCGCAATCTTTAGAATCGATAATAAGCATGTTTTTTATACCTCCTTTATGTGAAAAATAGCCTGTTTTTCTAAACAGGGTTGCAAAGATAATAGATTTCTCTAAAAAAAGAAATTCTGAAGACATTTTACGAAATTTGGGGCTATGTTCACAGGAATCATAGAATCTACCGGGCAGGTAGCAGAAATTATAAAGACCGGAACCAATGTGAGTTTCTGGATTGCATCTTCGCTTTCCGAGAACCTTAAAGTTGATCAGAGTCTAAGCCATAATGGTGTGTGCCTCACCGTAGAAGCCCTTCTCCCCGGCCGTCACCGGGTAACAGCCATCATGGAAACTTTGCAGAAGACCAATCTTGGGCAACTTGAAACCGGCAGCGTGGTAAATCTTGAGCGTTGTATGCAAATGAATGGTCGGCTAGATGGGCACATTGTGCAAGGCCATGTAGATTGTACGGCCACGTGCACGAGCAAAACGGCACAGGATGGTAGCTGGGAATTTAATTTTAGTGTAGATGAAAAATTTGCTGCGCTAATGATTGAAAAGGGCTCCATCACCTTAAACGGCATTAGCCTTACTATCTTTGATGTAACTAATACTTCGTTTTCAGTAGCCATTATTCCTTATACGTACCAGTACACCAATATGCAACATATAGAGCCGGCAGACCANNGTGAATATCGAATTTGATATGCTGGGAAAATATGTAAACCGCATTGCATCGCTGCAGGCTTTTAAGCCCTAGGGCAACAAAAATTTGTTTAGCATGGGATTCTTACAACGACTTTTTCGAAGTCCTTTTTTTATTTTTTCCGTGCTTGCGCTGATTTGTTTTTGGCCACTCAGTCTACAACTTCTTACTTTTAAAAATGATGCGCTCACTTATTACTATCCAGTTAGAGTGCTCATTAGTGATGCGCTACACAATGGCCAACTTCCACTCTGGACTCCTTTCGTAAACCTCGGTTATCCTCTGCATGCTGATATGCAAAGTGGCGCCTGGAGTCCTGTCATCTGGCTCATTGCAATACTTACGAACTATTCGTTGTACGCTTTTCATTTAGAATTTATTTTTCATATTGCACTGGCGGGTACTGGGTTTTACCTGCTGGCAAAAGACTATGGCTGCAGCAGGAATGTCGCTCTGATGGCAGGTGTGTGTTACCAGTTTTCTGGCTTTATGATAGACAGTGCGCAGTTCTATACATGTATCACTTCAGCGGCTTACTTGCCTTTTGTTTTTTTACACTTGAGAAAAGTACTGTGGCAGCATCCTAAAAATACCGATGCGCTGTTGCTTTCATTTTGGCTGTATATTTTTTTTACAAGCGGTTATCCCTCCCTCTTTATAATTACAGCTTACTTATTATTCATTTACCTGGTTTATTCTTTCGCCACAAGCAAAGTGCTGCGGGCGCAGTGGATGCCCATCTTTAAAAAACTGCTGATAGCCACCCTGATATTTATAGCCTTGGCCTTACCAGCAGCCTTATCCTTCTATTATCATCTCGCAGAAATAAAAAGAGGAGCCGGGCAAAGCATGGCCTTTGTGATGGAAAATCCAATGAATCCATCAAATATTGTCTCTCTTATCTCCCCTTTTGCTGTACTGGCACCTGATAGCTGGCTCGATACCTCCATTCTTATGCGGAACATTTATATTGGTTTGGTTCCATTTGTTTTCTTGCTGGCAGCATTAGTCGTAAAATATTTTCGAGGCAAAGATTTTTTATTCTCGCTCTCCATGTTTGTGTTGATGCTGGCTGCTTCCTTTGGAAGTTATGGTTTCGTAAGAGCGTTTCTTTTTAATTATGTGCCGCTCATGGATAGCTTCCGGCATCCGGGTGTATTCAGGTTGTTTGCCATTTTCTTTATGCTGGTTATTGCTATGCAAGCACTGCAACG
>DGQO01000199.1:4275-8322 GCA_002400445.1 Chitinophagaceae bacterium UBA4412
TTGTTTTTGTGGCTATCTTTCTTTGGCTAATATATCGCTGGGTGATAAAAGAAAAGTCTGTTCAATACCTATGGCTACTGGTAGTTGCAGATATGATTGTAGCAGCGCAATTCAATTTACCTACCACAGTACTGGGTGCTACAAGGTTTGCAAATGCACAAAAAATAATCAATCGAAATGCGCAAAGCTTTCCTTTGCCTGAAAATATTTCCCTGGCCAGTATGGCATCAGGAAGTGAAAACGAGATGACTGGCTCCAGTTTGCCCATGCAGAAAAAGATGAGTCGTAATGATTATTATTTTACACCGGGCAATCTCATCTTACAGGATTCTTTTTACGCTTCTTCCATCAGGCCTATGGCTTTTGCATTGCCGGCATTTTACCTTGCTGCCAATGATGACACAGCAGCTATTGCAGGGTTTATACCTGCGAGCCCGGGTGGAACTGCGTATGTCGTTAAGCTATCCGCAAATGAAATTGAACTTATAGTGAAGTGCTCATCGGCATCCTGGTTGATTGCCCAACAAAACTATTATCCCGGCTGGCGGGCTTTTGTAGATAAAGAAGAAAAAAGAATCGAGAAAAAAAATATTACGGAGATGGCTGTGCAGCTTGCCCCCGGAACACACCAGGTTATCTTTTCTTACGAACCAGCATACCTCCGATGGGCTGTTCCTCTTTCCTTTGCGAGTTTAACCGGCATACTACTCATCCTTGCTTTTTCCAGATACCAATCATGGAAACACCAAAAGGAAGTGATATAAAGCGAAGTAAGGGCAACTCCCAGGAGAAAATTTTCCTGAGTAGCTTGTTGGCTGATTGGGAAGTTGGAAAACGTTCAAAATCAGATTTAACCATTTTGCTTTTTTGGAATTTCCGGGCGATAGCAATTGGAACAAACAATAAAGTGTTGAAGAAAGAAAACTTTTTTATTTGAATTTTTTCTGATCTCTTACCCAGGGCGAGAAATTTTTGCTTTGTATATCTTCTTACATGGCCATTTACTACATCATGGTTACTCCAAAGCGCCGGCGAAGCGGGCACGGTGATACAAATTACCCCACCAGGCTTACACACCCTTTCTATTTCAGCAAAAGATTGTTGATCTTCCTGCACATGCTCCAACACATCAAAACCGCATACTAAGTCGAAGGATTCATTTGCAAATGGCAAAGCCGTTACGGAGGCATTCACAACGTTTATTTGTAGCGCCTTCAAGTGTTGTAAAAATGCCGGCTCATTTTCTACGGAATCTACTTCTCCAAACATCGACAACCATTGAGAGGACGCTCCACCAGCCGCACCGATATTGAGCACTTTCAAATTACCTGTTGAACAATACTTATGTAAGAATTGAAGAATAATTTTTTTTCGCACGAGAAACCACCAGTGCTCCCGTTCCAGTGTTGCATAAGCAGATATGTACTGACTATTCATATACTTCTTCGCCTTGCACAATTTTAGACTTCACAATATAAATTGGACGTTTCTTTACCTGGAAAAAAATACGGAGGATGTACTCACCAAGAATACTGAGCGACAATAATTGCACGCCGCTAAAAAGTACAATCGCAAAAATAAGTGCAGTGAACCCTTCAGGCACAGTACCATAAACCAATTTCTTGTAGAGGGTAATGCAGAGGTACACCAGGGCTATTACAATGGTAACAAAACCTGTGACACCAATAAAGCGGACTGGTAATTCACTAAAATTAAAAATGCCGTTATAGGCCAGCTTAAATAATTCCTTGTAACCATATTTACTTTCGCCCCCGCTGCGCTTATGTCGTGCATAAGGAAGTCCTTCCTGGTTAAAACCAACCCAACTACGCATACCACGCATATACCTGCTTTCTTCCGGCATATTGTTTAAATGCTTTACAACCCGCTGGCTTAGCAGTGCAAAGTCGCCTGCATCAAGTGGCATTTGAATATTTGCAAATCGACGCAACAACCGATAGTATGCTTTGTAACATGCTCTCTTAAAAAAACTTTCCTTCCTGTTTGTTCGTATACCATACACCACGTCGTTTCCCCTTTCCATCCTCGAAATAAATTCCGACAATAATTCGGGTGGATCCTGCAAATCTGCATCTACAATAAATACGGCATCGGTAGTTGAATCGATTGCAGCCAGACCGGCCGTGAGCGCCGCAGCATGTCCAAAATTCCGAGACAAAAAGATAGCCCGGTGTGCGGATTCTTGATCCAGGAAGCTCCGGATCAACAAGGCAGAATTGTCTTTACTGCCGTCATCTATAAATAGAAAATTAATGCGCAGGTTTTTGTTGACAGACAATTTCTGCAACCTTTCAAACAAGGCCGGCAACACAGGTGCTTCATTGTATATGGGAACTAATATGGTAACTGAATTTACCGGAGTCATGAAGCGTAAGTTATAGTAAATAGCCAATGCATGGCATATGTGGTTTCAAAGTTAAACCGATTTTCCTTTCATGGCTTTACTCACGGCTTCATCCATAATACGTTCTGCATACGGACGGGAAATGTTGTTCAACTCTTCCGTTTTGCTTTGTATCAGATTCTTGTCTGCCATGGTGAGTGCAAGTTGCAGAGCCTGCATCGCATCAGCAGTTTGCAATAGCTCTTCCCGGCTAAGCGAAGTGCTATTTTTCTGTAAAAAACGTTCCGTTGTTTTCAATAGTTGTTCGCCTTCTGTGCGGGCTTCCGCCAGCGCCCTTGCGGCAATGTCTGTATGCGCATGGGTAATGGAATCCATCAGCATTTTTTCCACATCGTCGTCCGTAAGCCCGTACTGAGGTTTCACTTCAATTTCCTGCTCTACACCACTGCGTAATTCTTTAGCCGAAACAGTGAGGATACCATCGGCGTTGATTAAAAAACGGATCTCCACTTTGGGCATACCTGCGGGCATTCCCGGGATGCCTTTCAAAACAAATTCGGCAAGTTTTCGATTATCGGCCACTAAATCCCGCTCCCCCTGGAAAACGCTGATGCGCATACCTGGCTGACCATCCACCTGCGTAGTGTACTGCCTGGAAGCACTCGTTGGAATCTTTGCATTTCGTGGGATAAGTACATCNNATCAGCCCACCTGAAGTTTCAATTCCTAAACTAAGCGGGGTAATATCGAGCAATAATGTGTCCTTATTATTTCCAGCAAGAATATCGGCCTGTATAGCAGCACCAAGAGCAACTACCTCATCCGGGTTCACTTCATCATGCACCGGTTTGCCAAAGAAATTACTTACGACTCTTTTAAGGTAAGGGATGCGTGTGCTTCCTCCCACCATAACTACAGTATCTATTTCTGCCACAGTAAGTGCAGCATCTTTTAGAGCTGCGCCGCAACTGGCAATCGTTTTTGCCACGATGGGCTCCACTAGTTTTTCGTATTCCACAAGTGACAGTTCAAAACGGTCGCCGTTCATTTCAGTACTATAATGATCATGTGCAGACAAATGAATTTTTGCTTCTTCTGCTTTCAAACGAAGGGATTGTGCAAGGCCTTTATTTTCGTACAATTCCTGCAAGCTTAAACCGGCCTTTTCGCACCAGGATTGCAGGATAGCTTTATCTATGTCATCGCCGCCAAGATAAGTATCGCCATGCGTGGAAAGCACCTCAAATATTCCGGCATTGAGCCGCAGAATAGACACATCGAAAGTGCCGCCACCAAGATCGTATACCGCAATGCACTTTTGCTCCTGCATATCTAAACCAAAGCCATAAGCGAGGCTTGCAGCGGTAGGCTCATTAATGATACGTAACACATCTAAACCTGCAAGTTTACCCGCATCACGGGTGGCCTGGCGCTGGGCATCGTTAAAATAAGCAGGCACCGTAATTACCGCCCTGTTTACCGGGGTTTTTAAAATATGCTCGGCCCGCTGCTTCAATTCCTTTAAAATATAAGCAGACAGGTCCACAGGTGAATAAAAAACATCTCCCACCTGCACTTTAACCAGGCTTGCTGTATTATCATCAATTATTTTATAAGTGAAAACGCCAGCATGATCCTGCAGGTCTTTATAACTTTTTCCCATCAACCTTTTAGCCGAGAAA
>DGQO01000144.1:0-2647 GCA_002400445.1 Chitinophagaceae bacterium UBA4412
TTCTTTTTTTGAAGACAGTGCGTTGCTGGGCATTATGGCACCGGTAAAAGATTATCTCTTTACCTGGAATGTGAATCAGCGCCTCGGTTTTAATTTCCGCATCAATAATGACCTGGAAATTCCGCTCCTTAAAAAAAACCGGCAATACTTTTTTCCGGTATACGAATTTCTGGAGCAGGACTCAGATAATTTTCACCTCATTTACAATAATCAACACGACGGAGAATACTTATTACCAGAATTTAAACACCTGGATTTTCTGTGGTTTATTAAAGACAGTACCCTGCAAACCAGTAAAGTTCAAATGCTCATACAAGCCATCAGGCAATTGCCTTCCGTGCAAATGGTACTAGAACTTACCAACGAAAAAATAAAACACAAAGATCATTTGATTGTGTAGCGGCAAATCTTCCGTTCATTTTAAAAGAATCATTTATGTGGAAAGAAACCAAAAACAAATTGTACCGCAAATTTGAATTTAAAGACTTTTCTGAAGCCTTTGCATTTATGACCCGGGTGGCNNTTACAGATAAAGATCAAATGCTTGCGGCCAGAATTGATGCGCTTTACCTGGAGATGTCTTAATGCAGGATGCAATGATTACCCTTCTAAACCAACCTTTACCAAAACCTCTGCTTGTTCGGTGATGAACCCAATCGGTTCTATAAATTTTTGAAACCCATTCTCTGCAAGAACCTGTTGCAGCATCGCTTTGGCTGCGGGATCCACACTGAGTAACAAACCTCCGCTGGTTTGAGGGTCTGCCAGTACAGCCTTTTCAAAATCAGGCATGACGCCTACCTTATGGCCATAACTTGCCCAGTTCCTGTGTGTACCGCCGGGTATTGATTTCTGTTCGATATAGTAAGGCAGATCAGGCGTGATAAATGGTATTTGCGCAAAATCAATGGTGGCAGATGTTTTACTACCCTCACACATTTCTACCAGGTGCCCCAGCAATCCAAATCCGGTAACATCTGTCATGGCATGCACAGCGGAAATATTACCCAGTATTTCTCCGATGCGGTTGAGTTGCATCATCTGCTCTGCGGCCAGGGATTGATGTGCTGGCTTAAGCAAACCTTTCTTTTCTGCCGTGGTTAAAATACCTACGCCGAGTGGCTTGGTAAGAAAAAGTATATCTCCTGGCCTGGCCGTATTGTTTTGTTTGATATTGGCCAGCGGAACAAGACCATTTACCGCAAGGCCAAAGATGGGCTCGGGTGAATCAATGCTATGCCCGCCTGCGAGAGCAATACCTGCCTCTGCACAAATGCTGCGTGCACCTTCTATCACCTGCCTTGCCACGGCTGCCGGAATTTTGTCTACAGGCCAGCCCAGTATGGCAATGGCCAGTATAGGTTTGCCGCCCATGGCATACACATCGCTGATGGCATTGGCCGAAGCAATGCGACCAAAACTAAAAGCATCATCTACAATCGGCATAAAAAAATCTGTGGTTGAAATAAGGGCCTGCGTATTATCCAGGCGATACACTGCTGCATCATCTTTACTGTGGTTGCCCACGATCAGCCGCTCATTGTCTGGCATCTGGAAACTGGAAGCCAGGATTTCATCCAGTACTTTGGGAGATATCTTACAGCCACAACCTGCGCCATGAGAAAATTGGGTGAGCATCACCGGGGCCAGTTCTTCATTTTTTTGCATGCGCAAAGGTATTAATCCTTTACCCTGTTAAAAATGATTGAGGCGTTTTTTTGCATATCGCCACTAAAGCGAATTTCATATAGTTTTTTACCATCCCGTATTACAAGAAGGCCAGTATTGGGAGGAATACTGCCAAGGGTTTCTGCATACATTACCAGTTCAACCTGGTCAAGATTTTTAGGAATATAAATGGTGTGCCTTATAGCATTTGTACTAAGGCCCTGCCTGGCTAAAATAAGAGATCCGTTCATCAGTACGCTTACAGTATCGCCATCTACCTCGCCATTATCATACAAGGCAAGTTGAAGGCTGTCTGTAGAGAATGATACGGTTTGTTGCACTACGTTTTTCCTTTGCGCCACTTGCGTTGCAGCTTGTGCCACTACCGGTGCAACCGCTTTGGTTTTTATCTCTGTACTTGTTGGCGGAGGAGTTGCTATTGGGTTTTCTTCTGCGGGTTTCTGATCTGCCTTCACTTTTGCAACAACTTGTGCATTCCCGCCCTTTACCTCCGCCATTGCTTTTTCTTCAGCAAGTTTTCTGTACGTATTCTGCCGGGCAATTGCAACTTGCTCTGTTTTTATTTTTGCGGCGGCAGTTGCCTTTTCTTCTGCTTGTTTTCTATCTGCTTCCTGTTTTTGGGCAGCCCTCATTTTCTCTTCTGTCTTCGTTCTGTCTGCTAACTGTTTTGCCATTGCATCCTNNTGCTTTGCCATCACATCCTGTTGGGCTTTTGTATCTGCGCTCCGTTTTTCTTCTGCCTGCTGCTTATTTGCTTTTTCTTTTGCTATAAGGGCTTGTGTGGCATTTGCCTCAGCAAGCGCTTTTTCTTCCTTTAGCTTTTTATCTGCCGCTTGCTTTACCGCAAGGGCTTCTGCTGCTATTTCTTCTTTTACGAAAGAAAGATCTTCTGCTTTGCCCAGTTCCTGCAAGTGCGGTATGAGCGAAGATTGCCAGAAATCATTTTTTCGCTCCAGTT
>DGQO01000144.1:2790-4053 GCA_002400445.1 Chitinophagaceae bacterium UBA4412
TCTTTACTAATGCCAATTTCATAACGGTAATAAAGACCTGTAGTATCATTGTATAAAGTACCCTTCCACAGGCCTGTAATATCCTGGGCTATGCTGCCAAATGGTAAGAAAAATAAAATCAGGAGAATGTATCGGCGGTATGGCATAGCATCAATTTTTCTGCGTTAGTCTTGCTATTAACGGCAGAACAGGGGATTTTATTTACCTGGGCCTCAGCATTATTTCTCTTGAGGAGGCTTTTACCATAAAGCTTGTCGTAATACTGCAGCAGAATGCGAAAACATTCTTGCAAATCTTCCGCCTGCAAAGCCTCGAGCGACTGCCCGGCCTGCTCCGGCCCCAATCGTTTCTGAATTCGTTCGATAGCAGCAGCCAGGCCCTCCCGGTTAAGAGTACCATAAGAAGCCAATATATATACTAGCCGTTCCTCAAAAGGAATGTCTAAAAAATAAACAGGCTTTTGGCGCATGGTATTCCAAAATGGGTGCGGGATATTGATTCTGCCAATGCGCTGGCTTTCATCCTCCAGCCAAAAAGTTTTGGATCCTTTATGAGCTAGTTCATGGTAGAGTTCATTTTCAAACATTTCCTGTGTGGGTTGCAGGGGCAAACCAATTCCGCCAAAGGCAGAGCCTTTATGGCCCGCCAACTTTTCCAGGTCTATGATGGTTTCGCCTGCCATTTCCAGGGCTCCTAAGACATCTGTTTTTCCACTACCGGTATAGCCACCTAATATTTTGATTTGATAAGGTTCGTCAAAACCCTGCAGCACTTTGTTTCGATAAGCTTTATACCCACCAACAAGCGTATGCACTTTATAGCCATATAATTCCAGGAGCCAGGAAACTGCAGCGCTACGCATACCACCCCGCCAGCAATGCAGCAGTACAGTAGCGCCTATACTGCCCACTATTTGTTCTACTTCCAGCACCAGCTTTTTCATTTTGGGTCCAAAAAAATCAAGCCCCAGTTTAATTGCTTCTTCCCTGCTTCTCTGCTTGTATAATGTGCCCACCTGGTGACGCTCTTCATCTGTAAACAACGGCAGCGAATATGCGCCGGGGATATGGGCATGCGCAAATTCCCCGGGGCTGCGCACATCAAACACAGGATGGGTTTGGGCTAAGGTTAAAAATTCTGCTATAGCTAATTTTGGGTTTTCCATTTCCCTGCGAATGTAGAGCTAATTTTTATCCGGCGGGAGATACCAGTTGCTATTCGTTGGATGGCAATTGGTAAAAAGCATTGTGGTTTTTATCAGGC
>DGQO01000144.1:4077-6197 GCA_002400445.1 Chitinophagaceae bacterium UBA4412
CATATTAATCGCTTCTTCAGGATTCATATCTGCAATGTGTTTGCGCAAAACCCACATACGTTGGAAGGTATCTTTATCAAGCAGCAGATCATCTCTTCTTGTACTGGAGGAAACGATATCGATGGCTGGATAAATACGGCGGTTAGATAATTTACGCTCTAACTGCAATTCCATATTGCCGGTTCCTTTAAATTCTTCAAAGATCACCTCATCCATTTTACTACCGGTATCTACCAGGGCTGTAGCAATGATGGTGAGTGAACCGCCGTTTTCAATTTTACGGGCAGCACCAAAAAATTGCTTGGGTTTTTGCATGGCATTCGCTTCTACACCACCACTCAATACTTTACCACTGGAAGGTGCTACGGTGTTATGTGCCCGGGCAAGCCTGGTAATAGAATCCAGCAGGATTACTACATCGTGGCCGCATTCTACAAGGCGTTTTGCTTTTTGCAGGGCGATGGTAGATACTTTCACATGCTTTTCTGCAGGCTCGTCAAAAGTAGAAGCAATCACTTCTGCCTTAACGCTGCGTTCCATATCGGTTACCTCTTCCGGCCGCTCATCTACCAGCACAATCATCAGGTAACATTCCGGGTGATTCTCTGCAATGGCATTCGCCAGTTCTTTCAGTAACATGGTTTTACCCGTTTTAGGCTGGGCCACAATAAGGCCACGCTGTCCTTTACCAATGGGCGTAAAGAGATCCATAATTCGGGTACTGAAATTATCTGAGCGGGTGCATAAATTTAATTTCTCAAAAGGAAACAGTGGTGTGAGATAATCAAAAGGAACCCTATCCCGCACATCCTCCGGTCCTTTACCATTAATGGTATTAACCTTGAGCAAAGCGAAATATTTTTCACCTTCTTTTGGAGGGCGCACAGCTCCAAATACGGTATCACCGGTTTTAAGGCCAAATAATTTTATCTGGGAAGGAGAAACGTAAATATCGTCGGGAGATGAAAGATAGTTGTAATCGCTACTGCGGAGGAAACCGTAGCCATCGGGCATCATTTCCAGCACACCTTCGCCCTGCACGATAGCATCAAATTCTATATTAAAAGCAGGTGCTTGTTTTTGGTAGCTTCCCCGTTGTTGTGTAGCAAGTGCGGGTGCTTGTGCTCTTTCATCCTCCTCATCCTGATCCAGGTTGGTTTCCGGTTGCTGAATTTCATCTTCAGCAGCCAGCATTTGGGCAATGGCAGCCGGAATGGTACTTTGCTCCGCTGTAATGGGCTGCAAATCTTCTTCCTCATCTTCTTCCGGCACTTGCTGCTGTACAGGGACAGGTTCGTGTTTATGTTTTTTCACAGGCTCTTTTTTAGGAGCTTTTTTAGGAGCCGCCTCTTCCTGCTTTTCTTCGACTACTTCCACCTCGTCGACTTCTTCGACTTCTTCTTTTTCTACCCTGTCTTTAAACAATTTATCATGTTTGCCATTTTCGTGGCCAGGCTTTTTAGCGATGCGTTTGCGTTTTGGTTTTTCACCTTCCGTAGAAATTGGTTCTGTTGCCATACTATTTTGCTTTTCAAGAATGGTGGAAACCAATTCTTGCTTATTCATTTTTTTGATGTTTGGAATGTCTAGCTGCTCTGCAATATCATGCAGCTCAGGAACGAGCAGGTCGTTCAGTTGCGCTATGTCGTACATACAAGGGTTTGAGAAATGCGTTGTTCAAAAAGTCCGCTCTGATTGTGCTTTGAATAAAAAATTGAGGTTGTGAATTTTGCTTGATGGATTGGATTCTACTATTGAAGCAAGAGATATGGGATTAAGGCCCCAATCCGATTCCGGTGCAATAATACGATGATTTTGTGGAAAAAAATTTTTCTTAGGGCAGTTTTTGGGTCTTCCCTTCACTTATTTTCTCCACCAGGATCAAAACTGGCTTAGGCTGTAATGCCCTATAACAGCGACTTAGCCAAAATATAACTTCTGTTCATTCACAAATTCAGCCTTCATGCCGGGGCAAGATGAGGCTATGAATCCAGCCCTGGATTACAACGGTGGAGATAAAAATGCCCGCAGGTTTCGGTTAACTTTGAAATTCCTTTATTATAAAACATAGCACCAATGAGAAAAATTTTTACACTCCTTTCCCTTGTTTTCACCCTTTC
>DGQO01000144.1:6280-7435 GCA_002400445.1 Chitinophagaceae bacterium UBA4412
AATTTCTGGCCAACCCGCCCGTGGGACTACTATTCACCGCACAAAATACTGCCGCACCCTTCCTGGGTATTCGCTTTGATAATAGTGTTGGCTCTTCGGTAAACAAGTTGACTTTGGAATATGCCGGTAGTATGCGTTTCCTGGATTGTAGTGCTACTATTACCAACTGTACTTTTCGTTATAATACCGCTATAACCACTAATGGAAACTCCGCCATCAACCTCTTCAGGGCAAATCCCATTATAACAAATTGCACATTTACAGAAAATGTACGTTCGGCCATTTCGGGTGGAGCGAATATTGCCAATGCACCAACGATTATTGGTTGCACATTTACGGCTAATAATACTTCCAATGGCAACCTGCCCCAAATTAACCTTGGGGCATCAGGTACAGATACCGTAAAGATTATTGGGAATACAATTATTGGTGGCAATACCAGGGCGGGCGGTATAGGATTTCTACCGCTTGGCAGTCTTTTCGTACATGTAAGCGGAAACCTTATCAAAGGAAACCGCTATGGCATTAGCCTGCAGGGTGGTTCAGATATTCATGCTCTCGTAAATTACAACCGCATCGAAGACAATAATATTGAGAACAATCCTAACCTTGGCGGAAGTGGAATTGCATTTGCCGGAGGCGCAGCCGGAAGCCAGCAAAGCAGCATCGTAACGGGAAACATCTTTAAAAATAACTTGTGGGGAATAACCATCCAGAACAGGGCCATGCCCAACCTGGGTAATTTATTAAATGCCGATACTACTGATGATGGGAAAAATCAATTCATTGATAACACCAACGCAGGTACCCCTGGTATTGACTTATATAACAATACTATAGATCCCATCTTTGCCATGGGCAATTACTGGAACACCAATATTGAAAGCGAAGTACTCAGTAAGATTTTTGACCAACTTGATAACCCGGCTCTTGGCCTGGTTACGTATGCGAATTTTATTCTGCCAGTCTCCCTCACGAGCTTTAATGCGCAGCAGGTGGGCAAAGATGTGTTACTGTACTGGCAAACCGCCTCCGAGCAAAACAGCAGCTATTTTGACATTGAAGCCAGCTTTGATGGCGTTCACTTTTTTAGCGCAGGATCAGTTCTGGCAGCAGGAAACAGTAGCGGAACAAAAAAGTATCAATTCACGCACA
>DGQO01000144.1:7446-16726 GCA_002400445.1 Chitinophagaceae bacterium UBA4412
TATCCAACACTGGTTAAAGCTGGTGATCTCTTGCACATCTCATTACAGGATAATGCAGAGAAAAATATCCAACTACAATTTTTAAGTGCTTCCGGAGCGCTATTATATCGCACTGAGCAGGCATTGCAACCGGGGCAAACGGGGTTTAATATCCAGGTTCCATGGTCCGTGGGAAAGGGTATAATCTATATCCGCTGCATAGGCAAGCTTTTAGATGAGGTATTAAATATTATGTGCCAATAACAGGATTTTTCATCCAAAAAGTAATGCGCTTTTAGAAGCTGCAATCAAAGTGCTGTCGTATAAAAATTTATTCTGCAGGAGGGCTAAATATCATTGCTTTTAGCAGAATAATTGTATACTTTGATAAAGACAGTCATACTATGTTGCTATGCCAAAATAGTTTGGCAATGTTTTCGCAATATGGTGAGGCAGAATTATCATTCACTTTAAAAATTACGAAGATGAAAAACAAGAATGTTTTAGCGAGTTTATTACTTGGTGCCGCTGCTGGTGCAGTTTTGGGAATATTATTAGCTCCGGATAAAGGCAAAGAAACCCGGAAAAAAATCTCTAAAAAAACTGGCGAATTTGGGGATGGTATAAAAAACAAATTCAACGATGTGAAAGAAACCATCAAAACAAAGTATGATAACATTCGCCAGGATGCTAATACCATTTTAGAGAAAGAGCACGAAGGCAAAAGAAATTTTAGCTGATGATTTCCGAACATACTGATACAAAGGCGGTCCATGAGAAAGAAGAACAGCAGGTGAATATTCTCTTTAGTAAGCTTACCGCTTACCTGGATACACGCCTGCAGATCATGAAACTGAAAGGCGTGCAAAAAGGTGCTTCTGCAGGCTCAGCATTGATTGCCAAATCGGTATTGGCAGCCCTTATCTTCTTTTTTGTAACGGTGCTCAATATTGGTATCGGCTTATGGATTGGAGACTTGCTAGGCCATACCTATCTTGGTTTCTTTGTGCTGGCAGGCTTTTATGGTTTGTGTATCCTGCTGTACCTGGGTATGCAGGAGAAAGTTGTAAAAACGCCTATAGAAAATTCTATCATCAGGCAAATGACAAAAAATGATTAACAATAGCCAGGAATTACAAGTAGCCATTCAGATGCTCGAACGCAATAGGATAGTGCAGGAAGCAGAATTAACAGATGCCTTAAAAATTACATTGGAGCGTTTAAAGCCAGCCAATATGATCAGATCGGCCCTTGGTAATATTGGCCCGGCGAATGTAGTAGGTGGAATTTTAAAAACGGCAGGATCCCTTGGTGTTGGTTTGCTTACCAGCCGGGTGCTTGCAGGCGGTGCCGCCGCTTCTGTGGGCAGGCAGCTTGTAGGAGAACTTTTAAATCGCACCGCTGGAGAAGCTGTAATCAACAACTTTGACAAAGTGAAAGCTTACGGCTCAGCCATCGTAAAAAACCTCTTTGGCACAAAAAAGAAACAGGCTTAAAAAAGGGCTGTCTTAGATCATGGGTGCTACAACTGTAATGTTGAAACGCAGCCCCACTACTAGTTTAAGACAGCCCTTTTTTATGACTTACTTTTAAACTTTTCAATAGCATCTTTTGTAAAATCACTGAGCACCAGGCGTCCGCTGATAGCCGCACGATCCATGAGCAGCTGATCCCAATGTGCCGTATCCTTCCAGAACATCTTCTTCATCTCCGCCATCGCATCGGGATTGCAGTGTGCCAGGTAGTCTGACAATTTTCTAACCGCTTCATCCATATTATCAATACTCTCATGCACTTCGGCATAGAGCCCTTTACGCTTAGCCCAATCGCTGTTTCGCCAGGAGGCAGCATCTATGGCTAAGGCGGTAAATGCTGCCGTACCAATCTTTCTTTCTACGGCCGGCCCCACCACAAATGGACCGATGCCCACAGAAAGTTCACTCAGTTTGATATCTGCGCCGTGTATTGCAATGGCATAATCTGCCGCAGCCGCAAGGCCTACGCCACCGCCCACACATTTTCCATGAACCCGGGCGATGATGAATTTTGGACAGCGCCGCATGGCATTGATCACCTGCTCAAATCCACTGAAAAATTTCAGGCCTTCTTCGGGGCTGCTTATCTGGCTGAGCTCCTCAAAAGATGCGCCTGCACAAAAGGCTTTTTCACCGGCACTTCTTAGTACAATCACTTTTGTGTTTGCCTGGGTGCCGGCAGCGTGAATTTCATGGGCCAGGCTGTGCAGCAATTTAATGGGCAAAGAGTTGCTTTGTGGATGATGAAATTCAATTGTTGTGATCCCCTGGTGGGTTTCGGCTTTTACATATTCCATTACTTTTCCTTTTTAGATTTTATGAGTAATTAATCCGTCACCGGCCTTTGCATTCGCAGCATGGTAAGTATGGTGGCCACCCCAGCTATTTCATCCTGGCTATTAAAAATTTCCACATACCATTTCACAATGCCTTTCGGAATATCCTGCCCTTTAACCATCGCCAGCTCCGGGTTAGGTTCCTTCAGCTCCTGTGCTGTTTTTTCTTTGCAGGTAAACCGTACATAAATGCTGTCTCCGGGATATACGGGCTTGGTAAATCTCAATTCATCAATGCCATAATTAAGCAGTACAGGATTTTTGGCATAGCTATCTACAAACAAACCCGCTGCTGCGCTCATGATAAAATATCCGTGCGCCACTTGTTGATCAAACATAGTATCGTCAAAATTGGTATTGCGCAGGTGTGCGTAAAAATGATCGCCGCTTAATGCTGCAAACTGGTCAATATCTTCTGCGGTAATAAGTCGTTTTTCGGTGACCAATTGTTCGCCAACTAGCAGCTCCTCAAAGTATTTTGTAAAGGGATGTTGCCCGTCGCTATGTCCATCAGCATGGGGTTGATACACATTACTGATAGCGGTAATCATTGTGGGTGATCCCTGTATTGCTGTGCGCTGCAGGTAATGCTTAATGCCCCGCAGGCCTCCCATTTCTTCGCCACCTCCCGCCCGGCCGGGGCCACCATGTACCAGTAGTGGTAGCGGAGAACCATGTCCTGTGCTTTCTTTAGCACAAGCTTCGTTCAGCACCAGTATTCTGCCGTGATGTGTAGCTGCACCCAATACATATTGTTTAGCTATTTCTGTGCTGGCCGTTACAATCGTGCTGCATAGACTGCCTTTCCCCATCTTGCTTAGTATAATCGCTTCGTCCATTCCTTCGTAAGGCATCAAGGTACTCACAGGACCAAAAGCTTCTACGTTATGCGAGGCAATATTACTTAGCGGCATTTCATTGAGCAACAATAGCGGGCTACAAAAAGCGCCCGCTTCTGCATCTGCATCTATTACTGCCACACTATCCAGGGAGCCATAAATAATTTGTGATCCCGCCAGGAGTTTTTGAACCTGGTTTCGCAGTTCTTTTCGCTGCTCATTGCCCGCCAAAGCACCCATGCGAACGGACTCATTTCTTGGATTGCCAATAACCGTTTTACCCAGTTCTTTTATAATCGATTCTCCCACTTCCTCAAGTAAGTTTTGGGGTACAAATATGCGCCGCACTGCGGTACATTTCTGACCAGCCTTTACGATCATTTCCCTTTTTACTTCCCGGATAAAAATATCCCATTCCGGCATACCTGGCTTTACATCAACGCCCAGTACAATACAATTAAGGGAGTCTGCTTCCATGGTAAAGGGCACATTGTTCTGCAGGATGTTTAAATGACTTTTTAATTTCAAACCCGTGGCTGCAGAGCCGGTAAATGTGATTACATCCTGTGCATCCAGGTGATCTAGTAAATCTCCGGCGCTTCCGCAAAGCAATTGTAAAGCTCCTTCTGGTAAAATACCGCAAGCAATAATTTCCCTTACAACTGCTTCGGTAAGAAACGACGTAACCGTGGCAGGCTTCACTACTGCCGGCATACCTCCTAGCAGGTTCACCGCAATTTTTTCCAGCATTCCCCATACCGGAAAATTATAGGCATTGATGTGCACAGCCACACCTTCTTTAGGCACAAGCAAGTGATGACCCATAAATGTATTGCCTTTGCTTAGGGAGATCGGATCGCCATCCAGGCAAAAGCTTTCATCCGGAAGCTTCCGCCGCAGGGAGGCGTTGGAAAATAAATTTCCAATTCCACCTTCAATATCAATCCAGCTATCTACCCTGGTGGCCCCGGTTTTATAACTTAGTTCATAAAATTTTTCTTTCTTGCTTAGCAAATGAAGGGCTAGTGCACGCAGCATTCTGCCCCGCTGCTGAAAAGTCATTTTGCGCAGCGCAGGATTTCCTTTTTCCCGGCCATATTGCAGCACAGCCGCCATATCCAATCCAGCGGTGGAAGCCACAGTAAATGCTTCACCCGTAATGGCATTGTGCAATGGCTGGCCCAAACCCTCACCTGGTATCCAGCTTCCCAATACATAGTTTTCTAAGTGTTGCATAGGCATATAATAAGCATTTCAAATTTATGATAAGGAATTCTTGCTATCTAAACAAAAGGGAGACTACAACAGCAATTCAGGCAACAGAAATTAAAATTATGGTGAGCAGGGCAACCAGGAGCGTTCCTGCATTAAAAGACCTGAGTATAAAATGTTCTTTCCTCCATTTTATGAAAGCCCATATAGGCAAAACCCCGATTAACAGGACCATGGGCAGCCATAATAATTCGAAAATGACGCCTGCAAGCGTAACACTATACACGTTGAAACTTATACTAGATAACCAAAAGACAAAAACGAGGATACTCCCGCAAAATAAAAATACATGAAGATGGCGGGTTAAGGGAAGCATAATGATATAAAAGTATGGATTTAAATAAACTGCTATAAAAATAGTTCCACTTATGTTTCTAACGGTAATCCAGGACATTGCTGCATAAGTCATCCACCAAAAAATCTTTGGCAAGTTTTATTTGCAGCCTTCGAATTGGGCTATATCCAGGAAAAAATAATAAGGCTAAAAGTATTTACTCCGCATGCTTATCAATGGCAGCGCTAAGCTTGTCAAATATTTCATCTACAGAACCTTCGCCCTTAATGATTTCTACTTTATCAAATTTGCGGTAGTAATCGGCTACCGGAGCAGTTTTATTATGATACTCGGAAATGCGGGCCCTGATCACTTCTTCATTGGTATCATCACTGCGTCCGCTGGTTTCTCCACGCTTCACCAGGCGTTTCACCAACTCTTCTTCGGTTACTTCAAGGGCAAGCATTGCAGTGATATCCGTGTGCTTCAAATGCAGTAAATTATCCAGGGCAAGTGCCTGTGCAGATGTGCGTGGAAAACCATCAAACAAAAATCCTTTTGCCTCGGGGTGATCATCGAGAGCAGAACTGATCATCCCAATTACCACTTCGTCTGGCACAAGTTGTCCTTTGTCAATAAATCCTTTTGCTGCAAGGCCCAGCGCTGTGGCTCTTTTAATTTCTGAGCGGAGCAAATCGCCGGTACTCAGGTGTTTAAGACCATACTTTAAAATCAATTTCTCGCTTTGCGTGCCTTTGCCACTGCCCGGAGGGCCGAATAAAATTAGATTGAACATAGCTTAAATACCGTGGTATACATTTTTCTCTTCCTCAGAATAGCCTGGCCTTCAAAGATAATTAAGCATGTGCAATTTTAGAGCATTCTACGGGCCGGAAATANNCCCTGCAACATCACTAAATTATTGAAATGGCATCACGCATACTAAGCAAACTGGCTAACACATTGATTGGATCTGAGATTGTGAAACTGGGTGGCATCATCAAAGAAAAAATAAAACAAGGAGACCAGGTTTATAATTATACCATTGGCGATTTTGATTCAGGGCAGTTTCCAATACCAAAAGCACTGGAAGAAGAGATTATATCGGCCTACCGGCAGGGATTTACCACTTATCCGGCTGCTGATGGTGAATTGGTATTGCGCCTGGCGGTATCTCAATTTATAGCCTCCCATGAAGGTCTTGATTTTACAACAAGCGAAGTGCTGATTGCCGCCGGTGGCCGTCCACTTATTTATGCCGCTTATCGTGCCCTTGTGGATGAAGGCGATAAAGTGATTTATCCTGTGCCCAGTTGGAATAATAATCACTATGTGCATTTTACCGGCGGAAAACATATTGTGATTGAAGCGCAAAAAGAAAATAATTTCCTTCCCACGGCAGCGCAAATAGCTCCGCATGTGCAGGGCGCAACATTGATCGCTCTTTGTTCTCCTCTCAACCCTACCGGCACTACTTTTTCAGCCGAAGCTTTATCAGCCATTTGCGATTTAGTGCTTGAAGAAAATAACAGGCGTTCTCCTGAAGCCAGAAAACTATTCCTGCTTTACGACCAAATTTACTGGACCCTCACTTTTGGCGATGTGCAGCATCATAGTCCTGTATCCCTGCGGCCTGCCATGAAGGATTTCACCATTTACATTGATGGTATCAGCAAGGCCTTTGCCTCTACAGGAGTGCGGGTGGGCTGGGCTTTAGGCCCGGCAGATGTGCTGGCAAAAATGCGTGCCATCAACAGTCATATTGGCTCCTGGGCCCCAATGGCAGAGCAGCACGCCGTAGCCCATTTTCTAAAAAATGACCAGGCAATCGCTACTTATTTTGAACATTTTAAGATGGAGATCAACTATCGGCTTACAAAAATTTACGATGGCTTTTCCCAGTTAAAAAAGGACGGGTTTCCTGTAGATGCTATTGCGCCGCAAGCGGCGATCTATCTAACCATTCAGCTTAATCTAGTGGGTAAAAAACGAGACGACGGCTTGCTATTAAACACGCAGGAAGAAGTGACGGAATATATTTTAAACGAAGCTAAGATTGCGATTGTACCCTTCCAGTATTTTGGGGCAGATAAATCAAGCAATTGGTACAGGCTGAGTGTAGGTGTATGTAAAAAAGAAGAAATTGAGGGTATGCTGCAAAAGCTGAGAAAGGCGCTTGAGAAATTGAATTAATTCTTATTGTTTAAAAAAACGAAGGGTACCTCTTTGCGGCGGCGNNNGCTCACCTCATGCTCCAGCGCTTGCGGCGTCATCAGGTCCTGCTTAAACAATACCAATATGTCTCGATTGGGATTATGCATGTTTAATCATTTTGCTTGATCATTTAATAACCTACCATTCCTTTTTTTGAAGGACACCCGCAACCTTTTGCTCCTTTAGAAGCAGAACAACTGGTGGCCAACAGTACAAAAGCAAGTAAAACGAGCGCAGTTATCTTTTTTAGATCTTTCATTGTTTTCTTTGCTTACAAAATAAACCAATTTTACATACTAATTGTTCGGCCAGGGATGAAAGGAGTAAAAATTAATACCTTATTGGCATCTCCACATATCCTTGTGGCACCCCTTGATTGGGGTCTTGGCCATGCAACCCGTTGTATTCCACTCATTCATCTCCTTTTAAACCAGGGATGCCGCATTACGATAGCTGCGAGCGGCCCTGGCATTACCCTTCTTAAAAAAGAACTTCCACAAGTAAATATTGTGTCTATTCCAGGATACGGCATAAACTATTCCAAAACGCCCGGGATGTTTTTACCGAAACTTCTGTTGCAGTTTCCCCGAATTGCCTCTGCCATAAAAAGAGAAAATCGATGGCTAAAAAACTTTATAAAAGAGAACGGTATCCAGGCAGTAATATCAGACAACCGGATGGGCATGCATTGCACAGGTACGCCTTCGGCGTACATCACTCACCAACTGCAAATAGAAACTGGCTATGCCTTGCTCAATGGGTTTGCCCGGAGATTACATTACCGGTATATCCGGCGCTTTGATGAATGCTGGGTTCCGGATGTAAAAAATGAACCATCTCTCGCAGGCAAACTTTCCCATCCAGGCATTATGCCAGGTATACCTGTGCACTACATTGGCCTGCTTAGTCGCTTCGATTCCCTTTCAAAAAAACCTGCAACAAATGATATCCTTGCGATCGTGTCTGGCCCGGAACCACAGCGAAGTATCTTTGAAAAACTATTGCGCAACCAACTTGCTGTTTTAAATATTTCAGCCACATTAGTGCAAGGTTTACCCGGAGAACCACAGCAAAGCACAGAAGGAAACCTCAGCATCATCAATCATTTGGATGCCGCGGCATTACAGCAAAAAATAGCAGAGGCGGGTACGGTTATCTGTCGCTCTGGTTATTCTAGCGTGATGGACTTTGTTGCGATGCAAAAGCCTGCCATCATGGTGCCCACACCGGGGCAGGGAGAACAGGAGTACCTGGGTAAATACCTGGCCGAAACGGGTAGATTTTTTTGTACGCCACAAGCTCAGTTCAATCTACAGGAAGCCATGAAAGCAGCGTCGATTTTTTATGCAAATCAGGCCATGCATTTTTCGCCAATAAAGATTAATGAAACGGTAATTACAAACTGGTTGCAGAACCTGGAGCAGCAATAACAATTCCTCTCGAATTGCTCTGCGGGCTGCCTACAATACTCCCGCTTCCTGCCGCATGAAAAAGAAAACAAACAGGCACTTTCACCTTATCTACTTCGGCAATAATTGTTGCAAAACTTAATTCGCCCTGGCAAAGCACCACTTGCTTCACCTGCTTTTCTCTGATACAGGAAGACAAATGGGATAGCGCACAAATGGCACTGTACTCATCCATTGGATCCACGGCAATACGCCCCACGAGCAATACAGGTGGTTGTGCATATTTGAGGAGATGCACCATCTGCGTAAACCTCTCCTGCCCTGCAAGCACGGCGGTAGACATAGGCTTTATGGGAGGGCTTGTATGAGGTAAACGTTGTTGTATACCTGCCAGTTGCATCCTTATCCAGATGGCCAGTTGCATCATCTTCAGTGAAAATTTATTTTCGCTAAAATGTTTTTTTACAAACAAAGTCATTGCCCCATAAAAATGCCGGACGTATTCCGGGGATAAGCGCTGTGTGCTTTCTCCTTTAAAGTGAATGATGGTGCTGTGCGGAAAATATACATTCTTAAACCCGGCTTTGCAGATGCGATAACTTAGGTCAACGTCTTCACCATACATAAAAAAATCCTCATCAAAACCTTTTACTTTATCGATCGCTTCCCGGCGCAGCATCATAAAAGCACCCGCCAGCACATCAACGGTATTTGTGTCATGCTCTCCAAGATGTCCGGCATAGTATTTTGCAAAGAGGGATGAACGGGAAAATAATTTTGCCAGGCCACTCATCTTAAAAAATGCGGCGGCAGGTGTGGGCAGGCCCCGCTTGCTTTCTTTTAAAAATTTTCCGCCGCCATCAATCATCCTTACGCCAAGAGCGCCACAGTCTTTATGATTTGCCAGGTATTGCAGGCATTT
>DGQO01000144.1:16828-26198 GCA_002400445.1 Chitinophagaceae bacterium UBA4412
TGCAGGCATTGCTCCAGGAAAAATTTTACATTGTAATTGATGATAATAACGGAGAGTTGCACAACGGCATAGTTTGTACGAATTACGAGGATTTGAACGATACTTCAAAATGCAGCAGCTTCGTGGCGTATCTTTGGATATGCTTAAAACAACATTACTTAATGCCGTGCAGGCTGGCGCTGCGCAGCTTCAGCATTTCTTTAACGGAGAGTTTAAAATTTCTAATAAAGAAGGAATGAACAACCTCGTAACAGAGGCAGATCATGCAGCAGAAAAAGCGATCATTGGGGTGATCCAGGAATCCTATCCTGATCATTTTATACTTAGTGAAGAAACGGGTGAAATCGTAACCGACAGCGCTTATAAATGGATAATTGATCCTATTGATGGTACCGTAAATTTTGCGAATGGTATTCCGATTTGCTGCGTGAGTATCGGCCTGGAGAAAGATGGAAAAATGATTATGGGTGCTATACAGGCTCCCCTTCTAAGGGAAAGTTATTTTACCGAGAGAGGCCAGGGCGCTTTTTTGAATGATAAGAAGATTACGGTGAGCACTAAAACAGAATTGATAAGCAGTTGCCTGGTTACCGGTTTTCCGTACACTTATTTAGATGCTCCTAATGGCCCGCTGAATGTTTTTGAAAAATTAATCAGGGAAGGAATCCCGGTGCGTCGGTTGGGTAGTGCTGCCATTGATTTGTGCTGGGTAGCGGCTGGCCGCTTTGATGGTTTTTATGAACATAAATTAAATGCCTGGGACAGTTCGGCGGGCTTTCTTCTCATTGAAGAAGCCGGCGGAAAAGTAACCGATTTTGAAGGAGCGGTATATTCTCCGTATCAGCCACATATTTGTGCCACTAACGGTTTAATACACGAAGAGTTGCTGGCCGTTGTAAATGGCGGACCCGTAAAAACAAAATCCTGAACAAATTAAATAAGCATGGAACAACGTACCGAAGTAGCGAGCCTGGGTGAATTTGGCCTGATAGACCGGCTCACAAAAAATAATGAAATCCGCAATGCATCTACCATTGTAAGTGTGGGCGATGATGCTGCCGTGATTGATCATTTTGGCCGGCAAACTGTTTTATCAACCGACCTGCTCCTGGAAGGAATCCATTTTGACCTTTCTTATACACCACTCAAACACCTGGGATATAAAAGCGTGATCGTAAACCTGAGTGATATCTACGCCATGAACGCCACACCTACACAAGTGCTGGTGAGCATCGGGTTTAGTAACCGGGTGAGTGTAGAAGCGCTGGATGAATTTTATGCCGGCGTATATGCCGCATGTGAAGAACATCATGTAGACCTTGTGGGTGGTGATACTTCTTCTTCGCAAAAGGGATTGATCATAAGTGTGACCGCCATTGGCGAAGTGGCCCCGGATAAATTTGTACAACGCAGCGGCGCAAAAGATAAAGACCTTATTTGTGTAAGCGGCGAACTCGGTGGCGCCTTCCTTGGGCTTACTTTATTGGAGAGAGAAAAAAAGATTTTTGAAACCACCGGCGCTCAGCCTGACCTTGAAGGGCAGTCTTACATTGTGGGACGCATCCTAAAACCACAAGCACGCAAAGATGTAATTGCAGATTTTGCCAGCTCAGGCCTGCAACCTACAAGCATGATGGATATTAGTGATGGTCTGAGCAGCGACCTCCTGCACATTTGCAAAGAAAGCAATGTGGGCTGCGTACTGTATGAAGACAAATTGCCCGTGAATGAAGACGCAAGGGCCTTCGCATATAAATTACAACTTGATCCTACCGCTTGTGCATTAAGTGGCGGCGAAGATTATGAGTTGCTCTTTACCATTGCACAGGAAGACTATGATAAAGTGAAGAACAATCCATTGTATTCTGTAATTGGTTATATCACTCCGCCAGAAGAGGGTAAACATATCATTACCCGTGCAGGCAACAAACATGCTCTGGTTGCACAAGGGTGGAATCACATGAAGGAACATTAAGTAACGCTTTAAAGATTGCAAAATGAATCGTAGCCAGTTTATGCAGCAGGCTTCTCTGATAAGCGCCTGCATGATGATGAATGATTTTTCTTTTGCTGCTGCAAATGAAAGTTTTCCCGTGGTAAGGGTGCCGCCAGCCAAAAGAAAATTTACCAGCAAAGCCATAGAAGACGCCATCCTGCGATTTAAAAAAAACGTGAAGCAGCCCGAGCTCGCCTGGCTTTTTGAAAATTGTTTTCCCAATACTTTAGATACCACGGTAGAGTTTGAAATGCTGAACAACCGGCCGGATACCTATGTAATTACTGGTGATATTGACGCCATGTGGCTGCGGGACAGCAGTGCACAAGTATGGCCATATCTCCCTTTTATTTTGGATGATAAACCGCTGCAACAATTAATTGCCGGCGTGATAAACCGGCAAACAAAATGTATCCTGAAAGATCCATACGCCAATGCTTTTTACAAAGACGAAACCCGCATCAGCGAATGGAAATCTGATCTCACCATGATGCTGCCAGGTGTGCATGAAAGAAAGTGGGAAATTGATTCATTATGCTACCCCATCAGGCTCGCCTATCATTACTGGAAACTAACCGGCGACAAATCTCCGTTTGATGAAGCCTGGAAAAATGCCATTGTGCTCACCTTGAAAACTTTTAAAGAACAACAGCGCAAAGACAACCAGGGCCCTTATCATTTTCAGCGCACCACGGCCTGGGCTACAGATGGCGTAACCATGAGTGGATATGGCTACCCGGTAAAACCTGTAGGACTTATTTGTTCCACGTTTCGGCCGAGTGACGATGCTACGGTATTTTCCTTTTTAGTGCCTTCTAATTATTTTGCAGTAACCAGTTTGCGGCAGGCTGCAGAAATGGTTCTTTCCATCTGGCAAGACGCAGCCTTAGCTGCATCGCTCACTGATCTGGCTAAAGAAGTAACTGCAGCTTTACAACAATATGCCATCATCAACCATGAAAGTTTTGGAAAGGTTATCGCATTTGAAGTAAATGGATTTGGCAGCGCTTTATTGATGGATGATTCCAATGTGCCCAACATTATTTCATTGCCTTATTTAGGCTGCATCGATGGCACGGACGCGGTTTATGTAAACACCCGCAAAATGCTCCTCTCAGATAACAATCCTTTCTTTTTTAAAGGTACGGCTGCGCAAGGTATTGGTGGGCCACATGCAGGTATGAATATGATTTGGCCAATGAGCATTATTATGCAGGGCCTCACAGCCAAGAGTGATATTGAAATAAAATCCTGCGTGGAAATGCTACGTAAAACGCATGCCGGCACCGGCTTCATGCATGAATCTTTTCATAAAGACAACCCGGCAAAATTTACCCGCAAGTGGTTTGCCTGGGCCAATACTTTATTTGGAGAGTTTTTGTGGGAGCTTTATCAAACAAAGCCGGCCTTGCTTTCCTGATTTAAACGCAAGTATTGCAGAAGCGTTTTTTCCTTGCAGAAAAGATCAGTATTTTGTACAAGCGCACATTGTTGTTTTTTCAAAAAAGAATTTGAATATGGAAACAGATCAACTACACCTGGGAGTGGGCACAAGGTTGCAACATATACTACATGGGCCTGGGGTCATTGTAGGCGTTCGCTATGCGAGCTATCTCATTTCATTTATTAATACCGGCATAAAAGAAATAGATAAAACAGATGAAAAGCTGGAGGAAATCATACCGGAAAATGTAACTATCGAAGTAGAAACAGTTTCCGAAACAGAAAAATCTTTATTAAAAATACTGAGGCTTTGGAGCGATGCAACGGAGATTGTACCCCTGGGAGATAAATGGGCCGGTGGCACCATGCTCCTGCAGTCTGCAGATAAAACGCTGAAGCCAAAGGAAATTCCTATCGCAGATTTTTTTCACAAGATTGTAATGCTGCGGGATCGCTTGCGGGTGCTGGAACAAAACATCAACAGCCATAAAAAACTGAGCGATGAAGAGAAGGTGAATATTCAACAATATATTACCCGCTGCTATGGTTCATTAACCACTTTTAATGTGTTGTTTAAAAATAAAGAGCACTGGTTTATTGGCGATAAAGCTTCACAAGATTAAGGGCGCATTCATTTTACATGGGCACTGCCCGCACAACAAAGTGATAAAGCCGCACTCCTGCAAAACACAGCTCATTTTTGAAGGCTGAAAAAAGCGATGCATCCCTATTTTCAGCCTGTACGCCTTAATACCTGGGCGATAACTGTTTAAAACATTCAGCATGAAAATTCTTACTAAACATTTTCCACTTTGCTGCTTTACAAAAATGAAAGCCATCCTACTTGTGTAATGTGCTCATACTGTAATGATTCGGCCTTCTTTTTAAAGGACAGCAAGGCATGATATTCGCTCAATACATCGCACACAGGTTTTTTTTCACACAAAAATATTTACCACTAATGAAGACCAATCAAAGGAAAAATCAGCATAACGATTTCTTTGAAAATCTTCCGCAGGCATTTTCGAACATCACAAAAACCATCATTCCCATTTTTAGTGATGGAAAAAATACGGTTTATACAAATGAGAGACCGCCGCTGAGAGCTGAATTGTTTACCAATGAACAATTGGAACAACATGCCCGAAACCTTGCACGCAAGCACAAGATAAGCGCCGAAGAACCTAGCGAACAACTGCTGAAACGACTGGCAGATAATGAAGATATTCTTATGCAGGTACATTCCCTGCTCACAGAAAGTGTAAAAAACAGCGAACGAATACCGCCGGCCGGCGAGTGGCTCCTGGATAATTTCTACCTGATAGAAGAACAAATTTATACCGGAAAAAAACATTTGCCGAAAGGATATAGCAAAGGTCTTCCACAATTGTCTAAAGGAGAAAGTTCTGGTCTGCCCCGTGTTTATGATATTGCTGTGGAAATTATTTCACACAGTGATGGTCATGTAGACCTGGGTAACCTCGTAAGTTTTGTAAATGCATACCAGGAACATACCTATTTACAGCTTGGTGAACTATGGGCGATACCCATTATGCTACGACTTGCGCTGATAGAAAACCTGCGTCGTCTGTCTATTCAGATCTCCAATGATATGGGTCATAAAGCCCTTGCAAACAATTGGGCAGATGAAATGATTAATGTATCGCAAACCGATTCTAAAAACCTCATCCTGGTTATTGCCGATATGGCCCGCAGTGAGCCGCCGATGGAAAGTGCATTCATTGCAGAACTGATCCGGCGCTTGCAAGAGCAGGGCAGTTCGCTCACCCTTGCCCTGAGCTGGATTGAACAAACACTTACGGATAATGGCTTCAACAGTAATGAGCTCATTCACCAGGAAACCCAAAAGCAGGCTGCAGACCAGGTATCTATAAGCAACAGCATCAGCAGTCTCCGTTTTCTGAGTACTACAGACTGGCGGGAATTTGTAGAAACCACCAGCATTGTAGAAGAAATTCTAAGAAAAGATATTGGCGGCACCTATGGCCGTATGGACTTTTATACCCGGGATACTTATCGCCACGCCGTAGAAAAAATGGCGAAGTATAGTGATTATAGTGAAAAAGAAATTGCGGAAATGGCCATACAGTTTGCAGCGGAAAATGCAGAAAGCGGCAAAGACGGAAAATTAGCGCATGTAGGGTATTTCCTGGCAGGCAGGGGGTTGTTTAAAATGGAAAAGACAACCAGGATGAAATCGGGCAAAGTTGATTCTCTTAAAAAGCTTTTCAATAAACTGCCCTTTGGTATTTACGCAGGAACTGTTTTAGCCATTACGGCTGCTATAACTTATCTCCTGCTTAAAAATGCCTGGAGAGATGAACATGGCAATACGGTTTTTATTTTGCTGGCAATCGCCACTGCACTTGCTGCCAGCCGTCTTGCACTTGCCCTAATCAATTGGGTGAGCACTTTAGTAGCACGCCCTGCTTTATTGCCCCGCATGAATTTTTCCCTCGGTATCCCACCAGAATACCGTACGATGGTAGTGGTGCCCACTTTGCTCACGAGTGACCATGGCACCGCTGATTTAATAGAAAATTTAGAAGTTCGTTTCCTGGCTAACAGGGATAGCAACCTCAGCTTTGCCCTCCTCACCGATTTTGCAGATGCAGATCAGGAACATCTGCCGGGTGATGATGCCTTAGTAGCTTTTGCCCGCAATAAGATTACAGAACTTAATGAGAAATATGAACGCCAAAGCAATGATACTTTTTTTCTCTTTCACCGGCCACGAAAATGGAATCGCACAGAAAAGAAATGGATGGGTTACGAACGCAAGCGGGGGAAACTCAGCGATCTCAATGCTTTAATACTTGGGCACGGTGTGGCAGATCATTTTAGTGAAATTGTAGCAGATGAAGCCGCATACCGTGGGACAAAATTTATTATAACCCTGGACACAGATACACAATTACCAAGAGATGCTGCATGGAAAATGGTAGGCACACTTGCCCATCCGCTCAACCATGCCGTTTATAACCCAAAGAAAAAAAGAGTTACAGAAGGTTATACCATCTTGCAGCCAAGAGTATCCAATAGCCTGCCTGGTAAAAACAGTTCTATTTATGCCAGGATGCATGGCAATGAGCCCGGCACAGACCCTTACACAAGGGCCACGTCGGATGTGTACCAGGATTTATTTAAAGAAGGTAGTTTTATTGGAAAAGGTATTTATGATATCAAAGCATTTGAAGCCACACTGCACCAATGTTTTCCGGATAATGCCATCTTAAGCCATGATTTACTGGAAGGATGTTATACCCGGTCTGGGCTTATTACTGATGTGCAGTTGTATGAAGAATATCCCAACCGCTACCAGTCTGACATACAACGGCGCCACCGATGGATAAGAGGCGATTGGCAAATTGGAAACTGGATACTCCCGTTTGTGCCGGGAGCTAAGAAAAAGATTGTAAAAAACCCTCTCACGATCCTTGCCCGCTGGAAAATTTTTGACAATATCCGCCGTAGCCTTGTGCCACTTGCGCTCATGCTTTTGTTATTGTTTGGCTGGGGCCTTTCGGCAACGCCTATCTTTTGGACCGCAGGCGTATTGCTTATTATTTTCCTGCCTGGTGTAATCAACCTGGTATGGTCACTTGTGGTTCGACCGCCCGATCTTATTTTTAAACAGCATGCCCGCTTTACCATAGAATCTGTAAGCAACCAGTTTTTTCAGCACCTGGTTGAACTGGCCACTTTGCCTTATGAAACTTTCAAAAATATGGATGCGATTGGTCGTACCCTTTGGAGAATGTTTATTAGCCATCGGCATCTGTTACAATGGAACCCTTACCATAGTACGATCAATAGCCACACGAGCATCAGCGATAATTACCGGGCTATGTGGTTTGGGCCTTTTCTTTCCGTTGTCATCTTCGGTTACCTCACGGTATATGCACCACTTACGGTGGCCTTCGCCATGCCATTCCTCATCTTATGGACTATTGCACCATTTTTAACCTGGGCCATCAGCCGACCGTATTCTGTAAAAACAGAAACGCTTTCTGCTTCGCAAGAAATATCATTGCGGGTATTGTCTCGCAAGATTTGGTACTACTTTGAAACCTTTGTAACTGCGGAAGAGAACTGGCTACCTCCCGATAATTACCAGGAAGCCCCGGTAGAAGCTATAGCACATCGCACTTCGCCCACTAATATTGGGCTGTGCCTGCTTTCTTATATTACCGCACATGATTTTGGATTTATTGGTGTGGAAGAAACCATTGAGCGAAGCAGCCGTACACTGGATACCCTCATGCGTATGGATCGCTACCGCGGTCACTTGTACAACTGGTACGATACCCAATCCATCACACCATTATATCCCCGCTATATTTCTACGGTAGATAGTGGTAACCTGGTAGGTCACCTGGTTACCCTTCAGCAATCGCTATTGCTCCTGGCAGATGAAAAAGTTTACAGCAGCCAGTCTTTCATGGCTATTGGCGATGCCGTGCGTATCCTTATGGAAAAAACCAGCGAATCAAAAGCCATTAAGCAATTTTTAAACAGCCTGGAAGAACGTTACCCGGCTGCAGTAGATGACCTATATGCAACATGGAAGCTGCTGGAAGAATTGGAAAACGAATTTGCCGAATTGATGATGCGTGTTGATTTTGAGCCCGACCAGGAAGACGATATCTGGGCAGAAAAAGTACAAACACAGATCAGCAATTTCAAAGCAGAACTGGAAGGATTTTATCCTTGGCTACAACAGGAATTTGTACCGGAAAAATTTGCCATACTGGTACCAACCCTTAAAGATGTTTCTACCCCAAGAGCTCTGTCAAAGATTGAGGAATCTTTGTTTCAATCGATTGTGGGCGCATACGCTGCAAAAAATACGCCGGCAGAAACAGAATGGCTGAATACGTTCAGAGCAGGCATTACCGAAGCAGGCCGCAGGGGTAAGCAAATTCTCCTGGGTATTGATAGACTGGCGCACCGCTGCAGGGAATTATCTGACGTGGATTACGACTTTCTTTACGACCGGCAGCAGCACCTGCTTGCTATTGGATATAATGTGGAAGAACATCGCCTGGACAATAGCTTCTACGACTTGCTTGCATCTGAAGCAAGGCTTACTACATTTATTGCCATCGCACAGGGTAAACTTCCGCAAGACAGTTGGTTTGCGCTGGGACGCCAGCTCACGAGTGCTAGTGGCACACCGGTATTGCTTTCCTGGAGTGGGTCTATGTTTGAATACCTGATGCCGCTACTTGTAATGCCTTCTTACGATAATACTTTGCTGGAACAAACTTACAGAGGTGTGGTACAGCGCCAGATAGATTATGGCCGCAAACGTGCCGTGCCCTGGGGTATTTCTGAAAGTGGATATAATATGGTAGATGCTCATTTGAACTACCAATATAAAGCCTTTGGTGTGCCGGGGCTTGGATTCAAACGGGGTCTTGGAGACGATCTTGTGATAGCACCTTATGCTACCCTGATGAGCCTCATGGTAAATGTGCAGGAAGCCTTTTCTAATATGGAAACCATGCGTGAAGCAGGGTTTGAAGGCCGCTATGGATTTTTTGAAGCCATCGACTACACACCCGCACGTTTGCTTCGTCGCCAGAATTTTGCCGTAGTAAAATCTTTTATGGCACACCACCAGGGCATGAGTTTTCTTTCGCTTTCTCATGCCTTGCTGGACAAACCCATGCATCGACGTTTTGAAAGCAACGTAGAAGTAAAAAGTACCTTATTGCTTTTGCAGGAAAGAATACCCCGCATCAGCAATTTCTATAGGCCTACTATAGCCGCTACAGAAATGAGTTCGAACGCCGGTACAGATACTTCTATGCGGGTGATTCCAACGCCAAATACGGCGGTGCCCGAAGTACAGTTATTAAGTAATGGCCGATATAACGTGATGGTAACAAATGCCGGCGGTGGCTA
>DGQO01000144.1:26244-29166 GCA_002400445.1 Chitinophagaceae bacterium UBA4412
GGCAGAATTTCGCCGGCGAGATTTTGCCATTGAGACCCATACTGAAATCGTGGTTTCGCCAGAAGATGATATTGAATTACGCAGGCTGCATATCACGAATCGCTCCCGTAAAAAAAGAACGATTGAAATTACCAGCTATGCAGAAGTAGTGCTGGCGCCGCCTGCGGCAGACGAAAGCCATCCAGCTTTTAGTAATCTTTTTGTGCAAACGCAAATTAATCATCCAAGGCATGCCATCCTTTGCACCCGTCGCCCAAGATCAGTAGAAGAAGAAACGCCCTGGATGTTTCACCTGATGAAAGCACATGAGGCAGAAATTGTGAGCATCTCGTATGAAACAAATCGCTCCCGATTTATTGGCAGGGGAAACAGCATCAACAGTCCGGCAGCGCTCCGGCAAAAAGGTCCACTTTCTGGTAGCGAGGGTTCTGTGCTTGATCCCATCATCTCCATTCAATACCGCATTGTACTTGAGCCCATGCAGTCTGCCATCGTAGACCTGATCGTAGGCGTAGCAGAAACCAAGGAAGTGTGCAATAACCTGATTGATAAATACCAGGATCGGAATATTACCAACCGGGTGCTGGAACTTGCCTGGACCCATAGCCAGGTGAACCTGCGGCAAATAAATGCCGTGGAAGCTGATGCACAATTATACTCAAGGCTTGCGGCATCTATTATTTTCTCGAATAAAAGTCTTCGCACAGACCCTGCAACAATCCTTAAAAATCAGCGTGGACAATCAGGTTTATGGGGTTATTCCATTTCCGGGGATTTACCCATTGTGCTGCTGCAAATTGGGGATGCTGCAAATATTGACCTGGTAAAACAAATGGTGCAAGCCCATACTTACTGGCGTATGAAGGGCCTCATGGTAGACCTGATTATCTGGAATGAAGACCATGGCGGATACCGGCAGGTATTACACAACAACATTCAAAGCCTGGTGGCACCTGGATTTTCCAGTGATAGTAAAGAACACCCCGGTGGTATTTTTGTACGGGCAGCAGATCAGATCTCGAATGAAGATCGCATCCTTTTTCAAACAGTAGCGCATATCATCATTTCTGATGAACTGGGCACGCTGGAAGAACAAATGAACCGGCGTAGCAAACCAAAAAGCAATATTCCTTATTTCACTCCGAGCAGGTTCCATACCTCCGTGTTTACTTCTATTCCTGCAGCAGATGATCTTGTTTTTTACAATGGCATCGGCGGTTATAGTGCAGATGGAAAAGAATATGTAATTAATACCACGCCCGGCCAGGTAACTCCTGCGCCATGGGTGAATGTAATTGCCAATCCCAATTTTGGAACGGTGATTTCTGAAAGTGGTCAGTCCTATACCTGGGTAGAGAATGCGCATGGCGAGCGGCTTACGCCCTGGAATAATGACACCGTTGGAGATTTAAAAGGCGAAGCGTTTTACCTGCGTGATGAAGAGAGTGGCCGGTTCTGGTCTCCTGCCCCATTGCCTGCCCGCGGGCTTTCCCGTTATGTAACCCGCCATGGTTTTGGCTATAGTGTTTTTGAGCACAGTGAAGATGGCATCCGGTCAGAAATGACGGTGTATGTAGATCTTGAAGAGCCGGTTAAGTTCTTTGCTATAAAAATCCATAACCACTCTAACCGGGCGAGAAAGATTTCGCTTACTGGTTTTGTGGAGTGGGTATTGGGAGACCTGAAGGCAAAAAACATGATGCATACCATTACTGAAGTAGACGTAAAAAGCGGGGCCATCATGGCAAGAAACGCTTACAACGTTTCTTTCAGGGAAAGGGTAGCTTTTTTTGATGTGGATGAAACAGTGCGTACCATTACTTGCGACCGCACAGAGTTTATCGGTAGAAATGGTACTATGGCTAATCCTGATGCGATGATTCGCTCAAGGCTTTCGGGCAAAAGCGGTGCTGGCCTCGATCCCTGCGGCGCAATACAAATATTGGTAGACCTGGTAGAAGACCAGGAGAAAGAAATTGTATTTCGGCTGGGCGCCGGTCTTGATGCCGATGATGCCATGCGCATCAATAATAGATTTGGCGGAAAAATGGCTGCACATAATGCACTAACCCAGGTAAAAGATTACTGGAACAATACATTGGGAGCAGTGCGCATTCAAACTCCTGATACCGCATTAAATCTTTTGAGCAACGGCTGGCTGAATTATCAAACTATTGCTTGTCGTATTTGGGCCAGGAGCGGTTTTTATCAATCCGGCGGAGCCTTTGGTTTCCGTGATCAATTACAGGATGTGATGTCTCTTGTACATGTGGATCCTCAACTTTACCGGAAGCAATTATTGCTCAGTGCATCCCGGCAGTTTATCCAGGGAGATGTGCAGCATTGGTGGCATCCGCCAGAAGGCCGTGGCGTGCGCACCACCTGCTCTGATGATTACCTGTGGTTGCCCTTTGCCACATGCCGATATGTGCAGGCTACAGGAGACAGTGCTGTGCTGGATGAAGAAGTTCATTTTATTGAAGGAAGATTATTGAATAGTGGCGAAGACTCTTACTATGACCTGCCTATTGTGTCTGACAGAAAAGCCTCATTGTATTCCCATTGCGTAAAAGCCATTGAACATGCACTGGTATTTGGTGCACATGGATTACCGCTTATTGGTTCCGGAGACTGGAATGATGGTATGGACAAAGTGGGTAACCATGGCAAAGGAGAAAGTGTGTGGCTGGCATTTTTCCTTTATGATATCCTCATCAAATTTGCAGAAATCGCTGTGCTGAAAGTAGATCCCGCTTTTGCAACAACATGCCTTGTGCAAGCCAGTCAGTTGAAACAAAATATAGAAGCAAATACCTGGGATGGGGAGTGGTATCGCCGGGCTTATTTTGATGATGGCACGCCGCTGGGGTCGCAGGTAAATGATGAATGCCGCATAGATAGTATTGCACAAAGCTGGTCTGT
>DGQO01000144.1:29232-29695 GCA_002400445.1 Chitinophagaceae bacterium UBA4412
TGGTGATGGCTTTTGCGGCTTTAGGTAACAAAAAGAAAACCTGGGACCTGCTCAGCATGATCAATCCGGTAAACAAGGGCAACTCAGTTGAAAAAATAAGTATTTACAAAACCGAACCTTATGTAGTAGCTGCGGATGTATATGCAGAACCGCTGCATAAAGGACGTGGTGGCTGGACCTGGTATACCGGCTCTGCAGGATGGATGTATCAATTGATCCTTGAATATTTTATTGGACTTAAACGCCAGGCAAACAAGATTCATTTTGAACCTTGCCTTCCTGAAGACTGGCCATCAGTAAAACTGAGCTATAGCGCCGAAGGTAAATGGTATGAAATTGAATTACTACAGGATACCGCAACGGCCGGGTTTAGCCTTATCGTAAATGGTGTGCAGCAGGAAGGATTAGCTTTTGAACTGGAAGAAGCGCTTGTACTGGAAATACCAGAAGAGCCTAAGAAGCT
>DGQO01000058.1:0-599 GCA_002400445.1 Chitinophagaceae bacterium UBA4412
GAGGTCCCTAGCGGATTCGAACCGCTGTAAAAGCTTTTGCAGAGCTGTGCCTAACCACTCGGCCAAAGGACCTTTTGTGCAACAGGAAGACCTTGACGAGGTCCGATGATGATTTCCTGATGCGGGTGCAAAAATAGGGGATTTTTTTATTAGAAATTCTAATTAGTATGTGCGAAATTGGGCAGTCTAAATTAACCCATTATGAACAGTATTGCAGCTTCCGAACTGATCATCAACGACCGCGGCGCCATTTACCATGTAAATTGCCGCCCGGAAGAAATTGCCAACACCATTATTACCGTGGGAGACCCTGATCGGGTGAAAGAAGTGAGTAAACATTTCGATAAAATTGAATTTAAAAATCATCATCGTGAATTTGTAACCCACACCGGTTATATTGGCAATAAGCGACTCTCGGTTACGAGTACCGGCATTGGGCCAGATAATATAGATATTGTGATGAATGAACTGGATGCCCTGGTAAATATTGACCTGGAAACCCGGACTATTAAGGAAAACCTTACCTCTCTTCAGATCATCAGGGTGGGCACATCAGGATCTTTACAGGAAGAAATTCCCGTAGATGCATTTGTTGCAAG
>DGQO01000058.1:685-1180 GCA_002400445.1 Chitinophagaceae bacterium UBA4412
CCACAGGGGCGTGTACTCCGCATGGGTTTGAAACAGCCACAACTCATCGACCGGCTTACCAGCTTTTCATTGGGTAATCATCGTATCAGCAATTTTGAAATGGAGACTTCCGCCATTTATGGTATGGGTAAAGTGCTGGGGCATTCCTGTTTGTCTCTAAGCGCAATTGTGGCCAATCGGATCAGCAAGACCTTTAGTAAAGATGGTGGCGCTGCTGTAGAAAACTTAATTGTAAAAACACTGGGTATCATTTCAGGCCTTTAGCCTGAGAAAGAAGGCTTTTACCAGCGCAAGTGTTCTCCATTCGTGAATGCTTACCTTCCTGCAATAACTTAATCATCAGCTCATGAAATTTACATTTTATAAATACCACGGCACGGGAAACGATTTTGTCATTTTAGACAACCGGGAAAAACAGTATGATGGCATTACCGAAAAACAAGTACGCTTCCTTTGTGAAAGAAGATTCGGCGTAGGCTCAGATGGCCTGATGCT
>DGQO01000058.1:1191-2015 GCA_002400445.1 Chitinophagaceae bacterium UBA4412
TATCGGTTTAAAGCCATAGACGGTGACCATGAAGCGGAAATTGACCGAAACAAAATCATCAGGCTGAAGATGATGGATGTAACAAAAGTAGAGCAACACTCCACCTATACCCTGGTGGATACTGGCTCACCACACTATATTAAATTCACTACCGACCTGGCGGGCACCGATGTAGCAGAAGCGGGGAAAAACATCCGGTACAATCCGCATTTTGCAGAAAAAGGTGTGAATGTAAATTTTGTAGAAACAACTGGCGACGACAGCATTTTCGTAAGAACGTATGAACGTGGCGTGGAAGCTGAAACCCTGAGTTGTGGCACAGGTGTTACGGCAGCCTCCCTCATGAGTGCGCACAATGCACTNNTGTGGTCCTGCTACATTTGTATTTAAAGGCGAAATAGATATACCGGAATGATCAACTCATTTAAAATAGAAGACAACAAAACAATTGCAGTAGATAAGCCCGCTACAGGCACCTGGATTAACGTATTACCGCCCCTGAAACAGGAAGAATTTTCGGAACTAAGCCGCACACTTGATATTCCTTTAGATTTCCTTAAAGATTCGCTGGACATTGACGAACGCAGTCGCTACGAAGTAGAAGATGGCGTAAAATTTATGGTAATTAAAACGCCCACGGAAAACAATTCATTTAATGACAGCGATGCCTTTTATGTAACAATTCCAATTTGTATTATCCTGAGTTCTGGCAGGATCATTACGGTTAATTCTTTTGAGAATGAAGCCATTAAAAAATTTCTGAATAGCTTTCAAAACCGCCGGCCTGATAAGATCAATATGATGGTGTTGAAAATTTTTGAAAA
>DGQO01000058.1:2028-4580 GCA_002400445.1 Chitinophagaceae bacterium UBA4412
TGCGCAGCAATGAACTGCTCATGATGAAGATGGCCCGCACAGATTTTCTTGGACTTACAGAGGACGAAAAAGATTTTCTGGATGATCTCATTATTGAAACCTCACAAGCATTAGAAACTGCGCAAACCTACACCAACATACTCGTGAGTACGATGGACGCTTACGCCAGCATCATCAGCAATAACCAGAACCTGGTGCTGAAAAGACTAAGTACGCTCACCATTTTTCTAAGTATACCGGTATTAATCGCCAGTATTTATGGCATGAATGTGCCCTTGCCTTTTCAAACTTCAACGCATGCATTTTGGATTCCCTCTCTCATATCCGTGGTAATCCTATGTTTTGCTATTTTTAATTATTTCAGCAACATAAAACGATCCGGATGATCAGTGTGCGGGTATACGGCATCCTGGTAAATGCGCAACAGCAGGTGCTGGTGAGCGANNTTCATGGAAGAAATGCAATTGCCAGTAGAAGTGCTGGAGCATTTATACACCACTGATTTTTACCAGCAGAGTGCCTTTAATGCAGCGCACCAGATATTATCAATTTACTACAGGGTGCAGCCACTTGCGCCCATTACCGTAGCATTACGACATACTGCTATTCCGTTTTATGAGGAACCCTCTGCGGGACATGAGCAGCAAGGCAGCACGGAAAGTTTTCGTTTTATTGAATGGGAAGATTTTTCCGAGGAATCTGTTACGTTACCCATTGATAAAATAGTAGCCAGAATGGTAAAGCAAATGGGGAGTAAAGATGCACAATGATACGCTGTTGAATGGAGCGTCGCCACCGGAGATGCACAAAAGCAAATATGCCGGAAACAAAAAAAAATCTATCAGCCATAAGCCGGATTCTGTAATCCCAAAAAAANNCAGTGAAACAGGCGGGCCGCCTGCATTGAAATTCAAACCGGAGTTTACGTGGCATTTCAGCACACAAGGTTTACCCGTAAGATTTGTTACCAAAAATTACCGTGAGCTCTTACCTCACGTTTTCACCCTCATCCCGATTAAATCGGGACAGTTATTTTCTGTGGCACTTTCTCTTTCCCGCTACCGGGAAGCCGGCCGTTAGCCGGTGTGTTGCCCTGTGCTGTCCGGACTTTCCTTTCCGCATAAAGCGGAACGATGGCCGGCTGATAGCTGGCAAAAATAGCGTTTTAAACGTTTGGGAAGAGGAGTTTTAAATCGTTGAATGATTGCGTGGCACAAAAAACTTTCTGCTGATGCCAATAAATATTATGCCCAGGCATAGAAAAAGCAAGAGCACCATTCCGGCATTCATCAATACTTTACTCAGGCCGAGTTGAGAAACATCCATAAAAGGATAAGGGTAAAAACCAGACGGCGCACCACGCAGCAAAATAAAAACAAGGTAAATGGCCGGGTAAGCAAGCCAGTGCCAAAGGTTTGACCAGGACAGGCTTTGCTTGCGGGAAAAGATCAACCAATAACACAACATCAATAATGGCGTAACTACATGCAGCAATTCATCTGCAAGACGCTGCCAACCTGTGGGTGCCCAAAGCTGACGAAGCACCAGGTTATACACAATGCCAACCACGAGGATATAAATTAAAATAGCTGTGGCCCCCGCAAAGCTTCTCCAGCCAAGGCTTTTAGTCTTATGAAAGAAAGTTTCCGCAGTAAAGAAAACAGTTACAAGAATATTAGTGAGTATGGTAAAAAAACTAAAAAAGCGGATGATGGCTTCCGGTACAGATGTAACACGGTTTTGCAAAAGCAGAACGAATTGCAATATTAAAGCAACCCAACCCACAACAGCGGCGAGGAGTGTAAACAGCTTTTTTGAACCCATTGTGTTGATTAAGATGATTAGTTTTTAAAAAAAATTTCTGTGGCACCAAAACCATATAAATGGTGAAACTGGTTTACAAAAGAACTCACTTCCTTTTTTAGCCGGAGACGTTCGTGAATTTCATCCCGCAACTTTCCTTCACCTACGCCATGGATAATGATCAGCGTAGGTTGATGATGTGCAACAGCGAGCTCATAATATTTTTCAAACTCGGCAAGTTGCATGGCCAGTATTTCAAAATTGCTGAGTTGATCCTGCTGGTCTGTAATTTTCTCAATGTGTAAATCCACCACACTGCGGGCCGGCGGCAGATAGCTGCGGGCATCTTTTGCATCATACACCCTGAAGCCCGCCGTACCCAGGCTGCTCAGGTCTACCTTCTCCTGCTCTACCCTGTCAGGATAAAAAGTAAAAAGTGGGTAAGCAAAAGTGGCTTCATGCTTATGCTGCATTTCCTGTATTTTTTTAAAGAGCTGCTTACCTTTTAACTTCAGACTTGTTTCATAATATGGAGCTTTCTTCTTCTGCTCTTTTTCCAGCGAAAAAATTACATCAAACCGGGGATTGTCACTCACATCATCAAAGTCTACATCATGCAGGTAAAATTCCGAGAGTGCCGGTAAAGTATTTTGTAAAGAGAAATGAGATTCATTATTAAATACCAGGTTATATTCAAATTTGTAGGGCTCCTCATTATGATTTACCAGGAAGATTTTAAGCCGGTCTAC
>DGQO01000058.1:4587-5849 GCA_002400445.1 Chitinophagaceae bacterium UBA4412
GAAAACATTTTGAAATAGGGGAAATCAATCTGATCCATATAAGCTGGAAATTTTACACCCCTTACCTCAATCATTACCATCTTATCGTTAATGAGGTCAATCACCCTGCCCTCTTCGTCGGAGTGCAGTACTATAATTTTATCGCCAATTTGATATTTCATATTTCTTTTGGGTAGATGCTAAAGCAAAGGCACAAAGTTAATCCACTTTGTGCCCCTGAGACTTGATTAATTTTATCTTATCCTTTTTTCCTGGAGGAGAGTTTACTATTCCGATAGCTATAAAAGAAATAAACCACCAGGCCGGCCCCAAGCCATACCAGGAAGCGCATCCAGTTACTGTGGTGCTCCTGGGCCATCAGGTAAAAACAACTGATGAGACCTAAAACCGGGATGAGAGAAAAGTTCTTTAAGAAAGAATACAGCGCCACCAGGGCTGCAATGATCCAAAACAGGAGCATTGGAAACCTCTCCAGGGTTAATGTTTCCTCGAAATGCCCCGGGGCATATTCAAGGGTGAGCCACACCGCTGCAATAAACATAATGGGTGCCACATATTTTGCATTGATGTAAGGCACACGAAATTTGCTCTCAGGGCGGTTAGGCATTTGTCGGAGCATAATTACGCCACCGCACACTAATACAAAAGCAAATAAAGTTCCTATACTCGTAAGNNGGCAGTAATCCATCCCGGCTCATAGCCATCCAAATACGGGGCTGCCCCATTTGGAACACAAGCAGTACACTTGCGGTGGCTATAATAGCGCTTACAGCAACGATGCCCGCAATCCATGGCATGCCAATTTCTTCAAAAACTTTTGCAAGAGGATCGCCTACATTTAATTTGGAATACGAGACCATACCCGTGAGTACAAGCGCCAGTAAAATATATAGCACGGTACAAATGATCAATGCATAGATCATACCCCGCGGCAAATCTCTTTGTGGATCCTTACATTCTTCAGCCGTGGTAGAAATAGCGTCAAAGCCAATATAGGCAAAGAATACAGCCGATACTCCTTTTAACACCCCTCCAATTCCATTGGGCATAAAGGGAGACCAGTTCTGCGGATTTACATAATATGCACCAAGCACAATTACCAGAAATATGACAGCTAGTTTAAGCATTACCATGATATTGCTTAAGGCACGACTTTCTCTGATTCCTACAAAAACTACAGCGGTAATAATACCTACAATACAGAAGGCAGGTAAGTCCATGATCAGGTGTAAGCCTGCCACGGTGGGTGCAGTGCTCCAGGC
>DGQO01000058.1:5869-11722 GCA_002400445.1 Chitinophagaceae bacterium UBA4412
GAGCAGGTTGGTAAAATAATCGCTCCAGCTAATGGCTACTGCAATATTTCCGATGGCGTATTCCATAAGCAAATCCCAGCCGATGATCCAGGCAAAGATTTCGCCAAACGCCACATAAGAATAGGTGTAAGCGCTCCCACTCACCGGTACCGTGCTGGCAAATTCTGCATAACACAAGGCAGCAAAACCGCAAGCCACAGCCGTAAATGCATAAAGAAACACAACGCCCGGGCCACCGTCGAAACTCGCCTTTCCAATGCTACTGAAAACGCCGGCGCCAATAACTGCCGCCACACCAAATAAGGTAAGATCTTTTACACCCAGCACCCGCTTCAGTCCCTCGGCATTGTCGCCATCTCCATAGCCCGCTGCAGCATCTTTTAAAATAACATCAATAGATTTTTTTCTGAATAGTGATGTTGACATCGATGTCTTGGTTTGAAATAAAAAAATTAAGCCCTTAGAATATAAAATCCGGTTGTTGGCGAATCCTCCTCAGCCGGGGCGCTACACAATGATAAATAAATAATAATGAATAATCATTTAGCTATCCCGCTGCATTAGAAAACGGGCCAGCTTTTCCAGTTCTGTTTTTCTGCTGCTTAATACAGCCACTTCCTCCAGGGATTCCATAGCTTTCTTAAAATAAGTTTCCTTTAGATCTTTGGCCCAGGCAGCACAACCACAGGCATCATAAAGGGCAAGCGTTCGTTGCACTTTAGCGGAACCGCTAATCTTGAGCAGTTCCTGCATTTCATTTTTTTGTGCCTCGGTTGCAGATTCCATGGCATGAATAAACAGGAAAGTTTTTTTATTGGCAAGGATATCTCCACCTACTTGCTTACCAAATTTCTCCGGATCTCCATAGCAATCTAAATAATCATCCTGCACCTGGAAAGCAATCCCGAGATTTTTTCCAAACGCATAGAGATGTTGTTGATTGCCCCCACCGGCGCCACCCAGGATTGCACCCATTTGAATGCTGGCTGCCAGTAATACGGAGGTTTTAAGGGTAATCATTTCTACATACTCCTCCATACGCACAGTGTCTCTCTTCTCAAAGTCCATGTCTAATTGCTGGCCTTCGCACACTTCTTTAGCCGTCCTATTAAATAATGAAATAATCGGCCGCATGTAAATGGGATCAATGCTGTTGAGGTATTCATAAGCCGCTACAAGCATCACATCGCCGGCCAGCAAAGCTGTGCTCTCACCAAAACTCATGTGAACGGTGGGTACGCCACGACGCAATGGCGCTTTGTCCATAATATCGTCATGGATCAGGCTAAAATTATGGAACAACTCAATGGCATTCGCCACACTGTATGCGTCAGGGATAAGATCACTAAACAATTCATTACCCATCAGCACCGTAACAGGGCGCACTCTTTTACCGCCGATCTGCAAAATGTATTGTGAAGCATCGTACAGGTTTTTGGGAGAATGCGGAAAGTGCCGCTTATTAAACTGTGCATCAAATTTTTCTGACAATTCCTGGAAAGCATGCATAAACTAAATTCTGTTTTTTATTTTTCCCCTTGTAAAGCCAGCCTCTACTATTATTTCTTTTTTGCAGATTTTTTCACTGCTTTTTCGTTTGGCTTCGCCGATGCTTTCGTCGTTTTTCCGCCAGCAGGTTTTACCCATTCGTAATCAAGCTGGCGCTTAGTGAGATGAGCAGCCACTACTTTAATGCGCACTTTATCACCCATCCTAAAACGGAATTTGCTGCGCTGTCCCACAAGAGAATAATCTGCTTCATCCAGGCGGAAATCATCATATTCACTTAAGTCCCGCACACTCACTAATCCCTCGCATTTTTGATCTACCGTTTCTGCCCAGAAGCCAAAGCCAGAAACACCACTAATGATAGCATCAAACTCGTCGCCCAGGAATTCTTTCATGTACTCTACCTGCTTGTATTTGTTTCCTGCACGTTCTGCTTCCATGGCTGCCCGTTCGTTATCGGAGCAATGTTTGCATTTCTGCTCCATCTGCGTATCAGGCTTAACATCTTTATCCAGGCATTGCTGCAACACCCGGTGAACGATAACATCCGGATAGCGGCGAATGGGAGATGTAAAGTGACAGTAATTTTCAAAACCGAGGCCATAGTGGCCAATATTGGTGGTGGTATACACGGCCTTTGCCATAGTGCGAATACCCAATTGCTCTAATACATGCTGCTCAGGTTTTCCCTGCACATCTTTTAATAATTTATTAAAAGATCCTGCTACTTCCTTTTCACTTTTCATGTCAAACTTATACCCAAACTTGCGGGCAAAAGCTACGAAAGGGAGGAGCTTTTCTTCAGTTGGCGTATCATGTATCCGGTAAGGAAAAGGTACCGGTAATTTGTTGATTTTTATTTTAGAAACATACTCCGCTATAGTGCGGTTTGCCAGTAGCATAAATTCTTCAATAAGCTGATGTGCTTCTTTGCTTTCTTTTACCACAATGCCAATGGGTTTTCCATCTTCATCTAATTGAAAACGCACTTCCTGCGAAGAAAAATTAATAGCACCATGCTTAAAACGTTGTTTGCGAAAACCCTGCGCCAATTGATTCAACAACAGGATGGGCTTATGATGTGTGCCATCTTTCGTTTCTATAATCTCCTGCACTTCTTCATAAGTAAAACGGTGATCGCTATGAATAAGCGTACGACCAATCCACTTATGCATGATTTCTCCTTTATGGTTAATCTGGAAAACAGCAGAGAAGGTGTATTTGTCTTCATTGGGTCGCAAGGAACACAATTCATTTGAAATACGTTCCGGCAGCATCGGGTTCACCCTGTCTGGCAGGTACACACTTGTCGCCCTTGCATACGCTGCAGCATCTAATTTGCTCCCCGGCTGCACAAAGTGACTTACATCGGCAATGTGCACACCTATTTCATAATAGCTATTATCCAGGTTGCGAATCGAAATGGCATCATCAAAGTCTTTGGCGTCGGCAGGGTCAATGGTAAAAGTGAGAATGTCTCTGCAATCCCTGCGTTTTTTTTCTTCTTCCCTGGTTATCTTATCACTCAAATCCGCAGCTTCTTTTAGTACAGCATCTTCAAAGCTCAACGGAAAGCCGGCTTCAATCAGGATTTCTTTCATAGCCATATCACTCTCATTCTTCGCCGTGAGTACCTGCAACACTTCGCCAATGGGCTTCTTATCCTCATCGTTCCATTGCGTGAGCTTTGCCAGCACTTTACTACCGTCTACTGCACCATTGAGTTTATCCTGTGGAATATAAAAATCTGGCAGCGGTTTTTCTGAACCGGGAATAAAAAATGCAACGTTTTTACTCACTTGCATTCTGCCAATGAACTCGTCCTGGTTTCTTTCCACCACGTCAGTTACCTCACCTTCGGCACGCTTTCCCGGAATTACGGGGCCAGTGAGCCGCACTTTCACGGTATCACCATGGAAGGCTTTGGCAAAATTGTGGGGCTTCACCATTACATCCGTTTCCTGCCCTTCTACGATCACATAGCCCATACCACTGCGGCTAATATCAAGTTTACCTGTAAGGATGTTTTTAGATGATTTGTTTTTGGGAGAACCAGTTTTCTGTGTGCGCTGTTTCGATTGCTTCATTCAAATGTATTTGTGTGCCGGAGGCGGCGCTCAGCACTTGTGCTGGCAAATGTCAATATAGTGCAATGTAATAAAACTATTTAAGCAATTGAGGGCCTGGGTTCATGCTGTGAATAATCATGGCCAATGCGAATGCAATTTCCTATTTTTATCAAAATCAAAATTTGTGCATAAATACCATGTTGCCTGGCTTCGCTGTAAGGCTTTTGCCGGCCATGTTTTGCAACAAAACCTGGCTACGAAATTAGCGTCATCGGTACTGGCCCTGAAACTCCGGCTCAATAAAAAGGAAAATAATAAACGATATCTCTGATCCATGAATAGAAAAAATTTCTTACAACTTAGCTCACTTGGTTTAGGGGCGATAGCCTTACCCGGATTTGCACCTGCGGTTAAAAAACCTGTAGTAGTAGCCACCTGGGACTCTGGCCTGCCCGTAAATGAGGCTGCCTGGAAAATATTATCTAATGGTGGCAGCTCCCTGGATGCGGTGGAAGCCGGGGCAATGCATATTGAAAACGATATCAATTGCTGCGTGGGCCTGGGCGGGTATCCAGACAGGGATGGCATTGTTACACTAGATGCCTGCATTATGGATCACTTATCAAATTGTGGAGCTGTGGCTGCTTTAGAGCGCATTAAGCATCCTATTTCTGTGGCGAGGAAAGTTATGGAAGGAACGCCGCATGTACTGCTTGCAGGAGCGGGCGCACAGCAGTTTGCGCTGGAGAATGGCTTTACTTTAGAAAGTGCTGAACTTTCGGCAGATGCCAAACAAGCCTGGGAAAACTGGAAGAAGACCAGCCAATATGCGCCACAGATCAATATTGAGCAAAAACAGAGTCATGGGCCTTTTGCGCCGCCGTTTTTTGAAGATGGCAGTCCGAATCATGATACGATGGGGCTGGTAGCTTTGGATAGCAGCGGCAATCTTGCCGGGGCAGTTACCACAAGTGGAATGGCCTTCAAGATACATGGGCGTGTGGGGGACTCTCCAATTATTGGTGCGGGTCTTTTTGTAGATAATGAAGCTGGTGCAGCCACAAGCAGCGGCGTGGGAGAAGAAGTGATTCGCATTTGCGGTACACACCTGGTGGTGGAATTTATGCGGCAGGGGCTGAGCCCTAAAGCTGCCTGCAAGAAGGCCGTGCTGCGCATCGTAAACCGTGACCGAAAAAAAGCCGCTGGCTTGCAGGTGGGATTTCTTGCGCTGGATAAGNNTTGTACAATGCGGATTATATTCTTTGATAGCATTAAATTATACTCATGAAATTTGTGTTGGAAGTGATCGGTTTTACGTTGCCTGGCTGCGTAGCTGCACAAAATGCCGGGGCAAAGCGCATTGAACTTTGCGATAATCCCGGGGAAGGTGGTACTACCCCATCCCTTGGATTTATACAACAGGCCCGCAAGATTTTAAAGATTGATTTATATCCCATCATTCGCCCCCGCGGCGGCGATTTTCTTTATAGTGATGCTGAGTTTGACGCCATGATGACGGATATCATTGCCTGCAAAAATGCGGGATGTAATGGTGTAGTTACGGGTATCCTCACCGAAGCCGGCACTGTAGACAAAGAACGAAACAAGAAACTGGTAGCACTCGCCTATCCCATGGGTGTTACGTTTCACCGGGCTTTCGATCGCACGGCTGATTTATCGCAGGCATTGGAAGATGTAATTGATTGTGGCTTTGAGCGCATACTCACTTCGGGTGGAATGCCACAGGCTGCTGATGCTGCTGGCATTCTTGCAGCCTTGATCAAGCAGGCCAATGACAGAATCATTATTATGCCGGGTAGTGGGGTGCGTTCGGCAAATATTGCTGCGCTTGCAAAAGATACCGGCGCTGTGGAATTCCATAGTTCGGCCCGCAGAATAGAGCCCAGCCAGATGCGTTATGTAAAAGAAGACATGCAGGAGAACCTATCCTCCTTTTCGGTAGCAGAATATGAAGTTGGCCAAATGGTAGAAATCCTTTCGGCTTTGTGATGAATAATCAAACTATTAAACAACTCAGTACCTCAATCCTGGCTGAGCGCCAGGAGAANNAGTTCCCGGCCCTGAAAAGCAGTGCCCGCCGGGTATTCAACGGCAGGCACTTAAAAACAATTTAGTCGTTGTCCCTTGTTTGGAAAATAAGGCGCAGGTTAGGGTCTCTTGTAAAATAATTACTAAACCAGTTCAGGAAAACAAAGAGCCTGTTCTTCACCCCGAGTATAAGCATGAGATGCAGCAGCATCCACACAAACCAGGC
>DGQO01000058.1:11744-11887 GCA_002400445.1 Chitinophagaceae bacterium UBA4412
TGCTTCAGCATATCTGCCTGTTGTATAGCCGCCTGCGCCACCTGCGGGTGACCGTTTGGAAAAGCCGGCTCTTCCATGTACGCTACATCACCAATAGCATAAACATTTTCTAAACCCTGCACTTTGCATTGCCTGTCTACCTT
>DGQO01000058.1:11947-12779 GCA_002400445.1 Chitinophagaceae bacterium UBA4412
TATTCCATAGATTGTATACTGCTCTTCTCACTCATTACACCGAGTGTTTCACTCGTACCTTCCAGCAAGTAAATATTCATTTTAGAAAAGTCAAGTTCGGGGTAGTCTTTAGGCAGTACGTCTCGCCGCATATCTGCAAGTGCGCCACTTAATTCAACGCCGGTGGGGCCACCTCCCACTACTACAATATTCATGAGCCTTTGCAGCTCGGTGGCATCATCGGTAATGAGCGCCTCTTCAAAGTTTTTCAAAATGGCATTCCGTAGCTGCAAGGCTTCCACCGTACTCTTCATGGGAAAGGCATGCTCTTCCATATTTTTATTGCCAAAAAAGTTTGTATCCGCACCCGTAGCAATCACCAGAATATCATATTCAAAATCACCGATATCCGTTACAACAGTATTTTCTAAAGTTTTTATTTGCTCCACTTTCGCCAACCTTATATTCACATTTTTACTGTGGTGAAAAACTTTGCGGAGCGGGAAAGAAATATTGCTTGCATCCAACCCGGCAGTGGCTACCTGGTAAAATAAAGGCTGAAACTGGTGAAAGTTAAAGCGGTCTATAAGGGTGATTTCAATGCCGTTCTTATTGTTCAGTTTACGGGCCAGCCGCAAACCGCCAAAGCCAGCACCTATGATAACTATTTTCATGATCTTTTAATTTAAGGTAAAATTATTAAACTTTCAGTATTTATTGAAAGTTTAATAACCATTCTGTTTCCGTTATTGGGAATTGTTTTTGTGTATGCAAAACCCCCACCAAAAGGCGGGGGTTCAAATAATAATTTTTTGGTAGTATTTAATAAAGCATGCGCACTTTGATGGTTCCC
>DGQO01000173.1:0-680 GCA_002400445.1 Chitinophagaceae bacterium UBA4412
TCTCCATAAATTTCCAGGATTCCATGCACGGCTTTCATAGCAGGAATCAGGTATTCAAAACCACGGGCTTCGTTTACAGCGCCCTGGTAAATAATCGTTCTGCCGAAAGCCGGTTTGTGCAGCTCACCTTGCTTACGCAAAGGCATATTTCTAATGGTTATATAGTCTGCTTTATACAACTTTTTAAATTCAAGTGCAATGCTATTGCTCACCGTATATCCAGATTTGAAGCGGGGTATAGCCCAGGCCTCTATTCGCTTCCATATTTTATGGATGAAAGGGCGTTCTACAACTTCTTTTAGTTGTGAAAAATATTCGTGCGCATCATACACTTTTTTTCTGCGGGTGAGTTTTGCAGCGAAATAAACCGGCAAAACAGTGTCAAGGTCAATTGCACAAATACAGTCTGAGGGCAAACGGAGCAGGAAAATAAATAACCTGATGTTGTATTCAATNNAAAGCCCGGACCTTTTGAGAAAAATAGGCGTAATCTTTTTTGCCCAAATAATTGTTTTGTGAGGGGAGTACTTGAAGGCATTTCCCTACCAACAAGGGTGACGATGTAGCCGTTATTGCACAAAGATGTACAAATGCGATGCATTCGCTGGTCGTAGTCAAGATCGTTGGTTACAGTAAAGACGATGTGCTGCACGGTAGGAGTCAGGTAATTTTAATTTGAT
>DGQO01000173.1:715-11692 GCA_002400445.1 Chitinophagaceae bacterium UBA4412
CCATCTGTAATGCTGTTTGTTTCACCATTTAATGCCCGGCAAATATTCTCATATACTTGCTGGTGATTGCTGGTAGAGCCCCGGTAAAATCCATAATCATTTGCGCTTGTTACTGCTCCTGCCAGCGAGGCATCGATAAGCTGCGGTTGCTGATACAATACTTTATTAAGGTATTCTCCGCCAAGCTGTATAGTAGCTTTCTCGCTAATGATACTAAGCGCTATCTCATGATTCTTGTCAAAAGCATTTACACTATAATGAACCGTTCCAATAGCACCACTTTGCATTTCCAGCGCAATGGCGCCAGTGTCTTCAAAGGCTATGCTACTACTGTGTTGCAGGTTTTTACGAAAACCATTTAGGCTTCGGTAATCTCCCAGCAGCCAAAGTAAAATATCAATGTAGTGGCTAAATTGAGTATAAAGTGTACCGCCATCCAGAAGCAAACTTCCTTTCCAGCTATTTTGATAATAATGCTCCGTTCTGTTCCAGGAACAATTCATGCTAAAACTGTAAATTTTACCCAGCTTATTTTCTGTAATTAAATTTTTAAGTGCAATAACCAGGGGATTATAACGGGCAGACTTTACGATGAACAGGCGCTTGTTGGCATTTAAAGATGCGGAAATCATCAGGTCAGCATCTACAGCGTTTATGCTCATTGGTTTTTCACAAAGCACATGTTTGTGTGCCTCCAGGCTTAGAATGCTATGCCGGGCGTGCAATCCATTAGGTGTGCAAATNNTATCGCACACGGCAGCCAGGTGCCCTACTTTAAGAATTTGTTCTGCATGTCGCCTGGCAATTCGTCCACAGCCAACGATAGCGAAGGAAAGTTTCATGCGGCAAAGTTGAGTAATTTTTTGAGTGAACAGGACTTTTATAGCTTTCCCTCTTCCAATAATCGCATCCTGTATGCATTTTTTGCAGTAACCGCCAGTTTTTCTACGAGGCGATAATTTGTTACTAATCCAACAGCAGCACCTACTACGGGCACCATCTGTGCTAATTTAGCCAGGTCAATATAATCCCGGTACTGTTGTTGAAAATTCCGCCAGTCAAACTCCTGGATATCCACGGGGAGGGAAGCTGCTTTTGTATCCCAATCCATCATTTGTTCAAACACCCGTTTCCGATGCTTATGGCTGCTAAAGGCCAACTGAAAAATATACAAGAGATAAATTCTCTCTTTATAATCACCCACATCTCTTCCATAAAGACTGGCAATATCAAAGAGCATTTTAAATTTAATACCCATCAGCACGGGGAAATCTACCAGGGAAAGAAGGATGCCACCTGCCCCAGTAATACCACCCTCTGCTGCGGCGGTCTTTTTGTAAGTCTTAACTTTTAGCGCAATATTATTTTCCGATTCTTCAAGATGCCGCACGGCTTTAGGTGATGCGGTTACGAATTCTGCGCCCACTAATACAGCCCGGGTCATTTGCATCATGCCTTTTGTAATAACCTTGTGCACTTTTTCCGGGATAATACCGTTGATTTTTCCCTGCACTTTACTGCTTATCCGATTCATAAACGACGGGTTACGCTGCATTTTACGCTGCCATGCCCGCATTTCTTTTTTCGCTCTCAAATTGTAATCAATCATCCTTCCCAGAATTTAGTCTGCTGAAGCTCAGGGCACAAAATCAGGTGTTTCAGGCAATTTAATTGCATATTCCTACTTTTGATTGCAAATTTTACCTTACTTTTGCAGCCAATTATTTAAAAAAGAAATTAAAACACAGGTTTTAAAAAAACACAAATGTCGCATTTAACTACAGCACAAAAAGCAACGATTTTCACCAATTTTGGTGGTCAAGCTGCTAACACAGGTTCCATTGAAGGGCAGGTAGCGTTACTTACAGAACGCATTAACCACATCTCTAATCATTTGAAAACAAATAAAAAAGATTTCTCTTCACAAAGAGGGTTGATGATGATGGTTGGTCAGCGCAAGCGCTTACTCACTTACCTCAGCAAGCACAATCTTACCGGCTACAGGTCTTTAATCGAAAAACTTGGCCTCCGTAAATAAAAATACTCTTATAATGTAAATTCAATAGTTCCCAACTGTATCGCTGTTGGGAATTATTCGTTTATACCAACTTTCACAGATTGCAGGATCTTGCCTGTAAAAAACTTAATACATGTCTATTTTCAATCCAAAATCGGTAACATTTGATATTGGCGGCGGCCGAATGGTTACGATCGAAACCGGTAAGCTTGCACGCCAGGCAGATGGTTCTGTTACTGTTCGCCAGGGAAATTGTGTTTTGCTGGCCACCGTTGTTGCCAACAAAGAACCTAAAGAAGGTCAATCCTTTTTCCCCCTCTCTGTAGATTACCAGGAAAAATTTGGTTCTGCAGGTCGTATTCCAGGTTCGTTTTTCAAAAGAGAAGCTCGCCTCAACGACTATGAAATTCTTACTTCACGCCTCATAGACCGTGCACTGCGTCCATTGTTTCCTGAAGATTATCTGTGCGATGTACAGGTATTGGTTACGCTCGTTTCTTCTGATGATGAAGTAATGCCAGATTCAATGGCATGCCTTGCTGCATCAGCAGCTTTAGCAGTTTCCGATATTCCTATCCAGGAAATTATTTCTGAAGTGAGGGTGGCTCGTAAAGATGGTCAGATGATGATCAATCCTACAAGAGCTCAACTTAAAGACAGCGACTTTGAATTTATCATTGCAGCCACAGATACCAATATCATGATGGTAGAAGGCGAGGCAAAAGAATGCCAGGAAGCGGATCTTGTTAAAGCAATTGAAGCGGCCCACGAAGCCATTAAAATTCAGGTAAAAGCACAGCAGGAATTGCGTGACCTCGCAGGCATCACCAGCAAGCGGGAATACAGCAAGCCCTACCGAAATGAAGAACTCAATGAAAAAATCATTGCTTTCGCAAAAGATAAAATGTATGCTATTTCAGCAGCGGCTTCTGGTAAACATGAGCGCACAGATGCTTTCAAAGTTTTACAGCAGGAAGTAGTAACACATCTTGGTGAAGAACTTGCAGATGCAGATAAAAAGCTTGTCGGCTATTATTTCGGTGAACTTCAGTATAATGTTGTTCGGGATATGATTTTAAATGATCGCCGCCGTCTCGATGGCCGCAGTACTGAGCAGGTAAGGCCGCTTGAAATGGAAGTGAGCATTTTGCCAGCACCGCACGGTTCAGCTTTATTTACCCGTGGAGAAACACAATCTCTTACTACCGTTACCTTGGGTACGCCACTGGATGAACTTCTTGTAGAAAGCGCATTCAAATCTGACTATACTAAATTTATTCTCCATTATAATTTCCCTCCGTTCTCTACAGGAGAAGTGAAAATGATTCGTGGTGTGGGCCGCCGGGAAGTTGGTCATGGCAACCTTGCTATGCGTTCTTTAAGGCAAATGCTGCCTGGCGAAGAATATCCTTATACCGTACGAGTGGTGAGTGATATCCTGGAAAGTAATGGGTCATCTTCCATGGCTACGGTGTGTGCGGGTTCGCTGGCATTGATGGATGCAGGTGTACCTCTTAAAAAGCATGTAAGTGGTGTGGCGATGGGCTTGATTAAAAAAGGCGACCAATTTGCAATTCTTACAGATATTCTGGGCGATGAAGATCACCTGGGTGATATGGACTTTAAAGTAACCGGAACCCGTGATGGTATCTGTGGAGTACAAATGGATATTAAAGTGGATGGATTAAGTATGGAAATTATGATGGCTGCTCTGGAGCAGGCACGTAATGGCCGTATGCATATTCTTGATGCAATGCACGATTGTTTTGGCCAGGCCAGAACAGAAGTGAAACCTCATGCTCCACGTATGGTGAAGATCTTTATCGACAAAGAATTTATTGGCGCCGTTATCGGGCCAGGTGGTAAAGTGATTCAGGAAATTCAACGTGAAACTGGTGCTACGATTAATATTGAAGAAGCGAATGATAGAGGCGAAGTAAGTATCTTCTCCAAAGAAAAAGCAGGTCTTGACAAAGCACTTGCCTGGGTAAATGGTCTGGTGGCTAGCCCGGTTGTGGGTGATACTTACGAAGGCACCGTAAAAAGCATTAAGGAATTTGGTGCTTTTGTAGAATTCCTTCCAAAGAAAGAAGGCTTGTTACACATCAGTGAAATTAGCTGGAAACGCCTGGAAACGATGAATGGCGTGTTTAAAGAAGGCGATAAAGTAAAAGTGAAGTTGCTGGAAGTAGATCAGAAAACCGGTAAGTTCAAATTGAGCCGTAAAGCCTTATTGCCTAAGCCAGAGCAACAACAGCAACGGCCGCAGCAACCTACAGGACCTGATCAGCAATAAATTTTAAACAACAATATTTTCCAACTGCCCTTGTAAGAGGGCAGTTTTATTATCTCCCGTTTTATGGATAAATATTATATAGTGGTAAAGTGCAGTGGGGCAGGGGCACAACTGGAAATGCTGATAGCCTTACTAATGGATTTGGGCTTTGAAGCTGTGCAGGAGGAAGAAGAAACCATTACCGCTGCCATTGAGGAATCTTTATATTCGGCCAATGAGGTTGCAGCAGTATTTAAGCAATTATCTCTCTCATTTACCACCGAGCGCATTGCCCAGCAAAACTGGAATGCCGAGTGGGAGAAGAGTTTTGATCCCGTGCTCGTTGATGATTATGTAGCCATCAGGGCTGCGTTTCATGATGCTGTGCCAGGCGTGAAACATGAAATTATTATTACACCTCAAATGAGTTTTGGTACCGGCCATCATGCTACCACCTGGTTAATGATCAGCCTTATGCAATCCATTCCACTTGAAGGAAAATCAGTCATCGATTTCGGCACTGGAACAGGTGTGTTAGCCATTCTTGCGGAGAAAGAAGGTGCCAAAGAGGTGTTGGGTATAGACTGTGATGAATGGAGCATAAGAAATGCGAAAGAAAATATTCTGGCAAATCATTGCAAAGCAATTGCCCTGCTGCAAATGGAAAAAATGACCGATGACAGGAAAGCAGATATTATTTTGGCAAACATCAACTTGAATGTGATTACAGCAAATCTTAAAAGCATAGAAAAGGCTTCTGTGCCTGGAGCGATCATTTTACTTAGCGGAATCCTGGAGAGCGATGTACCCGGCCTCTCTGAAATATTGAAAGGAATGGGATGGTATCCTTCAAGGGTGGCTGTCCGCAATGGCTGGGCGGCAATACGTATAGATGCATTATAAATCAAATGGATACGTCAAATTAACTAAAGATGCTACGCTATTTTAGTTACATTTGTCTCCCACTAATGAAAGACTATGAAAGAAGTTGTGCTCATCATATGTGCTTATCTAATCGGTTCAATACCTACGGCATTACTAATCAGCAAAAAATTCTTTGGGATTGATATTCGTGATTACGGTAGCGGAAATATGGGTGCTACCAATACTTTTCGGGTGCTTGGCTCCCGCTATGGTACCATCGTAATGGTGTTTGATATCTTAAAAGGTGTGCTTGCTTCTTCTCTTTATGAGCTACTTCCTTTTTATGCTTCTGATGAATTACAAAGAACAAATTTTATCATCGGTCTTGGTTTAGCCGCTGTTATAGGTCACATCTTTCCACTCTGGGCAAATTTTAAAGGTGGTAAAGGCGTTGCTACACTCTTTGGGATGGTACTTGCACTTCAGCCGATTATAGCTTTGAGCTGCGTAGGCGTTTTTCTTTTTGTTTTATACCTCACACGATATGTTTCTTTAAGTTCCATCCTCGCTGCCATCATGTTACCAATTTCGGTGTTGTGGATATGGAATGAAAACGAAGTACTCTATCGTGTTTTTGCTTTACTGGTAGCCTTTATGGTAGTTTTTACCCACCAGAAAAATATTAGTCGTCTTCTGCGTGGCGTGGAAAGCCGCATTCCCATTTTTAAGTCCAGAGACAGGCGAAAAGCCCGGCGCAAGGGTGAAGAAGATGAGGATTAGATTTTTAGAAGGTTTTTTTGGTATGGCAATTGTCTTATTACATACAACTAATAACCTTTTACAATGAAGAAATTCCTTTTAATCCTCCTCGTAGCTGTTTTACCTATGGTTCAGTCTTGTTCTACGAACGCAGTTACAGGCCGAAAGCAACTCACACTTTTTCCGGAGGCTACTTTACAACAGGAAGCTGTAGCTCAATACAAAAGTTTTTTACAAGAAAGTAAAGTGGTAAGCCAGAGCACCAGCCGAGATGCTGAAATGGTGAAGCGGGTTGGTAGCCGGATTGCCAACGCCATCACTACTTATTATAAAAAGCGGCCAAACTCCGTTGATTTGAGCGGTTATAACTGGGAATTTAACCTGGTAGAAAATAAGGAAGTAAATGCATGGTGTATGCCGGGCGGTAAGGTTGTAGTGTATTCCGGCCTGTTACCGGTAACACAAAATGAAGCTGCACTTGCAGTTGTACTGGCGCATGAAATAACCCACGCAATAGCCCAGCACGGTAATGAAAGAATGAGCCAGGTGGCAATAGCTCAGGGATTGCAGGTTGCCGGAAATATCTTTACCTCAGGCAATCAGAAAGCCAATGCCATTTTTAATAATGTGTATGGTCCTGGCGCTTCAATCGCTGTTCTTTTACCTAATTCAAGGAAGCAGGAATTAGAGGCTGATCATTATGGTTTAATTTTTACTGCAATGGCTGGTTATAATCCCCAGGAAGCTATTCCATTTTGGGAACGTATGGCAGCAGCAAGTAGTGGTGATAAGCCACCTACGTTTCTATCAACTCACCCAGCAGATGAAGACAGGATTGCGCAGTTGAAAAAATTCATGCCTGAAGCGTTGTCTTATTACAAACCGATAAAAAAGTAAAAAAGCATTCATAAAATTGGAAAACTCTGCAGAAATGCAGAGTTTTTTGTGTTTTTTACTTGAAAAGGCCCTAAAATATCGTAACTTTGCACACCATTCATTGCTATCCAGGTGCTTATATTCTTTTCTTGATATATCTCCTTACTGATAGCTTCCAACCTTTCACTTAAAAAAAGATATATGGCCTTAGAAACTATGTTTGAAAAGTTGCAACTCACTGATGAAAAAAATCTCCTCATCCAGGGTCTCCCCTCTACCATAGAAAAGCAGTTCTCCAAGATCAACTTTTGCAAGAGTGTAACGCCTTTGCTCAGAAATCGGAAGATTGATTTTGCATTAGTATTTGCGGTGAGCAAGAAACAACTTACAGATATAGTAGACGATGTGGCGCCTGCCATGCAGTACGAAGGAAAATTTTGGGTAGCTTATCCAAAGCCTTCAGCTAAAATTGCCAGTGACCTTTGCAGGGATTTAACCTGGGATATGGTTGCTGCTCATGGCTATGAGCCCGAGTGCCAGGTGGTACTTGATTCCGTTTGGAGCGCAATGCGGTTTAAGAAAACGGCTGCTCTTGAGCCGAAACTTCCTGCCCGTGGTAAGCGCATGGCTTCTGCTACCGTATAATTTCGGAAAATTTATTTCATGATCACAGTACCAACTCCACTTGTGAGCGCTATTTCCATTTGCTTAAGGTGTTGGTGAGTTTGCAAGAAAATCGTTTGTTCCTCTCTAGTGGTTGCATGCTGCATTTCCTGCTGGTTGTCTAAAATCAGCCGTCTTATCTTGCGCAATTTGAGGTAGTTAAGGCTGGAGATGATTTCATCTTTGAAAAGCTCTTCCCTGGTGGCAATATGTCCTTCGTACTTATTTTTCCAATTTGGACTTATGTCTGTATCTGACTGCATCACCTTCGAAACAAGTTCAGCAATATCCCTGTTTTCCAGGTACATAAAGTTTTTATCTGTGGGGCTAATGCCCTGCATATACCAGGTTCTATACAATTGAAGTATCTCCAGCAGGGCAGGATTTTGCATCAATTGGTCCAGATCGTTAAGCTCTATTTCCTGGAACATATACTCCGCTGCAGACTGGCTTTCACTCCATTCCTTTAAACCAAATTCCAGCAGACTTCTTATCATGGCCCGTTCATTCTGCTCATCTTTATTTTGAAAAAGATCTGCGTCAGCGTCAGGCAATTCAGCCTCCGTATTTTGAGTATCGGTTGATGCAGGTTGTGCAACAGCTTTGCTCTCCTCTTTATTGATTTTGTCCCGGAGAATTTTGTTTACCAGGTTGTGCAAGCCTCCTTCATCAATTTTTAAAATTTCGCATACCTGCCTGATGTAGTCCTGTCTTTTGGTGAAATCCTCTGCACGGTTGATACGTCCAATTGTTTCAGCTACCTGATTTACCAACAGCGATTTTTTTGCACTATCATTTCCTGCATCTGCCAGTGAAGCCTCCAATTGGAAAATGATGAAGTCTTTCTTATTCTCGTTGATGAAATTTTTAAAAGCAGCCGCACCAATTTTATTCACATAGCTATCCGGATCCTCATTATCTGGAATCAAAACCAGTTTTACATTTAATCGCTCATCCAATGCAAGATCAAGCCCCCTTAGCGCTGCTTTGATGCCGGCGCTATCGCCATCATAAATTATCGTAAGATTATTGCAATACTTTTTTACCAGCCGCAGTTGGTCGGTGGTAAGTGCTGTTCCGCCACTCGCTACCACATTTTCAATACCCGCCTGATGCAGGCTCACCACATCTGTATAACCTTCTACCAGCAGGCATTCATCTGCTTTGTCTATCGCCATTCGGGCAAAGTAGCTGCCATACAATAACCTGCTTTTTACATAAACTTCATTCTCCGGCGTATTGATATATTTTGGCGCACGATCATTTTTACGAATCAACCTTGCACCAAAACCTGCTATTTTACCCGTAGGATTATGAATAGGAAAAATGATACGCTCCCTGTAATTATCCTGTAATTTTTCATCCCTGTTATTTACCAGGCCGGTTCTTACCAGTAACTCAGCATTATAGCGTGCATCAATTGCGGCATTAGTAAAAGCATCTCTTGCAGCCGGGTTATAACCTAATTGAAATTTACGGATGATGTCTTCCCTAAAGCCTCTCTCTTTGAGGTAACTCATCGCTACATCCTGTCCTTCTTCAGTATTGAAAAGAGCATTAGTGAAAAATTGCTGTGCAAAATTATTAATGATGTAAAGGCTTTCAGAAGTTTGCTGTTGCAGCTTCACTTCAGGACTCATCGCCGTTTCCTCAATCTCGATATTATATTTATTTGCCAGCCAGCGAAGCGCTTCCACATAGGAGTACTTCTCCAGGTCCATGAGGAAACTTATACTATTTCCACTTTTACCACAACCGAAGCATTTATAAATTTCTTTCGTTGGAGAAACCGTGAAAGACGGCGTCTTTTCATTGTGAAAAGGGCAGAGCCCCAGGTAGTTTGCCCCACGCTTTTTAAGTTTCACATAGGTACCTACTACGTCCAGGATGTCTACCTGCGTTTGTATTTTTTGTATGGTTTCCTGGCTTATCAAAATGAAATCTATAATGAGCGTTAAAATTACAGACTTCTGCTACATTGTGTACCTTAAATCATTTTTGCAAATGATGTTTGTCAGTTTGTGCAAATTTTAGTTTTTATGAATCTTTAATTTTGGTATAAACCAATAACTTTACGCACGACTAAAAAACTTTGATATGACTAAAATCTCTTTTGTATTGCTGCTGATGCTCATGGGCCTGGGAACAATAGGTCAGAGCCTCTCTGACGTAAATTCCCTCCTCGAAAAGCAAAAATATAGCGAAGCAAAAACGATGATGGATAAAATAATGGAAGATCCTAAAAATACTTCTAAATCTGATAGCTGGTATTATAAGGGCCGTGTATACAATGCGCTCTCTAATGAAAAGGCTACGCCTAATGCTGAATCTTATGATCTCAAATTAAAGGCTTTTGATGCATTCCAAAAGAACCAGCAAATGGATCCTAAAGATATCCGGATGAAGGTGGAAGGAAACAAATCTTACCTGGACATTTATTATGGTCTTTTTGACCTGGGTGCCCGTTTTTACAATGAAAAAGATTATGCCAATGCGTTCAACGCTTTTTCTAAAGCAACCATGGTTAAAGATTTTATTCTATCTAAAAAGTATGACTATGATGGGGTAACGCTTTATCCTTTGGATACTGCCCTTACGCTCAATACTGCCATTGCTGCAATGCAGGCAAAAAATGAGCCTGGTGCAGTAGAAAATTACCGCAAACTCACTGATGCAAGTGTAGCTGGAGATACTTACCGGGAAGTATATGAATACCTGGCCGACTATTACTTTCGTCATGATGATGAGGCAAACCTGATACCATTCCTGGCACAGGCAAGAAAAATGTATCCGGAAAATGATTACTGGTCTGGCCTTGAGTTAGACGCTATCCGCAAGAAGGGTGATCGTGCTGTATTGTTTGCCAAGTATGAAGAGATGATGGCTAAAGAACCGAACAACTATATCGTTCCGTACAATTATGCTATTGAATTATTTAATGCCATTTGGGGCAAAGACGAAAAACCTGCCGATATGAATGCAGCAAAAGCCAAGCTTTCTGAAACACTTGCTGCTGCCATCAAAAATGATAAAGCTATTGATGCCACTGTATTGATGACAAAACATCTTTATAATCTCAGTTCTGATATGAGCATTGACCTTACAAAGATGAAAGGCACAAAGCCAGATGATTTAAAGAAGAAAGCAGAACTCGCAGAGGCTACTAAAAAGCAAATGAATGAATTCATTTCTTATGCTAAAACAGCTTCTGCTTACTATGACGCACAGCCTAGCCTGAAGCCCATACAGCGGGCTACCTACCAGGAATTGCTCACGAATATGAGTGAAATTTATACCTATCTTAAAGACACAAAGTCTGCTGCGGAAACAGATAAGAGACGCAAAGAACTCTAAAGTTTTTTCTGGTTGAATAAAAAAAGGTTGCTCCTGGAGAGCAACCTTTTTTGTGTGATAATACTTAGTTTTGTCTTCGGAATTGACCAGCACCGGGGCCGCCAAAACCTCCCTGCATCTCAGACATTTGTTTTATTTCAAAATCTTTTGGAATATCAAATTCTTTATC
>DGQO01000020.1 GCA_002400445.1 Chitinophagaceae bacterium UBA4412
GCATCATCCGTAGGGCGGTGATAGTCATGATGTGTGCCGGTAAAGAAAAATAGTACGGGTACATCCTTCCTGTAAAATGAAGTGTGATCACTTGGTCCTGTACCACTGCTGTCAAACTTCACCCGCAAGCCTGGGTTATTTTCTTTGATAAGAGTGCCCCAGGCAGGCGATGTGCCATAGCCGCCAATGGTAATAGCGTGAGTGCTATCATTAAGCCTGCCCACCATATCCATATTAATCATATAATTTACCTTGTTCATGGGTATGGGAGAATGATCTGCAAAATATTTTGACCCAAACAACCCCAGCTCTTCACCGCTAAAAGCCACAAACAAATAATTGTATTTTTTCAGGGCTGATTTTTTAACCCACTTGGCCAGGTATACTAGCATAGCACTTCCGCTGGCATTATCATCAGCCCCATTGTGAATTTGTTTTTCTGCACCTGTGTACATAGAATTTTTATCTTCTCCATATCCCAGGTGATCCAGGTGAGCACCCAGTACAATAGTATATGGCGCTTTGTTGTCTATAAACCCTACAACATTATGCCCGGTGCGGTTTTCTTTTGCATTTACATCAAACTGCTGCAGGTATGTACCATTCTCGCCATAAGGATGCAAGCCTGCTTTTTTAAATTGAACTGCCATGAATTCATACGCTAGTTTCTCTCCCGGCGTGCCAGTGCGGCGGCCTTCCAGCTTATCATTGCTTAAATAGTATACAGAGGATTTGAGTTGCCGGGAAGTCTTTTTGTCTGCCCTGGAACTTTGGGCATTGGCGCCGAAACTGGCAAAAACAATTAGAAAAAGTACATATTTCATTACGGGATATTTAGGTGCTGGCAAAACTACGCAAACTAAACCACCCTCCCGGAGGGGCTATGTCCTTTAAATGTAAAAACTCAACTTTGAGTTTTTCCCGATTGCGGGTGGCTGGTTTCTTAAATCGTAATGCTAATGCAAAGGCAGAATGTTATTTTTGCCGGCCTTTAATATTTAGCTATAAGCATTCCTGGTGTCATCAATCACACATATCGCCCTGGTGGGTAATCCCAACAGTGGGAAATCATCTCTCTTTAACGTGCTCACGGGCATGAATCAAAAAGTGGGAAATTTCCCCGGCGTAACGGTAGACAAGAAAACCGGGATCTCTCAAATTTCTGAAGAACATAAAGCAGTAATTATTGATTTGCCGGGTACCTACAGTCTCTATCCCCGCCGGCAGGATGAGTGGGTATCTTACAAAGTGCTGTTAAACCAGGATACCCTTGTAAAACCTGAAATGGTTGTGCTGGTAGCAGATGCCAGCAATCTGAAACGCAACCTCCTTTTTTGTACCCAGATTATTGATTTAAAACTTCCCGTAGTTATTGGTCTCACTATGATGGACCTTGCCCGGCAGAAAGGAGTGGAAATTGATATTCCCGGGCTGGAACGTGCGCTTGGTGTACCGGTGGTGGCCATCAATCCAAGGAAGAATAAAGGAATTGCTGCGCTGAAAAAGGCCATCAGCCGGAGTATTGAAAATATGGACAACATACCTTCCCGAAACTTTATTGATACCAATGCGCTGGCGCCTGATGCCATCAGGGAAATAAGGGAAATGTATCCTGGAGTGAGTCCTTACAAGGCCATTCATTACCTGATCAACCATGAGTCATTTGATTTTCCTGTGGCAGAACAGGAAGCGATAGAAGCCACCGAAACACGGAATACATTTAATCCAACAAAAACGCAGGCAGAAGAAATTATGCAGCGTTATGCAAGCATCAAAAAGATCATGCATAAAACGGTGGTAGAAGAGGGGCCGCTGGAGCGATCGCTGTTTACAGAAAAATTAGACCGCATTCTTATGCACCGGGTGTGGGGCTACCTCATCATGATGCTCGTTCTTTTTCTATTGTTCCAAAGCATTTTCTGGCTGGCAGAGTATCCTATGAACGCCATTGACTGGGGCTTTACCAAAATGTCTGGCTGGTTTGCTAGTGTATTGCCGGTGGGTTGGTTTAGTGATTTATTTGTGAATGGTATCCTGGCGGGCCTCAGTGGCATATTTATTTTTGTGCCGCAGATCATGATTTTGTTTGGTCTCATTACTTTACTGGAAGATTCTGGTTACATGGCACGCATTAGTTTTCTTACGGATAAACTTATGCGGAAAGTGGGTCTTAATGGAAAGAGCGTGATGCCCATGATCAGTGGCTTTGCTTGTGCGGTGCCGGCTATAATGAGTGCCCGGAATATTGAAAATGCCAAGGAACGCCTACTCACCATAATGGTAACACCGCTCATGAGTTGCAGTGCAAGATTACCGGTGTACACCATCTTAGTGGGCCTCGTAATACCTAATGTGTATTTCCTGGGTTTTTTTGGCTTGCGGGGTTTGGTAATGATGGCGCTCTACCTTTTAGGTACTGTAATGGCACTCATCGTATCCTGGGTAATGAAATGGTTTATCCGAAGTTCAGAACGCAGCTTTTTTATTTTGGAATTACCGGTGTACCGCAGTCCACGCTGGAAAAATGCCCTGGTAACCATGGTGCAGAAAGCCAAAATATTTGTACGGGATGCGGGTAAAATTATTATGGTCATCAGCTTGCTGCTATGGGGACTTAGNNCTGAAGAATTTAATAAACTGGAAAACACTGAAGCGCTGCAGGAATCCTTTGCAGGAATGCTGGGCAAAGCTATTGAACCCGGTATTCGCCCGCTGGGATTTGATTGGAAAATTGGTATTGCGCTCATCACTTCTTTTGCCGCCAGGGAAGTTTTTGTAGGCACCATGGCCACGCTTTACAGTGTGGGAGAAGGTGCTTCGGAAAGAACGCTAAGAGATAAGATGGCCGCTGCTGTAAGAAGCGACGGTACAAAAGTGTACACATTGGCCACGGGCTTATCTCTCCTGGTTTTTTATGTACTTGCCATGCAATGTATGAGTACACTTGCAGTAGTAAAAAGAGAAACCCGAAGCTGGAAATGGCCCATCATCCAGTTTGCATATATGACAGCACTGGCTTACACAATGAGTTTTTTAATCTATACTCTTTTTAAATAAGCTTACCAGTCTACGGCATTTTTTATCGCATTCAGTACTTGTGGATATAGCTTGCGGTACAACTCATCCAGCACGTTCTCCCGGCGGGGAGCATAATAATTGCTGTTGTTAATCATTTGCCAGTCCTCCGCATTTAGCGCACGGGAATCTCCGCTATAAGTTGCTTTTTCCTGCTGCCAGCGATAACTGTCAGAAAAATTACGGGAAGTAATAAAGCGCCGGGTTTCCAGGTCTTTAATAGATAGGGAAAGATCAGC
>DGQO01000090.1:0-892 GCA_002400445.1 Chitinophagaceae bacterium UBA4412
GCTGCTTCAGCTTGCTGCAAGTCGATCTTTAAATCCCGGTCATCGAGGATGAGCAAGGTGTCGCCCTTTTTTACCGTCTCATTGTCTTTCACAAAAACCTTCTCTACATATCCTGGAATTTTGGAGATGACGGGGCTGATATTAGCTTCCACCTGCGCATCATCAGTTTCTTCATGTTTTTTTCCATGAAAATATTTTGTGAGCCCAAAATAGAGCCCTACTGAAACGAGCAGGATTAAAATGATGGGAAAGATTTTACTTTTTTTCCCGGCGACCTTGTTTGCTACTGACATAAAATGTTACTTACTTGTTCTTGTTTAATATTGATTGAGACCTGTGGTAAACAGGAGTTTCTTGTGCGCCATTACTACATCCGCTTTGGCCGATTGGAGATTTAATTTCGTTTGCATCTGAGCAACCTCAGCCTCCAGCAATTCTGTAATTGTGGCCAGGCTGTTATTGAATTTATTATTTGTAATGCGAAAGTTTTCTTCGGCTTGCTCCACTGCCTTTTGATACACATCTACCTTTTTGAGACTTACTAAATAACCCTGGAAGTCTTTATTTACCTGTATGCGGGCGGCATCTAAAATCATGTCCCGGGAAGCTTCTATCCTTTCATCCATCGCTTTTGCCTTTATTAATTTGGTATTTTTCTTCCAGAGGTTGGCGAGGTTATATTGTAACCCAATGCCAAGATTAGCTGCATTGGTGATGGTGAGTACGTCGGGTATATGCGCCGCAATATATCCACCGGTTAGTGCCAGGGAAGGATAGGCTTCAGCCTTTGCCGATTTTATACCTGCAGTTGCTGCTCTTTTTTGAAAAGACAATGCCTGCACGTCCTTCCTGCTCATCATGGCAAGCCATTGAAAATCTGCAAGTGACCTGG
>DGQO01000090.1:901-3019 GCA_002400445.1 Chitinophagaceae bacterium UBA4412
GTTTGCAACCTTGCTTTAAGCAAATCGTTTCTTGCCAGCAATCCATTCTGTTCTAATCGGCTCAGCGTTGAATCCCTTGCAATGGAGGCCGAAAGCCCAGCCTTTACAATAGCAACCGTTTCCTGGGCCTTAAATAAATTGATATAGGCATTAATGCTGTTGTTGATAACGGCTTCCCTATCGTGCTCCGCATCCAACTCGGCAGCTTTTTGCAGGTAAGCAGCAGATTCGATTCCATACTTCAATCTGCCGCCGGTGTAAAGTGGTAAAGACAAGTTTGCAATACCGTACATAGCTTGTGAAGGACTTTTAGGCGGAGCAGAATTTCCTCCACCATTATTTGAACTTTTAATTTTTACATCTGCAAATCCAAGCTTCAGGTAACTCCCGCTTACAGACAGGTTTGGAAGCCTGCCTTGTTTAGCTTCCTGCAGATCTGCTTGTGCACTCTGCAGCCTGGCAGCAGATATCTTAAGTTGTGAACTGTGTGCAAGGCTACTATCTATAGCAACTTGCAAGCTTAGAGGAGTTTGATTTTGCGCCACCGTTGCAGCGCTGATGAGTGAAAATACCATTGAGCATAAAATGCTCCGTTTATTTGTCATGCTTTTATTTTACCAATGTTGCTTTAAATAATGATTTAATGTAAACGCTTAGTTTTGATTTGAGGAATTCATCATAATCCTCTTTTGTGCCTTCCTTATACCCACTGATACCGGCGTAATATTCTTTGTTGATAACCATTTGTAATACCGTGCCAATCATGGTGGAAAATAAAAGCATGGGATCTGTTTCGTTTTTAAACTCCCCCGTACTCAACCCTTCTTTGATTACACTGGTTATCAATTGATGTACTTCAGCCTTGTACTGCCTAAGGATTGCCAGAATGAAAACATTTTGATTCTGAACTTGCTCTATCAGCATCACTTTATAAAAAGCCTGGTTTTGAAAAACACGAATAATATATTGATCAATGAGCATCTCTAATTTGTGAAACGGACCAATGTTGGAATTCTGTACCACTGCCTCAATCTTAAATTTTACTTCAGCCATTCTTTCCCGAAACAAAGCTTCCATTAGTTTTTCCTTTGATCCAAAATAATAAGAAATCATAGCAAGATTCACTTCAGCAGCCTGGGCAATGTCCCGCACGGTAGTACCTTCAAAACCCTTTTTAGCAAAAAGGATTTCTGCTTTTTCCAGGATATGTTTATGTTTTTCGGTGAGCATAACGGGCGGCGAAATTAAACGTCTGTTTAATAAATTCAAACACTTGTTTATATTTTTTTATTCTAAACCCATTATTTGTTCATCAACAGCCTTTTAGAAATTACCTAATTACGCTCTACATCTCCATAAGCAGCTTCCCTAAAGTTTACATCAGCGGAAAATAGAATTACGAGAATTTTCCTACATTAGCGTACGAAATTAATCGTAATATGGAAAAGTCAAAAATGATTAAACCTACCGAAGGAGAACTAGAGATACTTTCGGTACTATGGGACCAGGGAAGTGCTACAGTTAGAACCGTCCATGAAGAGATTTGCAAAACAAAGGATGCGGGCTATACCACCACTCTTAAGCTTATGCAAATTATGTTTGAAAAGGGACTTGTGAGCAGAGATAGTAGCTGCAAAACGCATATTTATGAACCCGCAATTTCGAGGCAGAAAACCCAGGAACAGTTTGTAAACAGGATGGTAAGTAATTTATTCTGTGGCTCAAGCACCAGTCTCGTATTGCAAGCTTTGGGTGGCGGGGATGCCAGCGAAGCTGAGTTAGATAAAATTCAGCATTTGATTAGTGAGTTGAAGGCTAAAAAATAGGCCAGTATGGAGAAATTTGCATTTGATTTTCTGATCACCATGATACATAGCGTATGGCAAACAGCCATTTTGCTCCTGCTATATTTTATGGTAACGCCCGGCCTTAAACCTGACTCACCCCTGGTGAAGCGCAACTTGTTATTTTGGCTGATGCTTGTGCAGCTCATGCTCTCGGTTACTACTTTCTTCCTTTTGCAGACAGCGTTTACAGGCATTGCTGCTCATGCAGGACTCCTATCCATTTTTGCGCCCCTTGGCTGGCTAAAGCGATACGCCACACTTCTGCTGGCTT
>DGQO01000090.1:3072-22121 GCA_002400445.1 Chitinophagaceae bacterium UBA4412
GTAAATTCACCAATCACCTACGGATGCTGGAAACCCGTAATACTGCTTCCTTTAGCTATGGTAAACCGACTTACCATTGAGCAAACCGAGGCTATTATCCTGCATGAACTGGCACATATCCGGCAACATGACTACCTGTTGAACTGGTTCTTACTCTTTAGCGAAACGGTATTTTTTTTCAATCCGTTCGTACAGATTATTGCCGGGAAAATAAAACTGGAGCGGGAAAAACATTGCGATATCATAGTACTTCGTTTTCGTCCTGATGCTGTGCGTTATGCAGAAACACTTTTGCAAATTTCAAGGATGCGGAGCATATCCTTGCCAATGCAAATGGCTGCTGTGAAGCCAGGCCAGGCCCTACTCAAAAGAGTTTTATTTTTTACCAATCCCCGGAACCTTGAATTTAAAAACAACCGAACCTTTTTGTCTCCCCTCGTGATACTCACCGGCGTAATTTTAAACCTCGGCATTGTCTTTTCCTTGATCCCAAAACAGCAAGCGAGCTTGCTGCAGAAAATAACAGTGGCCAGCCAATTGAATACGGTTATCAAAAGCCCGGAAATACCAGCATTAATCAGGCAACAAAGCGCTATTGCGGTCATTTCCGGCCAGGGAACAGAAATTAAAAAACCTGCGAGGAAAATGAATAGCCTCCGGCAAATAGTCAAAACAGAAGTGGGCCCAGAAAATTTTGCTGAGCCAGAGACTGAAATAGACATGCCCTTTTTCCAGGTAAGTTCACCAGAGAAAGAGATTTCGGGAAAAGAATTTGTGCTCACAAACAGAGCCGACAATGGTGCAGTACTTACCGCAAAGTATAGGGCAATACTCGTAGATGGCATGTGGATTCTTGAACCACTTTGGCTCAAAACCGATATTCCCTGGAATAGCAAAGATTCTGTAGCCCATGCTTCAGACTCCCTGATTTTGCTTTATCCTGTTGTGCAATAATCACCAAACATTCCTGGGACAAAGGTCTCCATACTTATTTCCCAATATAAATCCGATCATGATTTCATGGGTATTGCCGGTGTAAGCCCTTAGCCTGTTTGTTGTGGCTACTTCATAAGCGTAACTCAGGTTGAGTGTATTAGAAATATTTACACCGGCCATGCCAGCAAAACCAGAAATTAAATCTCCATACCGGTAGCTCCCTCCTACCCAAAAACGATCCTGGTACTGCAACTTAGCATTGGCATGTACACCAAAAAGCTGTGGTTGCCAGTATTGGAGCATAAAAGACGGAATTACATTGAGGTTATCAGACACCGAAAAACGATAACCAGCTGTGAGAAAATAATTAGGCGCTATATAAGAAGCAAAATCATTATTGCTGCCAAACCTAACTTTACCCGGTACAATATTGAGTACAGATACTCCGGCAAAATAATCAGCAGAATATAACCAAAGACCAGCGCCAAGTTCTGGCCGCACCGGTTTTAGTGCTCCTGAAGTATAACCTACTGCAGGGTCTGTAGGATCGAGGCTGCCAAAGTCAATTTTGGTCCGATCTATGTTGATGCTGGTGATGCCCGCACTGAAACCAGCAGCCAACGTCGTCTTTATGCTAAGTGGCAAATGATAAGCATAGCTACCTGATAAACTCCAGCGATTGATGTAACCTGCCTTGTCGTTCATTGCGCTGAAGCCTACCCCATGGTGCGCTTTTGGTGCCGTATAATTTTCCCAATAATTAGTACCACGTGGGTTTTGGCCCGGCACTTCAAAAGACGTGGCACTTGTGCGCATATCTGTTTTACCGATAGCTGTGTGAATCGTAAGATAGTTGGTAACGGGGGCACCATTGATACCCGTCCATTGATTGCGGGAACTCATTTTTATATCCGTGTAATTTTCTATCCCAGTTACAGCGGGGTTCAACACAAAGTTGTTGAGAATGTATTGTGTATAGGATGATTTGACTTGTGCACTGGCATTGCAAGCGCAAAGTAAAAACAGGATACCGGGAACAAACGATCTTGATAAACTGGCTAAATCCTTCTTCACTTTGCTATTTTAAGATGGTGATGTAACCGGTAATGGGTTTCCGTCCGTTTCCAGGTTCTATGATATAATAATACGTATCTATGGGCAACGACTTTCCTTTCATATTTCCATCCCACGGCGTGCGATATCCTCTTGATTCAAAAACCATCTGGCCTGTTCTTGTAAAAACCTGTACCCGGTTATCTGGGTAAGTTTCCAGGTACTGGATAATCCATTTATCATTGATGCCGTCTCCATTGGGCGAAAAAGTGTTGGGTATAACAGGCATTCTCAACACTTTCAAAAACACAACATCTGAGGCGCTGCAGCCACCCTTTGCCGTTACCTCTATGCGATAAGTGATATCTTCCTGAACGTTGATTGCTACTGGATTCGCCAGGTCAGTAGCATTTAGGTAAGTACCAGGCGTCCATGCATAACTTAACTCGGTGCCGGTAATTAACGTTTTGAGTTCAATCGAACCGCCTTGCAGTACAAACAAATCAGGCCCGGCATCCACCACCGGAAATGCATTTACGGAAAAGAGGATATGTGCCGTATCACTATTACAACCAATTGAATTTGTAATCCAGTGTTTAATATCAAAAACATTGGGGGTGAGGAAGCTGTGGGTGGGATTTTGTAAAAGCGAACTACTTCCATCCTGGAAGTTCCAAAACCATTTCGTTACGCTACCGTCTAAACCATCGCTTCTATCGGTAAATGTAACGTTGTCTCCCACACAAATTGCAGCCTTATTTGTGGTAAATGCCGCAACCGGCTGTGGATGAATAAAGTTTACAATTTTAGATGCGGTGCCCAGGCATTGATCCCCGGATTTTACGGATAATTTTACCAGATAAGGACCTAACCCGGAATATAGATGTGGTGGCGGGGTACGGGCCAGAGAAGCGTTGAGTGTTCCACTTAAGGGATCGCCAAAATCCCAGGTATAAGTGAAACTACTTTCACTGTTATCGGCAATAAATGAAGATTCGGTAAGCCTTAATACAGCATTAGGCAAACACAAAAAGGGATCAACAAAGGAAAAATCCGCAGTAGGTATGGGGCTGATGTACACTTGCCTGGAACGCACGGCACTAATACAACCAGTAGTAGACAAAGTGTGCATCTTCACATTAAAATTACCCCAGTTTGCAAAGACATGAGTGACAGGCGATGCCAAAGGAAACGTATCAATCGGACTTCCATCGCCAAAATCCCAGACCGTTTTTAAAATCGTGACGCCTGCAGGTACAGTGCTGCTATTATTAAAAAGAGCAGAAAATCCTGCGCAGGCAGGTGCTACAAAATCAAATTTGGTGGCAACCGTATCAATCACCGTTATAGTTTGTGAAGCAGAATCCAGACAACCTGCGGCACTGCTAATGTAAATGCAACGAATCGTGAAAGTGCCAATGCCAGCAGCTACAGGATTGAATATACCGCTGCTGCTTACGCCCGGTCCGCTAAATAAAAATGTACCGGGCACTCCCCCGGTTTCCACGGCCTGGGTAATTTGAAATGCTGCGGCATCGTAGCACACATTGGGCACAGGATCAAAGCGAAGACGTGGTGTGGCATGCAGCGTAATGACGCTAAGCTTATCGTTTACGCACACTCCACCGGAATAAGCCCGGTAGCGAATGGTAACTGATTTTGTAAGCGGACTCTGAAATGCAGGATAAAGATGTGCATACATTTTTCCTGGAGTGGGAAAATCGTCTGTTTCATAAATGGTTGGAGCGGCAATGTTATCCCAATAAATTTCCACTTTTGTAATACTTCCTGGAAAAACTGTAGAAGTGTTGTTGATGCGGATGGAATCATTAGAACATAAGCTGGCAGCATTCTGTATAGTAAAATTAGCCACAGGAAAACTGCCGTTAATCACCAATTGCTGCGCAATGGTATCCCTGCAGCCCTGGCTTGATACGGCTATTAACTGTACCGAATAATTTCCCACAGCGGTATAGCTGTGCGTAGGGTTTTGTGCACTTGAAGTATTGGGATTTCCCGCATTCGCATTTGCGTCGCCAAAATTCCAGTACCAGGCCGAAATAGTTCCATTAAGCACTTTGCTTGAATCTGTAAATTGGGCATAAGTATCGCTAAGGCAAACTTCGGGGATGATATACCCTGCCAGCGGACGATCGTGCAGCTGGATAGATTTTGTGTAAGGAACCAAAAGGCTGCAACCATTACTCGTTGTTAAGGATAAGGTTATCGTATAGGTACCGGCCGAAGTATAAAGATGCACAGGATTTTGCAAAATAGACTGGTTTGCAGCACCACTGGCCGGGTCACCAAAATCCCAGCTCCAGTTAGTGATCGTTCCGGCCCAGGCCCGGCTCGTGTCGGTAAATTGTACGATACCTGTTTCGCAAGAAGGATTAGAAATGGTAAACCCTGGTGTTGGTAATTTGAAAACTATGATAACGGCAGTGTCTGGTACATTCCTGATACATGCGGGATTTGTACTGTTTTGTACGCTCACTAAGTTGTAACTAAAATTTCCAGCTATAGATGTGGGTGCATTAATTGTAGCCGTTGTTCCAGTGCTTAGAATGGTTTGATTCGTACCCCCATTGATATTATACGTGAAAACATAGGGTGCCACAGCATTCGCACCGCTGAACGTAATCGTTGGTAATGGGCCATTAAGACACACACTTGTCGTGCCGGTGATAGTAGCGGTTGGATAATCTGGCACCACAACCTGTCTCGATATCGTATCACTCAGGCAACCGGGAGTAGTAATATTGGCAAAGCGAACTGTATAAGTGCCAGGGCCCGAGAAGAGGTGTGATGGGTTTTTAAGCAGTGAGGTATTATTCGCCCCGCTGGCGGCATCACCAAAACTCCACCACCAGTGATAGGTAGGTTTGGTAGTGGTGGAATTATCCGTAAACTGCACGATCTCAGCCGGGCATCCCGGCGCATTCCAGGTAAAATCTGCAACCGGTGGATCCGAAACCTCCAGGTCAAAATCTACATCCTGTTCAGAGCCACAGGTAGAAGGATTAGAAGTATAAGTCGTAAGTAGCACTGGGTAAGTTCCCACTGTGTTAAGACTAAAAAATGTGGGAAGAGAATACCAATAAATCGTCTTCCCGTTCACGATATTAGTTGAATCCGGGCCACCTGTCCCCGTTGTACAGGAGGTATAATTTACCTGGCGTACCGCAGGCGTAATGGGCCCGGGCAGATTACCCAAATTCCACTTTATAGAATCTACACAGTAAGGAAGCGATACTTTAAACTGGAAGGGCGATCCCGTACAAACAGATGGCGAAGTCTCAATACCATACTGAGAACTCACACCAATTTGCTGGTAAAGATCCTTTATATAAGTTCCCGCAGAATAACCGTAAGTTTCTGCATTTCCGTAGCCATAAGCCAGTGCGTTAAAGCCGGAATCGCATAGCAACGTATGACTGGTTTCACTCACGGATAAGTATAAATAAGAATAGCTGGCATCTTCCGGGTGAGTTTGCCAAAGTGTGCTGTTGACAGGGGAGTTATCAAAACGAAAAGAAGAAAGCGCTGTACCCTCATTCTTTAAAATCACATGAATTTTATGCTGATGTGTGCCGGCTACGGTTAGGTTTGAACTAATGAGTGTAACGTTACTGATATTTTGTTCTACCGGGTTTAGCACAATCATATCAGGATCATATGGGCTGGCGTTCCCATTACAATTCTGAGTGGTAAAATACTGGGTTACAGCCACAGGCAGATTTGATTCTATCTTGTTGGGTATGGCATTAAAGAATTCGTAATAATCGTTTACAAAGGAAGCCGGAGGCACCAGCACTCCATTTAATGTAATGATGCTTGCCGGATCGCTGCGCCAGATGCGGTAAAAATTAGAAGGCCGGCTGGCACTAGGCACCGTGAGGTATTTTTTGCCCCAGCTCCCGAGGGGGTAAAGTTGCTGGTAAAGATTATCTGAACTATTGGAGCCGCAGCTTCCGTTTGATATCTGGATCTTTCCACTTCCAGAAAATACGGCGATCTTTTTGCATCCGCCACTGCCAGATGCAATGGATTTAATTTTGGTGCCAGACAGGTCAACACCGTTAAAGCCTGAAGTGGTTCCAAGCACCTGGTAAATCTGGCCTTTGTTGAGGGTAATGTTGTTTACGCTGCCGGCAGCCCACCCCCCCACTGTAGACGCTGATGGAATGATTTCAATATTGGTATTGTCTTCCACGCCCACAATGGTGATGAAAGAGTTGGAATTATTTTCATTTGAAGTTTGCTTGAAACTCATTGCACGGTACTCTACGCCGAGCACGTTTTTAGGCAAACACAAAGTAGCGGCGCTTGCCTGGCTGCGGGTGATGTAGGAATATACAATGATCGGCTTGGCTGCTGTCACCCGAATCGCTCTATTATTAAACACACCGTCAGCACTAATAAAATATGCATTTGGAATTACGACTGCTACCACCTGGTTTGCTGAAACAGGACCAGCCTGGATGATGGCACCTCCATAGATGGAAACATTATAAGTGGTGCTTACGTCAGACGTAATGTATAAAGTCATCACCGGCGCCGTACCTCCCTGCATGCCCACGTGGTAACTGTATGCCAGCCAAAAATCTTTTCCTTTATTACTAAAATCTTGTGAATAGGCATTAATACCCAGGCAGCAAATGATCAGTAGCAGTAAACCTTTTCTCATGAGATGAAATAAACAGTAGTGAAAGTACACTATTCTAAAAGGCAAATTGGCGTAAAAGGAGCAAATTTTTAATGACTGACCACAATCATTTAAAATGAAAAAGCCACATAGAAATGTGGCTTTTGTTAAGAACCTCTTGGTTCTGTAACCCCCAAAGAAAACGAGTTATCGGCTTAAAACGGTTGAGGTAATCCGCAGCCCTTATTATTTTGAAATCCTGGCAACATTACTTGCACTGGATGTATTTGTATCTGATTTAACTACCCGAAAGTAGCTCTTGCCCTTACCTATTTTAGTGGCTTCCTGCTTAAAGGCAAAGCTTCCTCGACTTCCCTTTGGATCCTGCCCCCAAACCAATCCAACCGTGGTAAAGGTTTTTCCATCCGCACTCGCCTGAACTTCCCAGTCAGCATCTTCATCACTGTGCCAAACCAATAGCACCTGCTTTCCTTCAACCTTAGCCTGCAAATTAACTACAGGTATTTGAACCAAGTTTTGACTTTTTACTGGTACATGAATAATAGCAAAAAGTAAGAGATAAATAAACTGTTTCATTTTTTCATTGCTTTAGTAGTTCCTAAAGATTACAAGCGTAACCAGTTATTGCAATGAATAATGGATTTAATAAACAGGTTGATCAGATAATGGAAAATGGCAGGAGCAACCCCGCAATACTTAGCAGGACGGTATTAAAAGAAATTCTAATTGCGTCTTGAAAGTAGATGGAAATAAAATAGCCCGTCCGTAATAGGTTAATATGCTAAGAGCATCATTAAATGCAGAGGAGAATTGTTTCATCAATTGTGGTTTGTGGTTAAAGAGTTTTGGTCGTCAGATGGTAAATCTGTTCAGAGGAAATGGTGTGGTTTGAGAAATCGGTAATAACAGAGGTAAATCATTTTCCGTTTCTGAATGCAAACATAATAACAGTTTTTAATAATCCAAAAATATTTTACCGTATTTTCCGAAGATAATGGGTATATATCCCCAATACCTATCATTTATTAAACAAATATTATCCATAAAGCAACTTATATAAGAAAATATTCAAAGAAACTATTAAATATTTAGATATACTCCAATTACAGCACAAAACCCTACTACTTATCAGCTTAGCAGCTATTTCGCTGACATATTAGCATATTATTTCCATTTATTGATTACAACCCGATTAAAGCCTGGAAAGTTTCCAGGAAGGGTTTATCCCATGTCATCTCTTAAAAGTGCAAATTTGAAGCTCTGCAACTCAAAGAGAGGCGAAAGAAAATTTTAATTATTGTTAATATAGTTAAGCAATTTATTTAAATATTCATATATAACATATAACACTATATAATTCAGCATAATAAAGAAGAAAATATAAAAATGATACAAACTTCCCGTAATAAATATCAAGAGTTAAGATAAACTCAGTTCAAAGTTGTTTTTTGCACTACTTAAAGTTTATTAAATGATTATAATTTATTTGATAACAGTTTATTAATACATATTCTATTTGCAAAAGTAATTAGTCGTTCCTTTTGACCGGAAAAATGTATTGTAACTAGATTTTGCTACTAGTATTAGTGCTAATAATTCAACCATTCTCCTATAATCTGGTATCAATTAAATTCTGCTGTATCTTCCGGTTTCAAAAAAGTAAAATGAGGCAATTCTCAACTTCCCTTCTTCTCTGGTATACAGTTCTTACCGCACTTATAATGACATCATGTCATTCTCCTAAGGATTTAGAATTTCGGGACTTTAACGGATTAAGCCTGGATAAGGCGGGTTTTACCGCTTCGGCACTTAAGATTAACCTGGTTTATTTTAACCCTAATAATTTCGGGCTTGAGGTAAATCGAACCGAATTAGACATTTACATTGACAGTAATTACCTGGGACATTCCAGCCAGTTGCTACAAGTGGAGGTGCCGAAAAGGGATGTATTTACCATTCCTCTTCGTATTGATGTGGATATGAAAAATTTGCTAAAAAATGGCCTGATTGCCCTGATGAATAAAGAAGTGTCGGTTAGAGCAGTAGGTACCGTGAAGTTGGGGAAGGCGGGAGTTTATAAAAATTTCAAGGTTGATTACAGCAGCAGGCAGCAGTTTTCTTATTTCTTTTAGCCTGAAGTGCNNCGCCGTTTTTTCAAACGACGCTTTCAGGATTAAATTTTGAATTACTGCAAAACAGCAGGCTTCTCTGCGGTTTCTGCAGGCTTTTTACAGCACTTGGGAAGCTTTTGATAGGCTGTTTCGTCTGCCAGTACATCATCCGCATCATAGCCAATATTGGCAATAGCCGTCCTGATGTTTTCGATATTCGTACGATCTGTGAGCCAACTTACACCAACTACTTTCTTCTTTACATCCACCTTTACACCGGTAACGCCAGGTTCCCGCATTAAAAACTTTTCAATACGCCCCTTACACATATCACATTGCACAGAAGGGGTATTAATGGTGGCTTTAGCAGTTGTTTTACCCTGAGCAGTAGCACAAAGAGAGAAAGCAAACAGCGTTAGAAATCCAAGGAAAAAAAATTTCTTCATCGTTTTTTATTTTCAGGATGCTAAGTTATCCTATCTGCCCCATAAGGCAGGGCTGTTGCGCCAATTTAACAAGCTGTTCATATCATTTTGAGACACAAGTTGATGCTCTACAGCCAGCTTAATGAGTACTTCATAATTTGTAAGCGAAAAGAAAGGAATGCCGGCGCTGCTAAAGGCTGAAATAGCCTCGGGAAACCCGTAATTAAAGATGGAAACCAGGCCAATAACCTCAACTCCGGCCTGCTGAAGCACTTCGCATACTTGCAAACTGCTCTTTCCTGTAGAAACCAAGTCTTCAATAACCAGTACTTTTTGCGCCTGCCTGTATATTCCTTCTATTTGGTTACCCATGCCATGTGCCTTCGGGGTTGGCCGCACATACATATAAGGCAATTTCAATTGATCGGCAGCCATTGCGCCCCAGGCAATACCCGCAGTAGCCACCCCTGCCAATGCCTCTGCCTGCGGAAAATTTTCGAAGATGAGGCTGCACATTTCGCTCTTAATAAAATCCCGTTCATAAGGAAAAGACAGCAGGGTGCGATTATCACAATAAATGGGACTCTTCCAGCCACTTGCCCAGGTATACGGATGGGCCACACTTAATTTTACCGCGTTTACCTGTAAAAGTTTTTCGGCTATTGCCGTTTCATTTGTAGACATAAGCACTTAAATTTTGCCCGGCAAAGATAACTGCAGCGCCGGTATAAGGCTAATGATTTACATTTACCCTGGCAAAACAAGCATATGCAGGTGATTATCTATTTTAACGAAAAGCCCGTGTACCTCTGCGATGCTATGGACGCTCACCTTGAGGAGATCCTCCATCATCCGGAAGCGGTTTTTGTGGATGAGTTATCTACTCCTGCCATCAATACCCTATTGCACGAAATAAAAAAAGAAAACTTTCATGCCGGCGTCATATATCATAAAGATTTTAAAACATTAAAAAAGAATTTCTTTAAGCATTTCCATGTGATTGAAGCTGCGGGTGGTATTGTAGAAAATAAGAAAAGTGAATTATTGTTCATTTTTCGCCGTGGAAAATGGGACTTGCCCAAAGGACACATGGAACTTAAGGAAACCCAGGAAGCGTGTGCGGCAAGAGAAATAGAAGAAGAAACGGGAGCAAAAGATCTAACCCTGATCAATAAGATTGGAGAAACCTACCATACCTATAACGAGTTTGGCAAAAATATCCTAAAAATAAGCCACTGGTTTTATTTTAAAAGTAATCACCCACAGCATTTGAAGCCGCAAACAGAAGAAGACATTGTTGAAATCGCCTGGGTGAAGCCCGCAGACCTGGATAAAACTTTAGACAATACCTATCAGAATATCAGGCAGATTATTGAAAAGTTTACAGAAAAGAAAACGGGTAAAAGAAAGAGGTAACGCTGCGTTTAAGGCTAATCTTTCCTGCGCAGGATGCTTACGGTAAGCCGGCTCACGCAAATGAGCAGTTCTGCTTCATCATGAATTAAAATATCCCATACATGCGTGGTCTTACCAATATGCAAGGGCCTCGCAGTAGCCATTACAAACCCTGAACGTGCGGAGCGAATATGATTTGCGTTAATTTCAAGCCCCACACATAAAAACTTCTCCGGATCCACCAGCAAATGTGAGCCTACACTCCCAATCGTTTCTGCCAATGCACAACTGGCTCCTCCGTGCAGTAAACCATAAGGCTGCCGGGTCATTTCATTTACAGGCATTTTCATTTTAAGATAATCATCACCAATTTCTACCCATTGCATCTGAAGAAAACCAGCCATTGTTTTATCATTCAAGGGTTCGAGTGCAGCTATAGTCACCTGCTTATTGTGCCAGATACTCATAGTGGTGAAGACAAACTGTGAAGACTGGCAGTAACTTCTGGTGGCAGAAACTGCGAAGCATCGCCACGATTTTTTAGAACATCCCTTACAAGTGTACTAGCAACGGAAGTGTACTGAGGAAGACAAGTAAGGAATACGGTTTCAATATGATGCTCAAGGCTTCGGTTCATATCTGCAATGGCCTTTTCATACTCAAAATCACTTACGTAGCGGATGCCCCTCAGAATAAAATTGGCACCAACCTTCCTGCAACATTCAACGGTAAGGCCATCATAAGCAACTACAGCAACCTTGGGTTCATCCCGATAAATCTGTTCAATCCAATCCAGTCTTTGTTCTTCGCTAAACATCGGCTCCTTGTTTACATTTCTACCGATACCAATATAGAGCTTATCAAAAAGCGGAAGGGCCCTGTTGATAATATCGGTGTGTCCTAAAGTAACCGGATCAAACGTTCCGGGAAATAAGCAGATTCTAGACATGAGAATATTTTTGGTTTTGGCCAAACGATTAATTTGCCGAAGACGCCGTTTCAAGTTTTTTTCCAGCAAGCAGGTAAAGCACTGCCATACGCACCGCAACTCCATTCTCTACCTGCTGCAAAATAATGGATTCATTTCCATCTGCCACATTACTATCTATTTCTACACCACGATTAATAGGACCAGGATGCATGATTACGATTTCTTTACCCAGGGCATCCAGCAAATTCCTTTTCACCCCAAAGGCGAGATTGTATTCCCGTAAAGAAGAAAAAAGAACCTGGCTTTGTCGCTCCAGTTGTATTCGCAGCACATTGGCTACATCACACCAGGCCAGTGCTTTCCTGATATCATATTCCACCTGCACGCCCAGTGCTTCTTTAATGTAAGGAGAAATCAATGTTGGAGGGCCTGAAACCATTACTTCAGCACCCATTTTTTTTAGCAGGTAAATATTACTAAGGGCTACCCTTGAATGGATAATATCTCCAATGAGTACAACTTTTTTGCCTTGAAGCGATCCAATTTTTTCCTGGATTGAAAATGCATCCAGGAGCGCTTGCGTAGGATGCTCATTAATGCCATCGCCGGCATTTACAATTGCAGTATCCGGAAGATGCTTTGCCAGGAAATGCGGGGCACCCGTGGCACTATGGCGCATCACCACCATATCTACCTTCATACTCAGGATATTATTCACTGTATCCAGTAATGTTTCTCCTTTACTCACACTGGAACCTGATGCAGAAAAATTAATGGTATCTGCGCTGAGCCTTTTTTCTGCCAGCTCAAAAGAGATACGGGTGCGGGTGCTGTTTTCGTAAAACAAATTTACAATCGTAACATCCCTAAGGGAAGGAACTTTTTTTACAGGACGCTGCAGTACTTCTTTGAATTGGGTTGCGGTAGATAGAATGAGGGAAATATCCTGAACCGTAAGATTTTTAATGCCAAGCAGATGTTTGGTAGATAGTTGCATTAAGGAGCAAAGCTAATGGAAAAAAAACATTCAACGTATAAGGATTCATTACCGGTTAATATAGGAGCACTTCACGATCCTGCCAGTTCACTTTCACTTTTTGGCTTGGTTCAGAATCAATCGCCAGGCCAAAGTAATCGGGTTGAATAGGAAGCTCCCGGGTAAATCTTCGGTTTACCAGCACGCAAAGTTCTACTTTTTGCGGCCGGCCAAAATCCTGGAGCGCATCGAGCGCTGCCCGGATGGTTCGGCCGGTGTACAGCACATCATCAATCAATACCACTATTTTACCTTCAATATTAAAAGGAATTTCTGTTTTGCTGGCCACGTGAATTTCCTCCCGCACATCATCCCGATAAAAAGTAATATCCAGCACACCATATTTTACGTCTTCGCCCGGCACCAATGTTTTGATACAGTTTACAATTTCGTTGCTCACGTTTACGCCACGGGGTTGAATGCCCACAAATACAACATTCTCCAATGTATCGTAGTTTTCAATAACCTGGTGTGCCAGCCTTAATAAAGTATCCTGTAAATGTGTAGATGAGAGTAATTGATCCATGAGCAATAAATATCCTTGCACTAAAAATTGAATACACGAAAATATGCTATTCGCAGGCATAAAAAAAGCCCCGAAGGGCTTTGTATACATTGTTACGAATTGTTTCTGAATCGTTTCTCTGATCTGCACAGGAGAATTGATGCCAATTACCAGTTGCTACAAGTTTTGAATGCTCGCTTTGGTAAACGGATACTTCAATTACTTCTTTGCAGAAGCTTTTTTAGCTGGAGCGGCGGTCTCTGTTGCCTTTTTAGCAGGTGCTTTTTTAGCTGCGGCAGGCGCTTCAGTTGCTTTTTTTACTTCAGCTTTCTTAGGTGCTGCAGGAGTCTCCGTTACTTTTTTTGCTACAGCTTTTTTAGGCGCTGCCTTCTTTACAGCAGACTTTGTACTTTCAGCCGATGCTGCCTTACTTGCAGGCACCATAACAAGGCTATTTTCTACTGTACTGCCGTAAGCTTCTGCAGCCACGGTTTTACTATGATCATTTACCCAGCGACCGTCGTGCAAAAGGTAGCGGTATTGGTAAGTTTTTCCATTAGGAAGCTCAACCTCTGCATAGAGGGAGCCATCTTCGTTAAGGGTAAGGTCTATCGCTTCAGCCTGATTCCAATTGTTGAATTCACCTAGCAGTTTTCCACCTTTAGCTTCACCTGCAACTTGGGCAGGAAGCGTAAATTTTACTTTTGTTTTCATCGTTTTTATGATTTGCATGTTGGTTGTTGCTCCTTAATACGGGAATGGGTAAAATGTAACCCTGCCCCCGGTATTTTTTACATAATGGCAGCAAATCAATACAATTATTCTACTTAATCTTCTTGCAAAAAGGCATATCGATAATCCGTAGGAGAATTAAATGTTTCCTTAATTGTTCTCGCACTAAGCCACCGATATAAATTAAGCGCCGATCCTGCTTTATCATTTGTACCACTGCCACGTGCACCTCCAAAGGGCTGCTGACCTACAACTGCACCGGTAGGCTTATCATTTACATAAAAATTACCGGCACTGTTTCTCAGCAAGTTTGTAGCAAGTTCTACAGCGTGCCTGTCTCTTGCTAAAACTGCACCGGTGAGTGCATATTCAGATGTTTCGTCTACAAGCCTGAGCGTTTCTTCAAATTTGTTTTCGTCGTACACATACACGGTAAGAATGGGACCGAATAACTCTTCACACATCGTAGTATATTTCGGATCCTTCGCTTCAATTACAGTAGGTTCAATAAAATATCCTTTAGACTTATCACAACCGCCACCAACCCAAATACTGGCGCTGCTTCCCTCCTGCTTTGCAGCATCCAGATAGCCCTTCAGTTTGTCAAAACTCTTTTCATCAATTACAGCATTGATAAAATTGGTAAAGTTTTCTACCGAGCCCATTTTCATGGTTTGTATTTCTGCAATGAGTTTGGTTTTTATTTCGGCCGCAAGATTAGAAGGCAAATAAGCCCTGGAAGCTGCGGAACATTTTTGACCCTGGAATTCGAAGGCACCTCGTGCAAGTGCCGTTACCACTGCATCTACATCTGCAGACTTGTGAGCGATCACAAAATCTTTACCACCGGTTTCTCCAACAATTCTTGGATAAGTGCGATACATATTTGTATTGCGCCCGATGATTTCCCACATACCATTAAAAACGCCGGTGCTGCCTGTAAAATGTAAGCCGGCAAAATCACGATGATTAAAAATAACATCTCCTGCAGTAGGTCCATCTACAAAAACCAGATTAATAACGCCATCAGGCAAGCCAGCTTCCTGCAAAATGCGCATAAACATTTGTGCGCTATAAACCTGTGTATTGGCGCATTTCCACACCACTACGTTGCCACACATTGCAGCACTCGTAGGAAGATTACCACCAATGGCCGTAAAATTAAAAGGCGTTAAGGCAAATACAAATCCTTCGAGCGGGCGATATTCGAGGCGGTTATTTACACCAGGACCACTAATGGGTTGCTGGCGATAAATCTCGCTGAGATAATGCACGTTAAAACGAAGAAAATCGATGAGTTCGCAGGCGCTGTCTATTTCTGCCTGGTACGCATTCTTGCTTTGCCCAAGCATGGTAGTTCCATTAATGTAAGGCCGGTATTTTGTGGCGAGGAGATCCGCAGCTTTCAAGAAAATATTTGCCCTGTTTTCCCAACTTAGTGCAGCCCATTTTTCCTTTGCCGCAAGTGCAGCTTCAATGGCCATTTTCACATGAGAAGCATCACCAGTATGAAATTTTCCAAGCAGATGACTGATTTCATGCGGTGGATGAATATCCTTCGTTTTCCCTGTGCGCACTTCTTTTCCATCAATGTACATGGGCACATCTACCTGCGTAGATTTTAGCTCCTGCAACACTTCTTTGAGGCGTTTTTTTTCTGGAGAGCCAGGTGCATAATTTAATACCGGTTCATTTACCGGCAGGGGATAATAAAAGTCTCCGTATTGCATAGCGATCGTTTTAATTATTTATAGCAATGATTTTATATTCCTTTTGAATGGGCGCAAACCACACTTTACCTGCATCCGTCATTGCGCCATTTTGATTCCTGAAAATCTGGTTAAAATGAATGCCGGCAAAGCTCAGTTTTACCGAACGGGTAAACAATTGATCGTAATGATTAATAAAATCCTGCGGCACTTTTACCGTATCATTTAAAGGATACTTGATGATAGCAGCAAGATGTTCTTTATCATTTTCCATTACCCAATACTGCACCTGCTTCAGGAATTTTTTAAACCCTTCGGGATCAGTGAAGCCCGCATTTTGCCAACTGGCTGGAATACTGCCATCTGTGAATACGCTATCGTCCCGCAGTTCTTCGGGAGAAAGCGAAAGATTCACGGTACTGTCTAACGGAGCGGCAGTGAGCTGGGAGCTAACGGTTGTATCCATTGATGTGTCAGACTGTTCCCGGATATTGCCTCCGCAAGAATATAATAAAGCGCAAACGCCAAGTATAAAAATGCTTCTCATTTTTTATCGTTTATTGTTCCGTTTCTTTTTCACTCATGAGGTATGCTTTGATAAATCCGTCTAATTCTCCATCCATTACAGGCCCCACATTACCCACTTCATAATCTGTACGGTGATCCTTAATCATTTTATACGGATGAAAAACATAGCTGCGAATCTGACTACCCCACTCTATCTTTTTCTTTTTACTGTTTGCTGCATTCTTGAGTTCATTGCGTTTTTGCATTTCAATTTCAAACAACCGGCTGCGCAACATTTGCATGGCGAGTTCCCTGTTTCCAAGCTGGCTACGATCTTGCTGGCATACCACTACAATACCTGTAGGAATATGCGTGAGCTGCACTTTCGTCTCCACTTTATTTACGTTTTGACCGCCTGCACCACCACTCCGGGAAGTTTCCATTTTCACGTCTGCAGGATTGATGTCAATCGTGATCGTATCATCTACGAGAGGATAAACATACACCGATGCAAAGGAAGTATGCCTGCGGGCATTACTATCAAAGGGAGAAATACGTACAAGCCGGTGAACGCCGGATTCTGCTTTGAGAAATCCATAAGCAAATGCACCGTCTACCTGGTAAGTGCAGGCCTTTATTCCGGCACCATCACCCCACTGCCAGTCGAGCTCGGTTACCGTCCAGCCTTGCTTCTCAGCGTACATACGATACATGCGGGATAAAATTTCTGCCCAATCCTGACTTTCGGTGCCACCAGCGCCACTATTGATTTCTACAATAGCAGGCAAGGCATCCGCAGGGTCGTTAAGCGTGCTTTTAAACTCGGCCTCTTCAATGCCGGTAATCGCCGCATCGAAGGATGCTTTCACTTCTGTTTCGGTGGCCTCACCTTCTTTCCAGAAATCAAATAAAACGGCAAAATCCTCTACTGCCATAGAAACGTTGTGAAACATTTCTACCCAGTACTCGTTTACTTTAATGTCTTTTAAAATGGAAGTTGCCCTTGCATTATCGTCCCAAAAACCGGGAGAAAGGGAAAGTTGTTTGTCGTTACTGATTTTTGCTTCTCTGTTAGCGACGTCAAAGAAACCTCCTCAAAACCAACAAACGGTCTCTCATATCTTTAAGTAATTCCTGTGTCATGGGCGCAAAGATAAGTGATTAGCCTCCAAAATGAAAACGGGTATTGGGTGATGCCAAGTGGTTGTTGAGAAGTTGTGAATGGCGTTTGGGAGCCTTGCCTGATTCGCAGTTTTGTTGTACCCCTTTGCTGCAAACTGCCGACGGGCTGCGGGGCAGAGCGGCTACCCCGCTGAGGAAATGTGCGCAGCCTTTGTGGCGGAGTAATAGCGATGACCAGGACTAAGGCTGAGCAAAGGGTTGAAGGGGAAAGCCCCAAACCTTTAAAAAACTAATCACACAACACCTGTTGTTCGTAAAGTTTTTGCAAAGTGATTGCCGGGTCTGCAGAAAAGCCTGGATGTACGGGAGATGATTGCACAATCGTACTGCGTTTTGCGGTGAGCCAGCGAAAACGGGAAGCGGTATCGAGGGCTGCAATGGGGCCAGCGGAAGATTGGCCATGGCTAATGTTTTCGTAAGCCTGTAAATGTTGCTGTATATCGGAAATGTCTGCAGCAGGAAATGCAGCGAGGATACGGGCTTCATCAATACAATGTTTCATTTGCAAAAAATTGAGCTTCTTGCAAAACACTACCACACCCACATTGAGGAACTCTTCCCGCTCTACACGGGGCACAATGCGAATAACGGCATATTCAAATAAGTGCTTCTCTTGCATTGATGGCTTCGTTTACAAATAGGTCTGCTTGCTGCAGCCGCTGTTCCAGGAATGAATAATATACTTTTCTTTTTTCAGTGGGCGTTATTTCATCGTCTCCTTGTAACCAATCATCGGGCACTAATTGCACAATATTTTGCAACAATTGCGGATGAAGGCTTGCCCTGATTTTGGCATCAGCTTCCTTAATCTGGCTGGCCTGTGGCAAAAGCACATGATCTTTAATGAGTGTAAACGGGCTTTGCGCCTGTGCCTGCCAGTTGCTCCAATTGTGGTGAAAATAAAGTGCTGCACCATGATCGATAAGCCATAGTTCTTTGTTCCAGGTGAGCATATTTGTATTGCGGGCCGTACGATCTACATTGGTAATAAACGCATCGAGCCACACAATGCAGGAGGCCAGCAAAGGATCTACCTGTGTAACAGCGGGATCATAAGTGATAGAACCGCTTAAAAAATGAACGCCCAGGTTAGTACCCTGGCTTGCTTTGAGCAAGTCTTGTATTTCTTCGTCGGGTTCAGTTCTGCCAAAGGCTTCGTCTAAATCTGCAAAAACCATCTCGGGCACTTTGAGGCCGATGGCCCGGGCAATTTCTCCGCCGATAAGATCTGCGATAAGTGCCTTAGTTCCCTGCCCTGCACCCCTGAATTTGAGGACATACAAAAAATCATCATCCGCTTCTGCAATGGCGGGCAGAGAACCACCTTCCCGCAGGGGCGTTAGATAACGCATCACCTGAACTGTGCGTAATGGTGGAATAATATGTAGTGGAACAATCATGGTATGTGCACGAAAATATTACAAAGTATTCATCTCTTTTGAGAATAAGCCAACTTCTGCTGCGCAATACGCTGCCGAAGCATCTCGTTAAAATCTCCTTTTGCCGTTTTGAGCAGGTAAACAGTGGTGCCCCGCTCCCGGGCAAAAGTATCCTGCACTTTACCCACGACTTGCATCGATGTAAAAGCCCGATCTATTCCAATATCCTGGGGTGTTTGTCCGCCGGCTTCCAATACCAGGATAAGGTTTACGATGGGCTTATCTAACTGAAACCAATTGATATAATCTGCATTAAAAGACACCACACGCAAGCCGGGTTGTTTGGTATAATAATTAATAGCACCCGCTTCGCCATAATTACCGGCAATTACAATGGTTTGCAGGGGTTGAGCAAGTAGCCAGGCACTATCCGTGATGGCGGCAAGCTCCCGCCAGCCACGCATGTCAGCGAAATCCTG
>DGQO01000090.1:22211-22825 GCA_002400445.1 Chitinophagaceae bacterium UBA4412
GCAGGATATAATCCGTAAGCATAATAACCTTTAGCCTTCAATAAAACAAACAACAAAATGCAGATGAGAAAACTCCAGAGCATAAAGCGATAAGCTGCAAAAGGACGATAGAACAGCAAGCCGGCGAAAGCGGCACCTAATACCAGGATGGAGTTGGCAAAGCTGAGCAACTGCGACGACAAAAAGCCAAGGGCACTCTCATTTACCAACTGCGATTGCTGTAATTCCTTTAATTGCGAAAGTGTGGGAAAATGATTTTTAACCTGCCACAAAAAATTAGGTAACACGATTAAAGCCGCCAACAATAACGCCAGGTAAAAATGCTTTTGTAAAAAAATCTTACGGTGACGGGATATGAGCAATGCCGGTGCTAAACCGAAGAGCAGGAACACGATATTGTACTTTGCCAAAACGCCAAAGGCAAGTGCAAGCGCACTGAAATAAATCCAGCGGATTTGGGTAGTCACGAAATATTTAAGCAGGCAAAAATAAAGCAGTGTCCAAAAGAAAACATCGAAAGAATTGGGCTGATACAAAATATTCAGGCGCATCATTACGGATAGCAAGATGGCAGTGCTGGCGCATATTTTTGCAAACAAACCACCATGGAGCAG
>DGQO01000090.1:22963-24403 GCA_002400445.1 Chitinophagaceae bacterium UBA4412
AGCAGCAGTTATGCCATAAATATAAAGACAATGACTAATCTAAAAACAAAGAAACCCGCAACATTCCATGGGTGGAATATTACGGGTTTTAGATATTACTTTGGTGATATGGGAGGCAAAGCCTTTTGAAAATCATGGATGATTTCAAAAAGGCCGTCTTACTGCTCTTCCAAAGGAAAATCAGCGCCTGTAGAAGTATCTGCCCAGGTATCAAAATCAGTTTTCAATTCATCCAGTTTGGCATATGCTCCTTTGAGAGCAGCAGCACCAAGCAATAATCTTAGCGGCGGATGTTCTGCTTCTGTTACAGCTATCATAGCCTTGGCCGCCCGAACGGGATCTCCGGGCTGATGGCCACTGTAGCCCCTGATATCGCCCATGTTTTTTGCAGCCGTACCAGCATAATCGTCAATCTTGCTTGTAGTATCTTTTGCAGAACGCCCCGCCCAGTCTGTGCGGAATCCGCTTGGAGAAATGATGGTTACTTTAATACCGAGTGGTGCAACTTCTTTGCTCAACGCTTCCGAAAGACCATCTACAGCAAACTTAGTGGCATTGTAAAAGCCCAGCCCGGGGAAACCCCGCAAACCGCCAATAGATGCCACATTGAGAATATGACCGCTACGTTGCTTTCGCATCAAGGGCAATACCGCCTGCGTTACTTTGGCCAGGCCAAACACATTGATTTCAAACATGCGTCGCACNNGCAGTATCCGGATAATTTTTCACGATATCCTGTACATCATCTGTGTTTCTTGCAGCCACAGCAGCACGATATCCTTTAGCCAAAACTTCCTTTGCCAGTGCCCTTCCAAAACCGGTAGAGCAACCAGTGATAAACCAAACTTTATTCATGGTGTTTTTTTTTGCAAATTTACGTACTAAGTGGCAAGCAGAAAGTTTAGCTTATACAGCCAGGAAATAAAAAATAAGTACAGCAGCAATGGGCAAAAGCAGGCCCGCACTCACTATCCACACACCACGGCGTTTAAAGCCGTATTTCCCTTTTAAAATAAATAAACCTGTTACGCTGATGATGATGAGCATAATGGCAAAAATATCCGATACCCATTTCCAGCCGGTAAGACTGTTCCTGTGCAAAACATTGGATTCATAAAATACATGCCGCTTTACCACACGCTCATATTCTCCTATCCCCGATTCCAGGTTTACATGCAGGGTTGCATTATCGTAATAAATTTTCACCTGGTTATCTGTAGGAAAATCATATACTTTATAATCCGGCTCGCCTGCCTGCTGGCTCATGCTGCTGATGACGGCAGGCGTCACCTGGCTTCGGCTGTAAGTAGACGTCAATTTTATTTCCTGCTTATGGATGATAAAATCAGGATCCCAATCATTCACATGGTTAAGCGCAAGACCCGAGATGCAATAAATAATGATGAGGCTCGAAAAGAAATAACCGAGATCCCGGTGCCA
>DGQO01000090.1:24531-24738 GCA_002400445.1 Chitinophagaceae bacterium UBA4412
TTTTAAGCATGGATTGCACCGGCACTTTTGTGGAGTCCTGGCTATAGTGGGCGATGTGGCCACACCAGCCATAATTATATTCTGTGAGGGCTGTATGTGCCTTTACATAATCACCCACATCACTCAAAAGTTTAGTCCACTCGGTATTATAAGTTTTATCGCCATAGGCCATTAATACAAGCCCTTCATTTGCGGCATCTTTGCTTA
>DGQO01000090.1:24777-26003 GCA_002400445.1 Chitinophagaceae bacterium UBA4412
GTAAGAAAAACCGGCACCAGCACTACATCCGTAAATCCTTCTTTATCAAATTCCTTAAGTCTCGTGGCAATGGAAGGCTCCGTATATTCCATAAATGCAGTCTTTACATCCTTAACGGTTCCATNNCCGATTTTTTTATCGGCTTTGGTTATTACTGATTTTGATTCTTTCTGCTTGCAGGAACTTGCCCAGCCCATCAGGCAAAAACAAAGCAGGCTTAAAGCAACATTGTATCTGTATCCCGAAATCATAATTTTAATCGTTTAAGTTTGAGCAGCAAAGAAAACTTAATGAGGCTTGCTTCAGTTACGGATTCAGAAACTGCATTTACGCAAAATGAAAAAAGCCATCCGTAAAGATGGCTTTGTATAATACCCAATTTTCAAAAACACTTATTCTTTCTTCAACCACACCGCTTTGTAAGCAGGATAACCACGCACACCATTCTGAGTGAGAGCGGTAAACTGTAATTTATACCAGTTACCATCACCGTCTTTGAGCACATAAAATCTATCGGAACGTACAGCCGGACTGGTGCCTGGACCTCCGCCGCTTCTCCAGTCTGCCGCTATTGCATTCTGTGCAGTTTGTAATGTAAGACTACTAATATCCCCTGCACCAAAACCCTGGAATGTTACTGAAGGAGTCACCATCACTTTTGCAATTTTTATATTGCGGTTGATGAGTACAACATCCTGGTACATATAAGGCACTTCGCCATTTCCAAAATTAGTTGTGTTTGTAAAATAGGTCCAAACGATATCCCATTTCTTCTTTTGCGGTTCTACACTTACGATGCCATTTGCAAAAGAAACATATTTAAAAAAGTAAGTGTCATCTTTTGGTACGTCTATGGAAGTAAATGTGGTTGCACTGATATCTGCATGCTGCAAAGTATAACCACCAGAAGCATTGCGAATGATGCGAATCTTCTTCCACCCTCTTGCAGGTGCTGGATTGCCAATGCCATATCCCATGTTTACGATATACACTTTGTTATCTGATGCGGTAGCAGAGATAGCAGCAATAGCTGTGCGGCTCAGTTCTCCATTTGGATAGTCAACATAGTTTAAGGAAGCCGGTACAGGTTCCGTTTGACTTATAACAACCTCATTAGAAAAACCAAGCGTGTCCGTAGCCGTTACGGCATTCAGATCGTTTTTAGCAATTTGCTTTGCCAGCATACCCGTTGCCGAATTGAGGGTAACCCGATAATCATCTGCACC
>DGQO01000090.1:26010-28873 GCA_002400445.1 Chitinophagaceae bacterium UBA4412
GCAAAGCCAAGGGTAAATTGTTTTGTAACACCAATGAGTACAGGGTTGCCTGAACTGTACAAATCCACCACAACCTTTTCATCGCCATCCAGCAAAACGCCTGGCATTTTTTTGATGATGAAACTGGTCTCATTATTTCCGGAAGGAACAGTGAGTATGATTTTGCCGTTTTGTGCAGCAGGGATGGTAATATAATCTATGCCATACACTACGCCTTGTTCATTCAGCGTCAAAGTAACGGGTATATCGGCTTTTACGCCTTGGGTCAATTTCAGTTTTACGGTAATAGCCGTATCCGTTGCGGCCATGCCTTGTTCATTGGTTTCAAAAACGATGAGCGTGTCTGGCTGGCCCGCATCTAATTTTCGGCAGGCCGTAAAGAACAGCAGTGCAGCTAAAACAAATAGAAAAGTCTTATTTTTTTTGTGGAGGAACATATATTTTTTTTAGAATTATTTACTGAGGTTAAAGGAAAGTCCGGCAAAAAATGATCGCCCGTAAGCGATGTTCCGCACACCATTAGAAGTGTGCACACCAGTAGCAGCATAGGTGCTGGCAATACGATCTACATTCAGCAGGTTTCTTGCGCCAGCCGAAAAGGAGAGGTATTTAAAAGCTTTTTTATTCAGGGTAACATCCAGCATATGATAGCCTTCCTGGTGCGTGAGTACAACATCCTGGTTAGCATTAAGGGCATAATAAGGGCGCTTGCCGGTGAGCTTATAAAAGATATTTGCATCTAACCCAATTTTTGAAAATGTATAACCGGCTGTTGCATTTATCTCGCCAGACCATTTCATATCAGGCAGCGATTTAGCCGCATTCGCATAATCATTATTGAACCCGGTGTAAGCAAAACCAAGGGAAAAATTCCAGGTCTTGTACTTAGCAAGCGTAGTCACATTTCCACCGGCAGTTTTACTATTGAGAACATTAGTAAGGATAAAGATATTAGGGTTGCTGGCAGATACGGCATAGTCGATCATATTATCAACAACATTNNTAAAAACCACTGAGTACCGTAGAATAAGCAACACTATTATTTTCAGCCAGCTTTTTATAACTGAGTGATGTGGTAAAGCTGTTAGATGTTTCCGCCTTCAAATCCGGGTTGCCCAGGATCTGGTGATTAGCGTCAAAGAAATTAAAATAGAGTTCACGCAATGAAGGCGCCCGAAAGCCACGGGCATAAGCCATACGCCAGTCTAAATGTTTTGAAAGGGAATACTTCGCATTTAAGGACGGTACAATGGGCGGAGCGTTATACACAGAATTTTTAACGAACCGCAAACCTGGGCGAATGTTTAATTTTTCGACGGGCGTAATTTCAGCGGTGATAAATGCAGCGTAATCATTGAGGCTGCTGGTTCCGGCCTTTAATCTTTCTCCCTCACCAGATTCTGTATTTATATCAATTCCAGGCTGGAAGGAAATATTTTTGTTCAGCGTGTAATTGACCATGCTACGAAAGGTAAAGCCCCGGAAGTTCACGATAGACTGGCGGTCTGTGCCATCATCAAGACGAACATCGCCAGTGGCTTTGCTCACCGTGGTTGAAAATACCTGGCGCTTATAATCCGTATAGGCAGATTGCAATTGCACATTGAAACGATTGTTGGGCGTATAGTCTCCCTGCAGTTGATGCATTACTCTCGTGGTTAAATAATCCTGGTCAAAAGCGAGGGTATCCCCCGAAGCAGCATCGTAGTTTGCCGGCAGGAAGTCCCCGGGATTTGTAATGATTTCATCTACGCCATCCATCCTGTACCGCAAGCCAAACTTTTTTTGGCGATAGCCGATAAATCCATTGGCCAGTAATTGATCTCTTCTGTGCCATACCAATTCTCTACCCACCGCAGTATCTTTCCATCCACCAAAATAATTATGGCTGAAGCCGCCACCAAACTCCCATTTTTTATGAGAGAAACCCGCAGAAACAGATTGATTGTGCACGCCACGTTCGGTACCATATTCTTTTCCCACGGTTTCCTCCTGGAGTTTTGCAGTCACAGTCAATTTGGATCTTGTAGCTTTTTTAGTGATAATATTAATAACTCCAGCGAGGGCATCAGCTCCATACACCACGCTCATGGGGCCCTCTACCACCTCAATGCGATCAATGCTGTTGATGTCAATCTGGTTAATATTAATTTCGTTTGAAGTTCCCTGCCGGCCCACAAGCGGAAGCCCATCTACCAGTATTTTTACATTTTGTCCCTGCAGGCCCATCATCGTAATATTGGAGCCACCGGTAGCCATATCCTGAGAGAATCGAATATTCAATTCGTTTTGTAATACCGTTTGAAGATCTGGTGCTCCCTGGGTTTGAATGCGCTCATGGGTGATGGTGCGCACCTGGTATACAGAATTTTTTGCAGATTGTGGTTTGTACTGTCCTGTAACAACCACCTGCTCCAAATCCCTGGTACTATCCAGTTGTGCCTGCGCAGTATTTACCAAAAAGAGTATGGAGGAAAGAAGAAGAAGTTTTCTCATAAATATATGTTCGGAGTCAAAATTCATCTAGCAGTGTACATGTTTTATCACGTTTTTGTAAAAAGGATGGCTGGCCTGCAAGTAATTACAAATAGATGACGGAGTTCGTGTGCGCATCATACTTTAAAATGACCTGGATCAGGATTCATTGAACATTTCCACGAGTTCCAATGCTTTGAGCTCTGAGTCAGCAGCATCCAGCATCAGGCTTAAACTGCTTAGCTCTGCCGGAGAGAGAATCATCGTGGTATGCTTTACGGGCGTGGGTAACAAAACATTTTTATAATTCGGCGCATCCTCTCCTCTCTCTTCTGCCAGCAATTGCACTTGCATTAAAAAGGGTGAAAAAGCATCCAGCGGAAAAGCA
>DGQO01000114.1 GCA_002400445.1 Chitinophagaceae bacterium UBA4412
CACATCTTTACCCGGAAAATTTTTATCATTGCTTCGCTGCTTTTTGGCAGCTACTTTTTATTGTATTGGTTGTACGGGTTAATTTTTGTAACAGGCTTCGCCAGCTTCAATCAAAAATTGTTTGTGGCGGGCAGCACGGGTTGTATGCTTTTCTCCATACTCTCTTTTATAGAACTGTACCAGTCAGACAACCCCAGAAACATATACCTCACTCCCGAATTTTGGATCATCACCGGCATCTTTCTGTTTAATTCCGGCGAGTTTGTGTACGACCTGTTTTCCGAATTTGCGCAACAACATATGATGCAGCAATCAGCCCGTGCATTTATGTTCATCAACCACAGTCTGATTAATGTTTTATATTCAACATATATTATCTCCTTTCTATGCCAGAAAATTTACGGGATATCCAGGAAGGCGTGAGCAGTTACATAAGAATAGGGACAAGCATATTTTTAGTACTGGCTTTATTGTTCATTGCTTTTGTAAGTATGGCAGCGCAAAAGCGTAAGAGAATGCTTCATCAGCAGCAGTTGATGAAAACGGCTTTCGAAAAAGAACTGCTGGAAACCAAACTGGAAATACAGGAGCAAACGCTCAGAACAATTTCGCAGGAAATTCATGATAATGTGGGCCAGGTACTTAGCCTGGCAAAGCTAAACCTGAATACGCTGGACATGAATGCTGGCGATAAACAAGAAAAAATAAATCGCAGTATTGAGCTCGTGAGTAAGGCTATCAATGATCTGCGGGACTTAAGCCGGAGCATAAATGGTGATAAGCTGAGCGAGCTTGGCTTGCAGGATGCCATTGACAATGAGCTGAAAATTCTGCAAAACACCGGGCAGTTTTCTACATCGCTGGAGGTAACTGGCCAGCCCTTTGAATTATCGCCCAGGCAGGAGATTGTACTTTTCCGGATCGTGCAGGAATCGTTGAATAATATCCTGAAACACAGCAATGCTAAAACGATAACGGTAAAGATGCATTTTAATCTTTATGCCCTGGTGCTTAAACTCACAGACGATGGAAATGGTTTTGATCCTAACCACAGCGGCAAGGCCAGGGCGGGTATTGGCCTGGCAAATATGCGAAACCGGGCAGCGCTCATTGAGGCCGTTTTCTCCATTCATTCCTCACCCGGTAAGGGAACAACCATACAACTGGAAACCCGTAAACAATCATAAATACACCAATCTGCTATGGCAACAATTGCACTTACTGACGACCATGTACTCCTGAGAAACGGGCTTGCAGGCTTGCTGCAGAACCTGGGGCATGAAGTAATTTTTGAGGCTGATAATGGCAAAGACTTTATCAAAAAACTGGAAGATAAAACGCCGCCGGAAATCGTTATGCTCGATATCAATATGCCCGAAATGGACGGCTATGAAACCAGCCTTTGGCTAAGGGAACACCACCCCTCCGTAAAGGTGCTGGCACTAAGTATGTACGATAATGAGAAAGCCATTATTCAAATGTTGCAAAATGGCGCCCGGGGATATATTTTAAAAGACAGTGAGCCGGCTTTGCTTAAAAGAGCCATAGATGATATCCTGGAAAAGGGTTATCACTTTAGCGACCTGGTGAGCGGCCGAATGATACACAGCCTGAACAGGGTAGATGCCTCAAACGAAAAATTGAAAAAGATCCAGATTACAGAAAAGGAAATGACTTTTCTAAAATTCACCTGCACAGAAATGACCTACAAAGAGATTGCAGAAAAGATGTGCCTTAGCCCCCGTACTATTGATGGGTACCGGGATTCATTGCTGGATAAACTACAACTAAAAACGAGAGTGGGCCTTGCCATGTATGCGATTAAAAGCGGGCTGGTGGAAATTTAAAAGTAGAAAGTGGCAAAGATGGGAACCCACCAACCTTTATAAGCTATGCCTTTTGTCTCTTTCTGCTACTTGCGCAGCAAATAAAGAAGGCGGCAGCAAAGAACCTTGCCCGGCTTCCCACACCGTAGCCTGTCTCCCGCTAAGGCGACCGTTATAGGGTGCAGCCTCCATACCTATCACATAATTTTTGCCACTTACCCAGGGATCCTGCACGGCAGACCTGGAAGCTTTGCAATGCCAGAATACCTGCGTAACGCCCGACCATCCATGGCCGGTACCCCAGTTGCCTCGGTCCTGCGCATTGATCTCTCCATCACTGCGAATGTTGTCATATAATGTACCGCTTGCCCAGCGATGGTGCGGACCAATATCCGCATGCGTGCGTTCTGCAACGCAATCATAAAATACATTTGGACCACAAACCATTCCGCCCGTTACATAATCATGCCGGCCTTCAGTTGCGTAGCAATGCATTACCAAGTTCATTTGACCGTCGTTATTAAAAGAATACCTGCGGCCACCAGTAATAAGAGATTTTGCATCCAGGCTTTGGCAACTATCTACCGTAATCCATTTTGAGCTCTTGGCCAGGTTTACACAGGAGTAACCAAAATATTTGGATGTTACCTTTCTCACCCAGCCATTTTCAATGTTGCTCAAATGGATGGCATCCCAACCATGTGCTTCATCGGTATCCGATGCATAAGTAGATTCCAGGTACATATCTTCTACAGCACAATTACGAATACGGCCTTCAAAACTGTATTTATAAATTTCTCCGCCGCCATATTTGTCTTCCATGGCCATTACTACAGGATTATCTATAGAAATGGTTTTGCCGGAAATACCGGTGATGATGCGTTCGTAGCTCAAATCATATTCGGCAGGAGCCCATTGCCTGGTATCCTTTCCCGGCACAATCTGGTCCATTTTCAAATCGCTGATCCAGTTAGCGGTGCCGGGCCGGAGCAGGATGATATGGTCTCCCACATGGAAGCCTTTCGTTGAAGAAACTTTAAAGCAAAATGCACCGGTAGGCACATAGCTGTCTGTAATTTTTTTACGAGTGCCTGCAATTTCCTTCCGTTTTCCCTCGCCACTAATTACAATAAGATTATGCTGTGTCTCCCCTGCTGCGAGCAATTTAGTTTCCGGGCCTTCTCCCCGCAGCACAATGCCATCGTTTTTTATCCTGAGTGAACCCAGTATGGTATAGTTTCCTTTGCGCAATAAGATTGCCCCCCGAAATCCGGATTTGTTCAGCGGCATCTCCGCTACTTCATCAATGGCAGATTGAATTGTAGCAACATCATTTTGAGATACTGAAATTATTTTAACCACTGGAACATCCGGGATGGCCTTAAAGCCACGCTCATAACCCACCCGGCTAAAGTCTGGAATAGTATTGCCCCGGGCATCCGGCAGGTACTCCAGGTTTCCCTGCTTATTTATTTTCATCACAGACGNNGTAATAATAATCAGCGTAAATAAGGGGTACATCTACTTCTGAGTTTTTCATTTTATGACCGGTACTGTGCAAAAGAATAAATCCGCCATTCTGTTTCTGTGCAGAAAGATAATGTGCGGCTAATTCTTTAAGTGTAGCATCTGCCACTTTGCGGTAAGACGTGTTTTTTGTAAAGCTGGCAAGTTCATACAATGCACTTGCCGTTATAGCTGCAGCGGATGCATCCCGGGGTTCATTAGGAATGCCAGGCGCATCATAATCCCAAAAAGGAACTTTATCTGCAGGCAGGCGGCCGATCATAAAATTTGCAATGTTTTCTGCCTGGCGCAGGTATGCCGGGTCTTTGGTTTCCCTATAGCACATGGTGTATCCGTATAATCCCCATGCCTGCCCGCGGGCCCATGAAGAAGCATCTGCAAAACCCTGGGCAGTTATCCTTTGGCGTACGGCCCCTGTTTCAGGATCGTAATCTATTACATGGTAGCTGCTGTAATCCGGCCGGTAATGCTCTTTCATGGTGGTATTTGCATGCGTAACGGCAATGTGGTAGAAAGAAGAATCGCCGGTAAGTTTGGTAACCTCAAACAGTAACTCGAGGTTCATCATATTGTCTATGATCACCGGGTATTTCCATTTGCTTTCGCTGGCAAAGTCCCAGGATTTTATTACACCAGCTTTGGGATTAAAACGGGTAGATAATGTTTTAGCTGCCTGTATGATTACGCTGCGATAAGCTGTATCGCCAGTGAGGCGGTAACCATTACCAAAGCTGCAATACATCATGAAACCCAAATCATGTGTACCACCATAAAGTTTAGCCGGTTCTAGCGGAGCGGTAAACTTTCTTGCTTCTGCAAGCCATGATTGCTGGCGGGTTTGCTCGTATAAGAACCACAGTTCTCCGGCAAAAAAGCCACTCGTCCAGTCGTAGGGACGCACCATTTGAAGTTGTCCATTTTCAAAAGTGCGGGGCGCTACAAGTTTTTCGCTCAGGCCATTTGCTTTTAGAGAATCAACTACGGTAATCATATAACTCGCCTGCACTGCTGCATTAGCAAATTGTTTCTGAACATTGGGCTTTTGTACAGCGCAACTCTGTAGCAGCGCCACGGTGAAACCCATAAATAAGATACGATGGAGAAGGTTAAATTTCATGATGAAAATCTTATGGTTTAAACAAATAGGTTAATGATCTGAAGGCAAGGCATGCAATTGTATTGCATTAAGCACGGGCTGTCCTTCTCGACCGATAAAGTTAACTAATATACCCTGCCCGTTGCTTACCTGCACAACAGACTTGCGGGAGAGTGCCGTTACTGGTCCGGCAATGGTGGCGATATTAAAATTGTCTAAAAAGCGGGTGCCGTTTACCGTTACATCAAAGCTACGTCTTGCCTGTCCATCATCCCTGCTACTATCCGAAAGGTTATAGATGGATGCCCCTGCAATGCCCGCCTGCAACTCTGCAAAATGAAGCGTGAGTTCATAGTTACCATCGGGTACATCAAACCGAAATTGCTCAATACCTACCCGCTGCGTCTGGTACACAGGGTCGTTTGGCGTGCCAATGATATTCCGGTCTGAGCCATAAGGCAGCCGCACTACACCCGGAAGAACATACGGCTTACCGCCGGTATATCCCCAACTGCCTGCGTAATAAGCTTGCTCAGGCATCCAGATCCGGTCACTATGCTCCTCTGCAAAAAACCTGGTAGAACCGAGCATGATATTAAGATCCTGCACAGGCTGTTTTTTATCAAACTTAAAAGGTTGTAATACGAAATCAATACTGCTGGTATCTGCATAGCGCCGGCCATTTTTCTGGCCGCTGGCCACAATGATATTTTTGCCTGCGGCGAAAGGAACCATCCAGGTAGCAAGACCGGTAATCGTATGCATAGAATCGAGCATATTGCCATTCACGCTAAGGGCTAGCCGCTCAAGGTTGCTGGCTACACTAAGCGGTTGTAAGCTTACTGCATTTTCTGCAGCGGCCGTTCCTGTGCGCCGGGGCCAGAGTGCGGCTAATATTTTTACCTGTGTTGTCTTGAGCAAATTTGCCTGGTACAAATAATAAATATTTTTAGGTCTTCTATCCCATGTGAGCATGCCTTTATTATTCATATGCGGCATGGTTTCTCCCCGGAATTCAGAATTAAAATCAGCAAAGTTCCAGGCTTGCCCACCCAGCACATAGGGTCGCTGCAGCATGGCACCAATATAAGCCTGGTGAAACTTTGTAGCGTACTCAATACTTTTATCAAATCGCAAGGGATTATTGCTGCGAATGCGGGGGTCTGCATCTGCACCATATTCTGTAATCATGA
>DGQO01000113.1:0-5021 GCA_002400445.1 Chitinophagaceae bacterium UBA4412
TTAAAAAGAAAATCTGCCATTCCTACTTCCAGCACAAGTCGCAGTTCGAAAATTTCCTTCAGCGTTTCCTGGTCCAGCACGTGTGGGTTCATGCTTTTTCCCAGTATGGCAAAAAGATCAGGGCTTGTAATCACTGCACCTTTTTTCTTTTTCGATTCAATAAGGCCCATCATGCGCAGCCTTAATAATGCCTCTCTTACTACCGTTCGGCTCACTCCCAGGCTTTGAGAAAGTTCTATTTCCTTTGGGATACTATCGCCCACTTTGAGCTTTCTTTCCTGTAATAGTCTAACCAGGCCGTCTTCCACCTTATCCACCAGGCTACGGGTATCTATCGTTTTGAGGTTATCCTGAATAATTGTTCCAGACATATTGATGTATTAATGTGTCAAATCTACGCCAATGATTCTAAGAGCGGCCGAACTACTTAAAAATGTGCTACTTAAAAAAAGATTTGGAATTTAAAGTTAATTGTTTTTTCTTTATTATGTAATACATAATAATTAAACTACTACTTATGTTATCAAGAACTGGTTTTCTCAAAAGCTTTCTAAGCGTTTTGGCAATGCTGCTATTTACGATCAGCTATGCGCAAACAAAAAAAATCAGCGGTACTGTATTGTCTGATGAAGACAGTAAACCGCTTGCCGGGGTTACCGTTAGTGTGAAAGGTAAAGCCACGGCTACACAAACCGATGCCAGTGGAGACTACACTATGGATGTAGCTACGGGAGAGTCCGTATCGTTTTCTTTTGTAGGTTATGCAACTCAAACCATCAAAGTAGGAGCGGCTAATACCTATAATGTTACCCTTAAAGCCACAGCCAGCAGGATGGATGAAGTGGTGGTGGTGGGTTATGGTACACAGAGCAGAAAAACTTTTACCGGCTCATCTTCCACAGTAAAAAGCCAGGCGTTTGAGCACTCTCCAAGTTCTAACGTGGCTACAGCGCTACAAGGAACAGTACCTGGATTGGTAGTGCGGCAGAGTACAGGTCAGCCCGGTTCTTCACCCAATATCACTTTTAGAGGTGGTCTTGATTTTAACGGAAATGGTACTCCGCTTTATGTAGTGGATGGGGTGCTCCTACCCAATTTATACGGTCTTGATATGAATGATGTGGAATCCATTGATCTTCTTAAAGACGCCGCTTCTACCGCTATTTATGGTGCAAGGGCAGCCAACGGTGTTGTACTGATCACAACCAAGAAAGGCAAAAGAGGCAAAACCCAGGTCACTTATTCTATCAGCAACACAACGAATTACATTCGCAGAAATTCTTCAGCCTATTTATCCGGGGCTGACTATATCCGGATGAACCGCCTGGGCCTGCAATCCCGCTTCAGGGGAGATTCTCTGGATAATAATGTAGGTGCCATGAATACAGATAAAAACCAATTGCTGGGCAGTTGGGGCTGGGCAATAAATAGTGGCTGGACGAATGCTGCCGGCCTTTACACCACACAACTAGTAAATAACGCTAACCGCAAATATCTAAATGATCCTGCCTGGAAATTATTGCTGGATGCAAACCCTTTTATTGCCGGGCAAACAGATAGCCTGCTTTACAAGGATCTTGATGTGAAAACCAGGGAAGATATGATCCTTCAACAAAGCAACAGTATTGAACATAGCCTGGGCTTCTCCGGCGCAAACGACCAGGGTGGTTTTGCCTTGAGCATTGGCACCGTGCACGATGAAGGTATGGTCATTGGTTCTTCGCTCAAGCGTTGGAATATGAATTTTAACGGCAGCCTTAATGTGGGCACCCGCATGAAAGTGTCTACAAATATTGGCGCTTACTCCGTTACACAGGCGCTTCCTTATAACGATCCCAATGGTGGCGGTACCGGCGGATTGATGCAACGCTTCATTGGCGTAGCACCCACCGTTCGTTATATGAATGATACTTCTGGTGTGTTATTGCCCGGGCCAAATGATGCCACCCTGGGTAATCCCAAATACTGGAGCACCTTGAATATAGATCAAACAAATCAGCAACGCTTCCTTGGCGGTATTAACCTTGAATACAGTTTATCTCCTGCCCTTAAATTTCTGGCCAGTGGGTCAGGTTACATGTTATACACGAACAATAATTATTTTACCAAATCCTACCAGCAGGGTAATAATGGTGCTTTTAATAATAACCGGCCTGCTTCGTTTAATAACACAAGAGATATACAGTACACTACAAATGCATTTCTCCAATTCAAAAAAGCTTTTAGTGGCCATTCTGTAACTGCTTTACTGGGTGGTGAGTATTTTGAATTTAAACGCTTCGTAAACTCTGGCTATGCACAAGGCGCCCCCACGGATCTAATTCCCTGGCTCACGGCATCCACCTCACCGAGTGTAGTAAATAACACCATTGTAAATCCAGCCGGTGCCTCTTCTAATTTTTCAGGATGGGAAAGACTGGCCTCTGTTATCAGCCGGGTAAACTATGCTTACCAGGATAAGTACCTGCTCACAGGTATTGTACGGTATGATGGATCAAGCCGTCTTAATTCAGACAATTTTTATGGTTTATTTCCCGGTGTGTCTGTCGGATGGAACCTGCATAATGAAACATTTTTCAAGAATAGTGTATTGGCCAAAACCATTACTACACTTAAACCAAGGCTTAGCTATGGTGTAAACGGAAACGTAAATGCCCTCGGCTATTTTGCCACTGCACAGGTTTACAGCAATGCCGGTATTTACAATGGTGCAGGTGGTACTTATGCAGCCAATTACATCAATCCAAAGCTTCGTTGGGAGCGGTCAAATATGCTTGATTTTGGCACAGACCTCGGTTTGTTGAATAACAGGATCCGCATTGGATTTGATTATTTCCGCAGGAACGTTTTTGATAAAATATCTAACCTTGGCATTTCTGTACAAACGGGCTTTAGCAGTTATACCACTAACCTTGCTCAACTGCAAAACCGTGGTGTTGAATTTAGTTTAGATGCCCAGGTATTACCATTGAAAAAAACCGACGGCATCAGTCTTAATGTAGGTGGCACACTATCTACAGCAAAAACTTTTGTAATCAAACTTCCTTCTAATGGATTGCCCGGAAACAGAACCGGAACTTTCCAGGTATGGGATCCAAAAAACCCGGGGCAACTGATGCAGGTGAACGGTTTAATTGAAGGACAACGCTCTGGCAACGATGAAGTGTGGGCACCTAAGTGGGATGGCATTTATACAAGTGCTGCCGGCCTTACTGCCGATGCTGCCGTGTATAATGCTTACCTGCCATACGGTAATAAGCGCATAAAACAACTGGGAGATGCACAATGGCACCAGGTGTATAAAAATGATACGATAGATAGCAGGCAGTTTGTAAAAGTGGGTAGAACCACGCCGCAGGTAGTGGGTAGTTTCTATGCCAATGCGGGCTTCAAAGGTTTGCATTTATATGCCGGCTTTGATTATGCCACGGGTTTCGTGATTATGAATAATGAAATCGTGAGAGGATTAAGCCAGGTACAGGGATCTCAAAATTCAACGTCAGAAGTATTGGATACATGGTCTCCCGTAAATACAACCGGCACCATGCCCAGGTTTTATTGGGCAAACCAGGGAAGAAATTATGCTACGGATGCATCAGGTAATAACCCCGCTGCTAATCTTTGGGAGAAGGGCGATTATGTGATGCTGCGGGAAGTAACCCTGAGCTATGATCTGTCCACATCCTTAATAGAGCAATATTTAAAGAACAGGATCAAGGGATTAAATGTGTACCTCACAGGAAGTAACCTTTCTTACATAACAGGGTATAGCGGTAATTTTCCTGAGTTTGGCGGTGTAGACAATGGTAAATACCCACTACCACGCCGCCTCACTATAGGCGCCAGGATCGTTTTATAATTTTTTGTGAATGACTTTTAAAATAAAAACAATGAAACACTTCAAATATTTCACTTTTATCGCAGTAGCACTTGTGCTGGCCTTGCTCTTCTCTTCCTGTAAAAAGCAACTTGCAGAAGTAGGACCACAGGATGCCATCAATAAAGATCAAATTCTTAAAGATCCTAATGCCGCTATCACTTTGTATAACGGTTTGTATGCAAGATTTCGTTCCTACAACGGCACGTTTTTCCAGTTGGGTGAAATGCGCTCAGAGATATGGGCAGATGGACTTTTTACAGAATCTGTGGATGGGGGTTTACAAAATTTATACAGGCATAACATCAGCGTACTCAATGTGCCATTCACGAATTGGGGAGGTTTTCATAACCTCATTTACAACCTCAATAATGTGATTACCCTTTTTCCAAAAACAACTTTATCGCAGGCGGATAAAGACAAGATGATGGCAGATGCTTATGGTATGCGGGCTTACATTTATTACACCATGCTCAAAACCTGGGGTGCTGTGCCATTGAGCATTGTTCCAGTAGAAACNNATTAACAATGCTACGGAAACCTATAAAGCAAGGACTCCCGCAGATTCTATCATGCTGCAGGTAAAATCCGACATCGAAAAATCACTGCAACTTTACGGACCTGCAACCACCATCCCCACAGGAAAAAGAGTATTTTGGAATAAGCTTGCTTCCCTGGCTTTAAAAGGCGATGCCTTTTTATGGAGTGGTACTAACATGGGTGGCGGCCCGGCAGACTTTACTACAGCCAAAGCTGCCTTAACGGAAATTACAAGTCTCCAGGGACCCACTTTAAAGCTCAATGCGAACTATGCGACCATCTTTGACCCCGCTCAAAAATCCAATAATCCTGAAATTATTTTTGCTATCAACTACGAAATTAACCAGGCCACCATGGGAGTGTTTGGTAGTTTCCAGGTAAATAGTATTCAAGCAACCACCCTGTCTTTTGCGCAGGCACCCACACCATTGGTTTCCACAGTATATCCTTATGTAGGTGGCGCAAACCGGGTAGGTATGCCCCAGGCAATGATAGATAAACTCACCAGTGGTCCGGCCGATCAGCGGATCTCCAATAGTTTCCGGGTGATGTATTCTAATTCTGCTCCTTTTGCCACAAGAGGTGTGATGCTTACTAAGTGGCT
>DGQO01000113.1:5037-9015 GCA_002400445.1 Chitinophagaceae bacterium UBA4412
CAGGATACACGCCGTATGTAAGTGGAAGCCAGACAGATAACCTCAATGCTATCATTGAAGAAGATTTGCGGGAGTTTATTGGCGAAGGCAAACATTGGTGGACATTGCGCCGTGCCGGTGATGCGTTTGTATATGCAGCCATCAAACCTGCTTTTTTATCGCCCTCAACAACCGCAAAAATGTTATTGCCCATTTCTACCGGAATGCTGAATAATGATCCGCTGCTCACGCAGACACAGGGTTATTAAGCAGGCGCAATATGCACGGCAAATGAGGCAGTCGCTTAAGTACTCACTTCGTTCATTCAAAGAGATTAACATGGATATTCAACATTTAAAAGGTTTAATTGCAGCGCCATTCACCCCAATGAAACCAAACGGTGACCTGAATCTTGACCTTATTCCGGGTTATTATGCAATGCTTAAAGCAAATAAGGTAAACGGTGCTTTCATTTGCGGTTCTACCGGCGAGGGCGTTTCTATGACCGCAAAAGAAAAAATGGCCGTGATTTCGGCCTGGGCAGCCTGCACCAAAGATGATGCGGCTTTTACCGTAATGCCGCTGCTGGGTGGTACCAGCGTGGCCGATTGCAAGGAACTAGCCCTGTATGCAGAGGCTGCAGGTATGGATGCGGTATCTTTTACGGCGCCTTTTTATTTTAAACCCGCAAATGTTACTATGCTTGCAAAAACCTGCATGGAGATTGCCGCGGTAGTACCTCACCTGCCTTTTTATTATTACCATATTCCCGTGCTTAACGGTGTACATTTTTCTATGTACGATCTCCTACAGGAAATTGATGGAAAGATTCCAAATTTTGCCGGTGTAAAATACACGCATGAAGATTTCATGGACTTTCTTTCCTGCACCCTTTATCGCAATGGCAAGTATGATATGCTTTGGGGCAGAGATGAAAACATGCTGCCAGCGCTGGCTGTAGGCGCTAAGGGCGCCGTGGGTAGTACTTTCAATTATGCTGCCCCGCTTTACTATGATCTTATTGCCGCTTTTGAAAGAGGCGACCTGGAACAAGCGCAACAACTGCAGGAAAAATCGATCGAAATGATTCGCCTGCTGGGCAAATACGGTGGCATTGCTACCGGCAAAGCTTACATGAAATTACTGGGTCTCGATTGTGGGGAGTTTCGCCTGCCGGTGGCTAATATGAGCGAAGCCCAATTCTCGTCATTTAAAAGCGATACTCAACAAATTAAATTCAATACCTTCTCGTCGCATCTGCCTGTAGTAACTAAAGCATGATCCTGCACCATGAAGTATTTATCCATCATCCTATCGGCCTTAGCCATGAGTATAACAGCAGAGAGTTCGGCACAGAAAAACACCACCAGCATACAATGGAAAGAAGCGGCTTTGTTGCCGGCAGATAATGGCCACGCTACCGCACTTGGTGTAGCAGGTGCTGTGTCCGGCATTCATAATGGCGTACTGCTCGTGGCAGGCGGTGCAAATTTTCCTGCCGCCATGCCCTGGCTGGGTGGTAAGAAAAAATACCATGATCAGGCAGCCATGTACAAACTGCAGGGAAGCAAACTCCAATTACAACATGGTCATTTTAAACTGACTGCGCCCATTGCTTACGCTGCCTGCGTGAGCACGGAGCAAGGTATTTTTTATGCGGGTGGAGAAAACGAAACCGGCTTGAGTAACAAAGCCTACCTGCTGCACAGCAATCATAACGGTAAAATGTTCTGTACAGAAGTACTGCAAGCTTTACCTTTTGCCATAACCAACGCTATGGCTACTGCGGTGGGCAGCACCGTTTATATTGCCGGCGGCGAAACCGCCGAAGCAGCTACTAGCCAATTCATCTGCCTAAACCTGGAAGCGCCCGAAGCGGGCTGGCAAGCATTACCTGCGCTACCCATGCCTGTTTCAAATGCAGTGTTACTGCATCATGCAGAGAATGGATCCGCATATATTTATTTGATTGGCGGCCGCAAAAAAAATCCTGGAGGCCAAAGTGATATTTATGCCTCGGTATATGCTTTTGATATTGCCGCTAAAGTTTGGAGCGCAAAAAAATCACTTCCATACAGCCTTGCAGCAGGTACGGGCATCGCTTACCAGCAAAATGAATTGCTGCTCTTTGGTGGCGACAGGGGCATCGTGTATAACCAAACGGAAGCGTTGATTGCTGCAATAAATGCTGAGCAAGACGCTGCCCAAAAACAAATACTTACAGAACAAAAAAATAAACTGCAGCAAAATCATCCTGGTTTTTGCAAAGATATTTTGCTGTACAACAGTGATACTGATACCTGGAAAATCATTGATCAGATGCCCATGGAAGCACCGGTTACTACGGTGGCATTGGCATGGAAGGATAGGGTGCTTATTTCCAGCGGTGAAATTAAAGCCGGGGTACGATCACCAAAAATACTTTTAGGAACCATCTTTTAAAAGCAGCCAATGGCAAGCAATCTACCATTTCAGGAATCGCAGGCCCTACCGCTTGCGGGCAAACCAACTCCATCAAATTATCCCTGGGTAGTGGTGGCTTTGCTTTGGGTAGTGGCCTTATTGAATTACATGGACAGGCAGATGCTGAGTACCATGAAGCCCTCTATGCAGATAGATATTCATGAGCTGCAGTCGGCTACAAATTTCGGTTATCTCATGGCCGTGTTTTTGTGGATTTACGGTTTTATGAGCCCGGTGTCCGGATTGATTGCAGACAGGGTAAATAGAAAATGGCTGATTGTAGGAAGTTTGTTTGTATGGAGCGGCGTTACGTTTGCCATGGGTTATGCAAAAACTTTCGATCAGTTGTATTGGCTTAGGGCTATCATGGGAGTGAGTGAAGCTTTATACATTCCCGCCGGTTTATCACTCATTGCCGATTATCATTCATCCAAAACAAGGTCTTTGGCAATTGGCATTCACATGACAGGCTTATACATGGGCCAGGCCCTTGGCGGATTTGGCGCTACCATCGCCGCAACTTTTTCCTGGCAACAGGCATTTCATTCTTTTGGTATTGTCGGTATTATTTATTCTCTTGTTTTGATTTTGTTTTTAAGAGAGAAGAAGCATGATGAACCAATAAACACGGATGATAAAATTTCAATAAAAGGAAATGTGCCGCTCCTCAAAGGACTGGGATTATTATTTACTAATATTTCTTTCTGGATAATTCTTTTCTATTTTGCCATACCCAGTCTGCCGGGTTGGGGCGTAAAAAACTGGCTGCCCACTTTATTTGCAGAAAATCTTGGTATCGAAATGTCATTGGCCGGGCCATTATCCACCATCACCATTGCGGCATCTTCATTCCTGGGCGTTATTGTGGGCGGCGTGCTTTCTGATTATTGGGTGCAGAAAAATTTGAAGGGCAGAATTTATACCAGCGCTATTGGTTTGGCACTCACTATTCCTGCCTTGTTATTTATTGGCTTTGGGCATTCTATTTTTCACCTCGTGGGTGCTGCATTTTGCTTTGGCTTTGGCTATGGTATGTTCGATGCGAACAATATGCCCATCCTCTGCCAGTTTGTTTCTTCAAAATACCGGGCCACGGCTTATGGCCTGATGAATATGGTGGGCGTATTTGCCGGTGCTTTTATTACTGATCTTTTAGGCAAGTCCACAGACGAAGGAAACCTGGGGCAGAGCTTTGCCATGATGGGTGCGGTGGTAGTGGTAGCCCTCGTGATACAACTAACCATACTCAGACCAAAGGCGGATGATTTTGATACCTTAACTATTGAATAAATGATGGGGCAGATTTTACTTAAACGCACAAGTTAATGAGAGTTGTAAAAGGGCGGAGTTTGCAGTCTGAAAAAGTCTCAAATTATCTGGATGTTTTCACCCAGGATAATCAAGTTTTAAATCTGCATTAAAACATAAACACTGTGAAGCATTTCATTTTAACATCATTACTCATTGGTTTTTCAATTTCTGCAAATTGCCAGTTAGATAAAAAATACTGGTTTGTTGGTGGCACCGGTAATTTCT
>DGQO01000118.1 GCA_002400445.1 Chitinophagaceae bacterium UBA4412
AGGTCTTATTTGCCTGCTCATTGCGCCGGCAAATCTCAGTACTGCTATCCTTATTGGCGGCACGAGTTTCCTGCTGATGTTTATTGGCCGGGTAAGTCTTAAACATATACTGGCTACCATTGGCCTGGCACTTATTCCGGTGGCGCTGCTTGTAATTGTTGCGGTTAGTACCTACGATAAAGAAGCTGGTGAAGCTACAAAATTGCCNNGCCATTTTTTCTGCCGGTCGTATACCTACATGGGTGAGTAGAATTCAAACATTTGTATATAGCAGCAAAGGAGATGATAATGAAAAAATGTACCAGATTAACCAGGCAAAAATCGCTATTGCAAATGGTGGATGGCTGGGTCTCGGTCCGGGAAACAGTAAGGCAAGAAATTATTTGCCTCATAGTTATAGCGATTTTATTTACGCCATCATTATAGAAGAATATGGGTTGCTGGGAGGCGCAGCTATCTTATTTATATATATGTTGTTCCTGTACAGGTGTATTCGCATTTATAAAAAATGCCCTTATGCCTTTGGTGCATTTCTGGCGCTTGCTCTCAGTTTTATGCTGGTTATACAAGCGATGGCAAATATGGCTGTAAACGTAAACCTGTTTCCAAATACGGGCGTTACGCTGCCACTCGTAAGTATGGGAGGGAGTAGTTTTTTATTTACCTGTTTTTCTATAGGTATTATTTTAAGTGTAGCCAGAAACGTTGAACAACAGGAAGGGAAAATACAGCCCCCGGTGGCTGTGGAAGTTTGATGTTGAACGGACTGCAAAGCATAACGCAGCCGGCAAAGCTGCAAAAATGAAGAAGGACATGGAAAAAGAAACGATTATTCAAAACGCAAACAGCGGCAATGCTTTTGTAATTGCCGGCGGCGGTACGGGTGGGCACATCTTCCCGGCCATTGCCATTGCAAATGCATTGAAGCAATTAGATCCCAATGCAAGATTTCTTTTTGTAGGTGCCCGCGGCAAAATGGAAATGGAGAGAGTGCCGCAGGCAGGTTATGAAATTGTTGGATTAGATATCGCCGGTTTCAACAGGAGTTCTTTATTAAAAAATATAGCACTGCCTTATAAACTTGTAAAGAGTTTCTTCCAGGTATCCGGTATTTTCAGCAGTTTCAAGCCCACGGCTGTTATTGGTGTGGGGGGCTATTCCAGCTTCCCGGTATTGCGTTATGCGCAGCGTAAGGGTATTCCCACGTTTGTGCATGAGAGCAACGCCTTTGCCGGCCGCAGTAATATTATGCTGGGTAAAAATGCAACAGCAGTGTTTACAGCCACGAGTGACATGGCAAAATTTTTCCCGGCGTATAAAATCATTGTTACTGGCAACCCCGTTCGGGAGAACATCGTAGCACAGCATATTTCCAGGGATGAAGCCATTCGATTTTTTGGCCTCGATCCACAAAAGAAAACTGTGCTATCCATCGGCGGTAGTTTGGGTGCCCAAAGTATTAATGAAGCATTGAGTGCGGATCTTGAAATATTTGCTGACGAAAAATTGCAGCTTATATGGCAAACAGGTACACCCTATTTTGAGAAAGCAAAAGAGCGTGCCGAAGGAATGAAGCATGTATGTGTAACAGACTTTATCAGCCGCATGGATATGGCTTATGCGGCCGCAGACCTTGTAGTGAGCCGTAGCGGTGCCATGGCTATTTCAGAACTGGCTGTTGTAAAAAAGCCCGTGATTTTTGTGCCTTATCCTTTTGCTGCAGAAGACCATCAAAGGGCTAATGCGCTCACGCTGGTAAATCAGGGTGCAGCCCAAATGATTTCAAACGCAGAAGCTGCACAAAGGCTGGTACCTGCTGTTGTGGCCCTGGCAGCAGATGCGCATACACAGGAAAGTATGCAGGAAAACATTGGTAAGCTCGGAGTAAAAGATGCAGCAGTAAAGATTGCCGAAAATATTTTTAACCGGGTAAATGCATAGGTAAAAACAAGCGAAAAAAAATTGAATCAACATCAACCCATATCATCTAAAACAACAAGTGCCTTGCTTTCCCGTGAGGGAAAAGATTTGTTGAGAGAGGCTACAGCCGTTTACTTCCTTGGCATTGGCGGTATTGGCATGAGTGCCATTGCACGCTATTGTGTGAGCCAGGGCAAGAGGGTGAGTGGTTATGATAAAACAGAAACGCCGCTCACAAAGCAGCTCGTGCAGGAAGGTATGCTCATTCATTATGATGATGATGTAGAGAAAATAGATAAGGATGCAGATTTTGTGGTGTACACACCTGCTATTCCGGTAGATCATAAAGAACTCATCTACCTGCGTGAAAATGAATACAGCATTGTAAAGAGAAGCGAAGTGCTCGGCTGGATTACTTCGGGCCATTTTAATATCTGCGTTGCAGGCACACACGGCAAAACCACAACCAGCGCCATGATCGCCCATATTCTCAGAGATAGTGGTTATGGTTGCACTGCTTTTCTCGGGGGCATTGCCAGTAATTACAACAGTAATTTTTGGAGTGTGGGAGAAAGCACTTGTGTAGCTGAGGCAGATGAGTACGACCGCAGTTTCCTTCATCTGCAACCAAACATTGCTGTCATTACCGCCATGGATGCAGATCACCTGGATATTTATGGCAGTGAAGATAAAATGCAGGATGCCTTTATTGCTTTTACGGAAAGGATAAAGACTGGTGGCACCCTTATCAGCAGGCTTGGCTTGCTTCGATATCCTGAAATGCAGGGCGATATGAAACTTACTTATGATGGCAGCAATCATAATGCAGACGTGTATGCCACGAACCTTAAAGTGCAGCATGGTAGTTATTGTTTTGATGCCGTAGTGCAGGATAAAACAATTGAAGATCTCGTGTTGAATATGGGTGGCCTGCACAATATTGAAAATGTGCTGGCAGCTATTACGGTTGCGATGCAGCTTAACATCAGCAAAGAAAAAATAAAAGAAGCCGTAGCCAATTTTAGTGGCGTGAAGCGCCGCTTTGAATACATCATCAGG
>DGQO01000147.1:0-1452 GCA_002400445.1 Chitinophagaceae bacterium UBA4412
CTCTTTTTTTATGGTGCTGATTTCGGGCAGTTTGCCTATGTAAATGCAAGGCTGAATGCGGATGCACTCATTTTTGCAGAAGACCCCAAAGAGTCTTTGCAAATGGTGTGGCAGAGCTACCCGGTTATCTGGATTCTCATTGGCCTTGCCGGTGCGGTGATGATGATGGTGTGGATGTTTAGAAGAACACATGTGAATGTGGAAGGGAAGAATATAAACATCCATAAATTTTCTTATCGCAGGCGCTGGCATCTCCTGGCCATGCTCCTGCTTTGCTGGTTTATGTATGGTTTTTTAACGGTGAAGCCCCTTAATTTTTTCCGGGCTTTTAGCCTCAATGATGCTTTTAAAAGTAACCTGGCGCTCAATCCCCTGCAAAATTTTTTTACCACGCTGCGCTTTCGTGATCCGGACTATCATACCCGTGCGGCAGAGTACTATCCTGTGATAGATAAATTTTTAAACCTGCGCCAGAGTGCAACGGCCGTTAATCATTATACAAGGGTGGTGCAGCCGGGGAGCCTTGGGCTGGAAAGCCAGCCAAACGTGGTGCTGGTTATCTGTGAGAGCTTTAGTATGTATAAAAGTTCCATGAGTGGAAACCCATTGAATCCCACGCCTTATTTTGACAGCCTTTCCCGGCAGGGTATCTTTTTTAACCGCTGTTTTTCGCCCACGTTTGGTACTGCAAGAGGTGTGTTTGGCATCCTTACGGGCATACCAGATGTGCAGCTCAGCAAGTTTGCTACAAGAAATGAAGCCACTGTAAATCAGCGCTCCATCATTAACGATTTTGAGGGCTATGAAAAATTTTATTTCATCGGCGGCAGGAGCCAGTTCAACAATTTTTCCGGCCTGGTAAAAAATATTAACGGTGTTCATATTTATGAAGAAGGCAGCTATAAAGCGCCGGTAGAAAATGTATGGGGTATCAGTGATAAGCACTTGTTTTTAGAAGCAAACGGCGTAATGGCTCAGCAGCAAAAACCTTTCTTTGCTATTATACAAACGGCAGATAATCATCGGCCCTTTAAAATTCCGGAAGAAGACCTGGCGATGCTTCCACGGGAAGTACATCCGGACACATTGCAGAAATATGGCTTTGAATCGCAAAAAGAGTACAATGCGTTTTGCTATACAGATTATTGTTTTAAAAAGTTTATGCAGGCCGCATCCCGGGAAAGTTATTTTCACAATACCATTTTTGTTTTTGTTGGTGATCATGGTGTAGAAGGAGACGCTTCTGCCATGTATCCAAAAGCCTGGACAGATCAGCGCCTGGCAGAAGAACATATTCCTTTACTCTTTTATTCGCCGGCCTTGCTCACACCTGCCTTGCATGAAGAAGCGGTTTCGCAAATTGATGTGCTGCCTACTGTTGCAGGAATGATGATGCAGCCTTATACAAACAGTACGCTGGGCCGAAACCTGCTGGAGGAGCGCAAAGCAGCC
>DGQO01000147.1:1464-3938 GCA_002400445.1 Chitinophagaceae bacterium UBA4412
CAGGAAGATTCCGTAAAGCAAAGCATGGGCAACCTCACTTCTGCTATTTATGAAACTGCCCGCTGGATGCTGCTGAACAATAAGAGCCGGTAAATCACTTAATTTTTTTGGCAATCATAATGAGCCGCGGAGAACTGCGGATGTCATACTTGCTAAATTTGTAATCTCCGTACACTTCCTGTATTTGCAGGCCCTGGTAAGCAAACATTTCTGTAAAATCGCCCAGGGTAAATTTGGCTACTTTTTCTGTATAACTCATAGGCTCTGCAAGCTGCTCATCTTCCACTACAATTTTTTTGTAGAAATGAGATTCGTCGTACCATTTTGTGATGACAAAATTTACATCGTCTACCTTTTTTTCAAACTTATGCACGTTATGGTCTTCTGCATAATGGGTATTGAGATAATCCATCACGAGTATGCCATTGCGCTTTAGCGATTGGGCAATAGAACGGATGGCATCATCATGCTCCCGCTGCGTGCGGAAATAACCGAAACTGGTAAAGAAATTAAAAGCGTAGTCAAAATAATTGATCCAGAAGGGTAGCCGCATATCATGCTGCATAAAATGTAAATGATCATTTTCACTTTGCAAAGCTTCATGAATGCTCTCTTCGCTAAGGTCGATACCGGTTACATCAAAACCTTTACCAGCCAGGTGAATAGAATGGCGGCCTTTGCCACAGGCTACATCCAGCATCCTGCTTTCTGCCGGCGGCTGCAGGTGATCCAGCAGTTGGTTAATAAACTTTTCGGCCTCCTGCTCATCCCGGTTAAAATACAATTGATGATAATATGGGGAATTGAACCAATCTTTAAACCAGGTTTCTTGCATAGTTGCAAAAATAAAGTTCCGTTCCCATAGTGCAATGCAATTAAAGCCGGCTTCCGTCTGCAGTTCAAGTTTCTTATCTTTGAGCGCTCCTAAAAATGAGCAGTTCATGGCATTGATCAAGAGTATTTCAGGCATTAGAGGAACCATTGGTGGTGGCACCCGGCAAAATCTTACACCCATTGATATCGTAAAATTTGCAGCCGCATATGGTACTCTCCTTATTTCCGAACAATCGGCTGAGTCCAAAGCAAAACTAAAAGTAGTCATTGGCCGGGATGGCCGCATCAGCGGTTTGATGGTGAAGCAACTCGTGATGCAAACACTTTGCGGTTTGGGCATCGATGTAATTGACCTCGATCTGAGCACCACCCCCACGGTAGAAATGGCAGTAGTTTTTTCAAAAGCGCAGGGCGGCATTATCATTACCGCAAGTCATAATCCCAAAGAATGGAATGCGCTCAAATTGTTGAATGCTGATGGAGAATTTATCAATGCCGCACAGGGGCAGGAAGTACTGCGCCTGGCAGAAGCGGAAGCTTTTCAGTTTGCTTCTGTAGATGCACTTGGCAACGTTACTCCCGGCGATGATATGCTGCAAAAACATCTTGACGCCATTATGCAAATGGAATGGGTAAATGCAGATGCTATTGCAGCGGCTAACTTTAAAGTAGTGGTTGATGCCGTAAACAGTACCGGCGCTATTGCAGTGCCAGCCATGCTGGAGCGNNAAATTTGCACACAATCCAGAACCGCTGCCAGAAAACCTTACCGGCCTGAGCCAGGAAGTGGTGAAGCAAAAAGCCCACCTCGGTATTGCCGTAGATCCCGATGTAGACCGGCTTTGCTTTGTGTGTGAAGATGGCAGCATGTTTGGTGAAGAATATACTTTGGTAGCTGTGGCAGATTATATCCTTGGCTTGCAGAAAGGAAATACCGTAAGCAACTTATCTTCTACCCGTGCGCTTAAAGATATTACTGTAAAACATGGCGGAGAATACAGCGCCAGCGCTGTAGGAGAAGTGAATGTAGTTACGCTCATGAAGGAAGTAAACGCCGTGATAGGCGGTGAAGGCAATGGCGGCGTAATTGTACCCGCCCTGCATTATGGCCGGGATGCTCTTGCAGGCATTGCCCTGTTTTTGTCTCACCTGGCCATCTCCAAAAAATCTGTGAAGCAACTGAGAAATACCTACCCTGATTATTTCATGAGTAAGAATAAAATTACGCTGGAAGATGGGGTAGATGTGAAAGCTATTTTTGCTAAAATTAAAAAGCGCTATCCGCATGCAAAATTCAATGAAGTGGATGGCCTTAAGATTGATTTTGAAAACGACTGGGTGCATTTGCGCACCAGCAATACGGAACCCATTATCCGCATTTACGCAGAAAGTAATTTTGAAACAACCGCTACTAATGTTGCCCTGCGACTGATGAAAGACATCAAAGAAGTGATGCAGGAAGTGGAAGAGGTTTAATTTATCAACCATAATAAAGAGGCTTATTAAGCGATGACCAATCAAACCGCTATACATCCTGGTGCTACTGCACAAAGCAGTGCTACTACCCGTATTTATTTTGACAATGCTGCCACTACCGCTCTCGATGCGCAGGTGCTGGAGGCAATGATGCCTTTTTTTAC
>DGQO01000147.1:3950-13269 GCA_002400445.1 Chitinophagaceae bacterium UBA4412
GAGAGCAGTAACACCGCCATCCAAAGTGCGGTGCGTGATCTTGGCTGTCGTCACATTATTACTTCTGTTATTGAGCACCATGCAGTGTCTCATACCGTAGAACATTTGCAAAGCCTTGGCGCCGCCAAAGTGAGCCTGGTAAAATTGCTGCCCAATGGGCATGTAGATATTGAAGACCTTGAAAAGTTATTAGCAGCATCGCAGGAGAAAACCCTTGTAACGCTCATGCATGCCAATAATGAAATTGGTAATATGCTCGACCTGCATGCGGTGGGAGAACTCTGCAAATTTTACAATGCTTTCTTTCATAGCGATACTGTGCAGACCGTGGGTCATTTTCCTTTTGACCTCCGCAATACACCGGTCCATTTTATTACCGGTTCTGCGCATAAATTTCATGGGCCCAAAGGTGCTGGCTTGCTATACATCAATGAAAATGTGCGTATCAAACCCTTTGTGCATGGCGGTGGCCAGGAGCGAAATATGCGGGCAGGCACAGAAAATATTTATGGTATCGTAGGCTTTGCAAAAGCCCTGGNNCCCGGCATTGGTTTTAATGGTGATGTATTGGGGCGTAGTTTGTACACCGTACTCAGTGTAAGTTTTCCAAAAACAGAGAAATCCGAAATGATTCTTTTCAATTTAGACATCAATAATATTTGCGCCAGCGGTGGTAGTGCCTGCACCAGTGGCGCAGATCAGGGTAGCCATGTGATTAGGGCTATTAATCAAAATCCTAACCAGGTAACGGTGCGTTTTAGTTTTAGCAAACACAATACAAAAGCGGAAGTAGACAAGGTAGTAGCCGCCCTGCGAAACCTTGTTTAATGCAGTCCTGCAATTTCTGCATATCATCTTGCCCCAGAAGTAAACATCTATGAATTGGTTTATACTCATCATTGCCGGCCTCTTTGAAGTGGCTTTTGCTTTTTGCCTTGGCAAAGCAAAAGATGCTACTGGCAGCGAAATGTATTGGTGGTATGGCGGCTTTTTCGTGGCGCTTACCATCAGTATGGTATTGCTGGTAAAAGCTACGCAGAGTCTGCCCATCGGTACCGCTTATGCGGTGTGGACGGGCGTGGGTGCAGTGGGCACCGCACTCATTGGTATTTTTTTATTTAAAGATCCGGCCAGTTTCTGGCGCATCTTTTTTATCATCACTTTGATCGCTTCCATCATCGGGCTCAAGTTTGTATCTCATTAAATTTGCAGAAGCACAATTCATTTTTTCTTTTTTTTAGCCCGGCATTTTCTCTTCATTAAGCTTNNCCTCAAAAAATCAAAAATCAAAAATCGTAAATCAAAACTCCTCCTAAAACTTATACCCCAACGCTTCCGCCAGCCGCACCGGTAACACAGGAAGTTTTCTTCGGTCTATTAAAAAACTGGTGAGCTGAGAAATCTCTTTAAAAATATAATGCTTGTCCATGGCGCCCTGTAAGTATCCTGCGCCAGAACTGCCACCAGTGCCAATGCGGCTGCCAATCATGCGGCGCACCATATTAATATGCCGGTAACGCCAATTGCCTAATTGGTTATCAATTTCCAGCAGGCTGTTCAGCAATTGAAACGGAAGTTCCAGCATAGGATACCCACGGTACATCATAATAAAGAGTGCATTCCTGCTTGCCTTTGAGCTTAAGGCACGATGAGGATCATCATGCAGGAAAAGCTTCCTGAAACTTTCCAGGTTATTTTTCTCCGCTTCCGCCAGGCTTGAGCTGTAAATGTTTTCATAGGTCTTCCAGAAGTCTTCTTCTCCCCAATATTGCGCATCTTCTGCAAAGGGCATCCGGTCTAACCATTGATTTATCATTTGTAAAACAGAACTGCCGTCTTCCACTGCCTTAATCAGGGCTCTTTCTTTTTCCTGCAATTGAGAAGTGTAATATTCCTGGCCATGCCGCTCTGCAAATTTTAAACCCAGCTTAGCCTCCAGGATTTTAAACTGCCAGCTTTGAAAGCCGGAAGCCGGTCGCAGCATATCCCTGAAGTCAAGAAAATCCATGGGCGTCATTGTTTCAATAATATCAATTTGCTGCACAAGTATCCTCAGGATGGTGATCACTCTTTGCAAGCGATGCACTACGGTTTGCATCTCTGGAGAGTTGTCATTTACCTGTGGCTTATTCATGATATTTATCACGGAATCCACTTCAAATAAGATTTGCTTAAACCATAATTCATAAGACTGGTGAATGATGATAAAAAGCATTTCATCATGCGCCGGTTCTTTACCTTCTGCAAAACTTTCTGGCTTTTGGGCATCAATGATTTTCTCCAATTGAAGATACTCACCGTAGTACACTGGCTTGTGCGGCATAATCGAAAATATTGAGTAATGAAATTAAAACATCCGCATCATCAGCGAATCAAAATCACCGTTCCTTTTTGTTCTACTCTTGCTTTTGTATCAGCATGTGTAAAGCTGAGTATCCACACATAAGTGCCTGGATCTGCACCTTGCCCTTTAAAAGTTCCGTCCCATTTATTCAGCCAGTCCCGGGTGAAAAACAGGCGCTGGCCAAAACGGTTGTACACACTGAATTGCAGGTCCAGTGCCTTGTATGCATTCAAAGGATAGAGATAGTCATTTATACCATCACCATTGGGTGTAAAGGCAGATGGCACGGCGATGTAACAGTTATTAATCACTTTTATGGTGCGCACCGTACTATCAAAACATCCATAACTATTTGAAACGATAAGGCGCACTTTTTCATTCCGGGTTACGCTGGCCGCCTGGTAAGTTTGTGCAGGCGGGTCCTTCAAAATACTTGTTTGTCCATTACCAAAACTCCATTGATAACTGCTGATTCTGCCTTCGCTTTTATTGAGAATTTTAGCACTGTCATTTGGGCAAACCAACGAGGTGATTTCAAAATTGGCAAGCAATAGATTATCAAAAAACAGGGATGCCTCCGCAGTGTCTGAACAAACGCCATTCGTAACCACGAGTTGCGCTTTCTTTTCCCTGAAATCTGCATAGGAGATGAGCGGATTTTGCAAAGCACTATTGATGTTATTATCAAAAGTCCAGGTCCATTTATTCACTCCATTTGCACCTGGATGCTGATATTGCACTACATTTTTCTTGCAGCCGTAGGTAATGTTGTACGTAAAATCTGCATTCACGGTGTCTTTTACAGCAAAGGAAATAGCCGACCCGGCGGGCGTTTCGAGAGAACATTCATCCAGCAGGGTATTACCATCACTTCCCCTGCGCAGGGTGATGATATAGGTACCACCTACCTGCAGCGGGGCAGAAAGCTGTACCGTTATTTTATTCGTACTGCCAGAGCTGCATGTTCCTGCCGCTGATGCCACGGCAACTGCAGAAGGGCCGGAGAGCAGAAAGTCTGAACCATCTGCTGCGATGGAGGCACACTGAATGGGCTTCCTGAAAATTAATTCGAGGGTATTATTTGCACAACCAGGTTTGGTAAGGCTGTCCATGGGCGTGGGTACCGGTGGGGCAATCGTAAATGGCACTTTTTCGCCGATGGGTATTTTTCTTCCGCAATAATCTTCCAGCGTATTTCCATCGGTACCATCCTGTATAATGAGATCGTAGTTGCCGGCCGGAAGTGGAGCATTTAAAGTGATCAGTACAGAGTCCATATCAAAACCATTACTGCAGCCAATACCCTGCGCAGAAACTACCGAAAAGCCTGGCAGGGCCAGCGTAAAATCGCTGCCATTTACAGCAAGTGACTTGCATAACATTTTTTTATTCAGCTTCAATTTTACCAGGCGTGGATCGCAGAATGGTGTTGCATATTTCATGTGCGGATCCAGTGGATCAGTAATACTTGCGGTACCACCACTAAAGCTAAGACTGTATCCGGCTGTGCTTTGAGACCAGTTGGTTACCATCAGCAGGTATTCGTGACCCACAGTGATGTTTGGCATGCGGTTAAACGGAGTGTTTGAGCCCTGATCTCCTTCGCAGTGCACATCCCCGCTGGCGCCTGGCTTGCAACCTGTGGGAGAATTAGGAAAAGGTGCACCGGACCCATTGCCACTGGTGCCATAAATATTTAGTGATACCTGCAGTGCACTGTTAGAGAACACTTCATTCGGATCCCGGCCGGTTATGTCAAACAAACACCAGTCGTAATCATCTGTATTTGAAATTCCGCTCATTAAAAATCCTAATGTGCCGGAACTGTAACAGGTAAACTTATACCAAAACGAACTGGAAGAAGTAACACCAATACTGCAGCCCCGGCTGGCCACGTTAGGGCCGGTGCAATTGGTAACAGAAAGCTGCTGAAAAACAGCAGTGCCACATACAGGTATAGCGCTTCCCGGCGTCATACCAGGCAGGCTGCAGGCTTGCGCCAGTAATGCGGGTGTAATGGAAATCATCAGCAATAAAACCAGCAATATTTTTCTCATAATCAGGCGTCTGCTTTAAATGATAAAGTTGCGGCTCTTTGCGCTGCATGGAGGCAGCAGAATTACTTAATTTTATTTTTAATTTCCTGCAACTTTAACAGGGCCTCCACAGGTGTGAGCCTGTTGATATCAGTAGCTTCCAGTAAGCTGCGGATATCTTCAAAGGTGGCTGAATGTGCATCAAAAATACTCAATTGCATATTGGGCAGGCTCAGTCGCTTTACCTTTTCCGTTACGGATGGCTTATCATCTGAGCTCTCATTTTTTTCTTCGAGTTGAGCCAGTACTTCATTTGCCCTGTCAATAAGGGATGCTGGCATACCGGCCATTCGGGCCACATGAATACCGAAACTATGCGTGCTGCCGCCGGGCGCTAGTTTGCGTAAAAAAATTACTTTGTTGCCCACTTCTTTATTGGTGATGTGAAAATTCCTGATGCGCTCAAACTTGTTTTCTAATTCGTTCAGTTCATGGTAGTGTGTGGCAAAAAGTGTTTTTGGTTTGCAAGGCGATTGGTGTATAAATTCTGCAATACTCCAGGCAATGGAAATACCATCATAAGTAGAAGTGCCCCGACCAATTTCATCCAGCAGAATAAGGCTGCGGGGTGTGAGATTGTTGATGATGCTGGCAGTTTCATTCATCTCAACCATAAATGTACTTTCTCCGCCACTCAGGTTGTCTGAAGCGCCTACACGGGTAAAAATTTTATCTGTAAGTGGCACACTTGCTGCTTCGGCTGGTACAAAACTTCCCATGTGAGCCATCAATGTAATGAGTGCCGTTTGCCGCAGGATAGCACTCTTGCCACTCATATTTGGGCCGGTGAGAATGATGAGTTGCTGCTGCGTGGCATCCAGCAAAATATCATTGCTTATGTATTGCTCGCCTTGTGGCAGGTTGCGTTCAATAACAGGATGGCGGCTGCCTTTAAAATGCAACTCATCACCATCATGCAGTGTAGGTTTCTTATAATTATATTGAAGGGCATTATGTGCAAAGCAGCAGAGATTATCCAGTACGGCCATCACATGACCATTTGCCTGCATAGGAGAAATATAATCCTGCAGTTCGCCCAGCAGTTCGTTAAATAGTTCCTGCTCTATCGCCAGGATTTTATCTTCTGCGCCCACAATTTTTTCTTCATACACTTTTAATTCCGGCGTAATGTAGCGCTCTGCATTGGCCAGGGTCTGCTTTCTTATCCAGGTTTCCGGCACTTTGGTCTTGTGCAGGTTTGTTACTTCCAGGTAGTAGCCAAATACATTATTGAAACTTATTTTTAGCGAAGAAATGCCGGTGTTCAGGGCTTCCTTTTGCTGTAACTCCAGCAGGTAATTTTTTCCGCCGCTTGCAATGGCCCGTAGCTCATCCAGTTCTGCATGCACACCGGTTGCAATGAGCCCACCCTTGCTGATCATAGCGGGCGGATTTTCATTGATTTCTTTTATAATTTTCTCCAGGATAAAATTGCAGGGATTCAGGCCATCTGCCAGGCGCTTCAAATAAGCATTGGAACTACCGGTGCAAATAATGCGCAGCGCAGCGGCCTGTTGCAGTCCTTTAGCAACCTGTAATACTTCCCGTGGATTTATTTTTTTAAGCGGCACTTTTGCAGCCAGTCTTTCCACATCGCCAGCCTGCTTTAAATGTTGAACTATTTTATTCCTGGTATCTGTTTCTTTAATTAAAAATTCCACGGCATCCAGGCGTTCCTGTATGCGGGCAATATCTTTAAGCGGCATGAGCATCCATCGCTTGAGCAGGCGGGCACCCATGGCCGTTACCGTATTGTTGATGGTTTTGAGCAGGCTGTTTTGCTCTCCGAGCAGTTCCAGGTTGCGAATGGTAAATCGATCCATCCATAAATGTTCTTCCCGGCTGATGCGCTGCAGAGAAGTGATATGCTGCAGGTGCGGATGCTCGGTATCTTTGAGGTAATGCAGGATAGCGCCGGATGCCACAAGACCTTCGGAATTACTTTCTATACCAAAGCCTTTTAAGCTGTGCGTGCCAAAATGTTTTAGCAAACTTTCTTCTGCATAGGCCGATGCAAAAATCCACTCATCCAAAGGATAGGTGAAGAAGCTGTTTCCGAAATTTTCTTTGAAAAGTTTTTGTTTATTGCGCTGAAAAATGACTTCTGCCGGTTGCAGACTTTGCAATAATTTATCGGCATATTCTTTATCGCCTTCCGCCATAAAGAATTCGCCGGTAGAAATATCCAGGAAAGCGATACCAATCATTTGCTCCGTAAAATGCAGTGCTGCCAAAAAATTATTGCTGCTATGTTCCAGCATTTTATCGCTGGTAGCCACGCCAGGTGTTACCAATTCTGTAACGCCACGTTTCACAATACCTTTTGCTGTTTTAGGATCTTCCAATTGATCGCAGATGGCAACCCTGTATCCAGCTTTTACCAGTTTGTGCAGGTAAGTATCCAGGGCATGGTAAGGAAAGCCAGCCAGTTCTGAAGCTGCGGAATTGCCATTATTTCTTTTCGTGAGGGTGATGCCGAGCACGGCCGCAGTGGTAATAGCGTCCTGGCCAAAGGTTTCATAAAAGTCTCCTACCCTAAAAAGCAGGATGGCATCAGGGTAGCGAGCCTTGATGGCATTGTGCTGTATCATTAAAGGTGTATCTGTTCCTCCCTTGGCCATAGGGCGCAAATTTAAGGTATTGTAGCATAGCTGAAGGGCAAGTAAAGGGAAGGCCTGGAGAAGAAATTTACCAGTGATTAAGCAGTAAGTCTGGCAAGGAACAATCCTCATATTTTCCGGAGTTCGGTTGCCGTTTCATGAAAAGACGATCATCTTTGTATCCTTTCCATTTGTTGTGTACTCTAATAGGTATATAAGTAAAGCACTGAAAATGGAAACCAAAAGTATACGCCAGGCCCTTACGCCACTCTCTAACCCTCTGAAATTCATATTTGATGCGCTTGTTATTGTAGCAGGTGCTCATAAGTTTCCTGACTTTCTTATGAACGGGGTGCAATATACCAATACTGGGAGGCTGAGGCGTTCAGCAATTGTAGTGTAAACAAACTAAATATCAACTATGGCTTCAGGTGTAGCGTTTTCGGAAATAGAAATCATCAGGCAAATTTTAGCCGGGGAAAAAGCGATGTACGAAATGTTAGTCCGGCGGTTTAATCCTTATCTCTATAAAATAGGGCGGTCCTATGGTTTTAACCATGAAGATACCCAGGATTTGATGCAGGATACCTTTGTGGACGCTTACAAGAACCTGTCGCATTTTGAAGGTCGTTCTCAGTTTAAAACCTGGATCATCCGTATCATGATGAACAATTGTTTTAGGAAAATGCACAAATCAAGTTTTAAAAACGAAACTGCAAAAGAGATGACTGATCATCTAACGCCAATGTTTACAACAGCTGATAACGATACCGACAAAATTATTCAAAACCGTGAAGTGGGTAATACCATAGAGATGGCTCTGGGTGCAATTCCTAAGGATTACCGAATGGTATTTTCCTTACGGGAAATTACGGGAATGAATATAGCTGAAACGGCAAGCCTGCTCAGTATTAGTGAAGCCAATGTGAAGGTGAGGCTAAACAGGGCCAAGGCAATGCTGAGAAATGAAATACAGAAAACCTATTCTGCCGCCGAACTGTATGAATTTAATTTAATCTATTGCGATGCAATCGTAAATAATGTAATGAAAAGAATAAAAGAAATATAAAGCTTGCTATGGAACAAATCATCAATAACGCCCTGCATAATACCAGCATTGACATTGCGCTCAGAGAGGACGCTTTTGAACTGGATGACAATGAAAAAATAGAAAAGATTCAATACCATTTTTCCAGGATCATGCATACGCTTGGCCTGGATCTTTCCGATGAAAGTTTAAGTGGAACGCCAATGCGGGTGGCTAAAATGTATGTGGAAGAAATGTTCTCCGGCTTAAAACCGGGCAATATGCCAGAGATGAGCCTTTTTGAAAATAACTATGGTTATAAGAACATGCTCATTGAAAAAGATATCACCTTGTATTCTAGTTGCGAGCATCATTTTGTACCCATTATTGGGAAAGTACATGTGGCATATATTCCCGATAAGGAAGTGATCGGGTTGTCTAAAATAAACCGGTTGGTTCAATATTTTGCCAAACGTCCGCAGGTACAGGAGCGCCTGACTATTCAAATCTCCGCCGCCTTAAAAGATATTCTGCAACATGATAACGTAGCTGTTATTATAGAAGCCGATCATTTATGTGTAGCTTCAAGGGGCATCAGGGATACCAATAGTGCTACAACTACTGCTCACTATTCAGGGCAGTTTGAAATAGAAAAAGTAAGGCAGGAATTCTTACATCATGTTTATCAAAAAAAATAATGATACTATGGCACAAATCGTTANNAAAGCAGGCTGGGAAAACCAATTACGGCCGTTTACCTTTACTTCGCAGCCGGAGGATGCGATTATAGAGTTTACGATAAAAACTTATCCTTCTCACAATGGTGTAACCCAGCAAATCCTTTTGCTTGCGGCAGGCGACGAACTCCTGATCCATGAAGTGTTTGGAGATATTTCCTACAAAGGCGAAGGTGTTTTTATTGCAGGTGGAGCAGGTGTTACACCTTTCATTGCTATTTTAAACCATCTTAGGGAAGAGGGGAAAATTGGTAATAATAAATTGCTGTTTGCAAATAAAACAAAAGCAGATATTATTCAGGAAGAAAAATTCAAAGAACTACTCGGAGACAACTTCATTAATATACTTTCTGACGAAGAGCGGGCGGGCTATGAGCATGGTTATATTTCTCCGGAATTGCTTAAAAAGCAAATCACTGGCAATAATCAGTATTTCTATATCTGCGGACCCCTACCAATGATGGAGGCGGTAGAAAAACATTTGTCCTTCCTGGGTGTGACAGAGGCTTTTATTG